>JALELI010000127.1 GCA_022768785.1 Arcanobacterium sp. | reverse complement strand
ATCAAAAACTCAAGGGTGGGGGTGTGCCAACATAATGAAATGTTGGCACACCGCCACGTTGTGTAAGCATGAGTTTTTGGGCAGTTCAGAATCCAGGAGAGAAACGCACTAGCAGGATAAGGGTTAATGGCCAAAAATAGTTGCTCATGGCGGCGTGTCGGGGTTGGTTAGTGGTTTCTGGTGGTGCCTTTTTTCGATGTGTAGGGCCGTTTTCCCGTAGGGCCTGCTGGCCGATGGCGTGGTCGATTTCGGCGGGCTCGTGTGGGTCGCTCGCAGGGACTCGTGACTCGTGGAGACGTTCGTGGTTCCACCAGTGGATCCAAGTTCAAGGTTGCTCATTCGACCTCAGTGTATGGCCTCTAAGTCTGGGAGTAGATCAACGGAGTAGATCAACTCAGTCTGGTATAGCCCGTTGATGGTTTCGGCTAAAGCATTGTCGTAGGAATCGTCGACTGAACCTGTTGAGGATTTGATACCGTAGTCGACCAGTCGCTCACTGCAGGCAATGCTCACTGTAGACAATGGATGTGTACGGGGATTCATGATCAGCGTAGTGAACAAAACCGGCCAGATCCTGCTTGGCGCTCATGATCGCTTGATCGAGCGCTTCAAGCGGGAGAGCCTCAGTAGTCTGGTCGTTCTCGTGGATCAGCCCATGATTTTCCTGCTGAAGACGTCAGTGACGAAGGCCGTGTAAATGAACCCAGACAAGGTACGAACATAGGTGATGTCAGCGACCCACAACGTGTTCGGGCCAAGACCCTGGCCAGAGAGGGACTTTTTCAAAGGCAGCCTCGAACAAGTACTTACTGCTATGGAACCACTGGATAACCACCTAGCAGCGTTTGTCCAAACCTCTCACCCTCACTGGATAGCTGTTTTCACCAATGGCTCGTCAGGTGGCCCTAACGCGGCAGGCAGCGTGGCTGCTGATAGGTTGCGTTGTGATTATGTTGAGGCTTCCATCGGCTTCGCCTCAACAAGCCCACACACAAATTTCGGGGCAAGGGCAGGCTGGCACTTTTCCTAGGTCATCTTCATCGTCATGCCGTACGCCGGGTATTTCTTCGCTTGAGGGCTATGCTCTCTCATGCTGTGCACGAAAGCACAAAAGTCGAGCAACCCCGTCACCGAAGCCTAAACCAAATTCAAACAGCCACTTTCCCGCACCAACACGCCGGAAACCCCAAACATAAGAAACTAAATCTGGTTATTAACCCCAGGATAAAGAGCACCGATAGAAATAATAGGAAGTGGGCACAGGAGAGCGGCTCTCCTGTGCCCCACTTCCTATAGGTGGCCTCATTCGGCGCTGCATGAGGCGGTGAGCGAAAGGCTCGCTGCCTCTCCTGCTGCGAGATGGCACGCGTGAGCGCGCACCCGAGTGGCCTCCACACAGACGAAACGTGCCCAGTCGGCGTCATCCATATCGGCATTTGCGGCAGCACCGTGAATACCGGGATTCCAGACCACGCTCTGCTCAGCTTCTGGGGAAGCTACCTCGATTATGCGATGGCGTGCGGTATCGTGAATTCGAATCGGAGCGGAGAAAGGATAGAAACGATCCACCGTTTGGCCTGAGAGGGGCTCGAAGGCTCCGGCTGGCAGTGGAGTATCGTTGGCAAGCCTATCAATACCGCCGCTTTCTACTCCTTCTAGCCGGATTGCCTCAGCAGCCACGTTCCAGTAGGCGTGGAGTGCGAGCTCAGTATCCACTGGAGTATCAGCTGTGTTGCGCGCTGTCAGCTGCATGGTGAGCTGTTTTCCAAAGCTCGCACTGAGTGTGAACTCGAGCGCAGCGGCAGGTGTGTGAGCAACGGTATGTGCTGGTAGGCGCCATTCTGTGTGCACGGCACCGTCTGCGCTCTGGCGTACAGCTATAAGTTGCCATTGCTGGGTGCGAATCCACCCGTGGAGCCCGGCGTCACTTGGCCCAAACCACGGTGCGATGAGGGGAATACCGCCGCGGATTGGAACACCGGGAGAAAGATGCGTGCGAGAGCTGAGAAAGATCACTGGATCTTCGCCAGCTGGTGCCCAAGATGCGATGTGCGCCCCTTGGAAAAAGATACGAGCGGTGGCTGCTGGAACGGCGATATCGAGCGCTTCGAGATCGCCAACTCGTATGAGAGAGACGCCGGGAATAGGATCATCGGAAAAAGGAATGGCAGGTGCCATAAGAGCCTCCTAAAGATGGAAATTTTGAAAGGTGAAGCTAGTAAAACTGGTGAAGTAGGTGACGTAAGCAAAACTGGTTAATCCGGCGAAATTGGCGAAGCCAGTGAAATTGGTGAGAGAAAAAAGAGGAAGAAAAGAGTGTCTATGAGAAGGGTGCGCCAGAATATTCTGGCGCACCCTGGAGTAATTAGCCGATGAAGAGGCTCATCACCATCACATATGCGAGGGAGGCGATTGAGCCAGTGCCCAAGAGTAGCCCCCAGGTTTTGAACGTGTCTTTAATAGAGAGATCAAAGTACTCTTTGAAAAGCCAGAAAGAGGCGTCGTTCACGTGTGTAGTGAAGTTAGATCCTGCTGCCGTGGCCAATACGAGCAGCGTGGGGTCCACCCCGGCCATCATGGTTCCGGTGACTGGATCAACCACAGCAGAACCAATAATGCCAGCTGCCGTGATAGCTGACACTGTGCCTTGGCCCGTGGCCAAGCGAATAAGTACAGTGATCGCCCATGCCATGATGTATGGAGACACCCCTGAACCGCTCATTGCGCCGGCGATGTAGTCGCCCACTCCGGTGTCGATAACCACCTGCTTAAAGGCGCCGCCACCACCGATGATGAGAATGACGCCAGCGATAGTTTTCACAGCGCCGTCAAAAGCAGACATCACCCAACTCATGTCGTGTTGGCGCCGGAAGCCAAAGAAGATCATTGCCAGTAGCAAAGCGATAGACATCGCAACGATGGAGGATCCGAAGAAGTTCACCCACTCGTAGACTGGAGTTCCTTTTGTGAGCACAGTGGCATTCAAAATGGTAACGGTGATCATAATAAGTGCTGGTGACAGAGGCACCAAGATCGCCGTGGCGAATCGTGGGGGATTGGTGGCAGCTGTTGAAGCGAGCCCCTCATCTTTTTTCATGAAAGATGGCACTGGCCGATCTAGCTTTCCAATGAAACGGGGAACGAGCAGCCCTCCTACAATCACCCAGATGATTGCCATCGGGATTCCGAGCACGTACACCATGCCCATATCTGCTCCATAGGCTTCCACGAGAGCAACTGGGCCGGGTTGTGGCGGGAAGATTGAGTGGGCAACAGTGGTGGCGCACACTGCCGGAATAATGAGGCTAAGCCAGGGGATTCCAGCTTCGATAGCGATGGCGATCACGAGCGGTGCCACCATGAGGAATGCCACTTCGTAGAACATTGCGAGGCCAAAAATAAGGCCGATCACGATCACGGCAATGCGAATAAATTTAATCCCGAATTTTTCGATTAAGGTTGAGGCGAGCACGTGTGATGCCCCCGAATCAACCATGAGTTTTCCGATCACTGCGCCAAAGATCACGATGATGGCGAGATTCCCGAGTGTCCCTCCGAACCCTGCAGTGATTGATGAGAGGGCTTTAGCGGGCCCCATTCCATTGAGCAGCGCCACTGCCACGGCAGCGAGTAGCAGCGAGAGCATCGAATTGAGTTTAAAGACGATGTTCAACACTAACATCAAGGCAATGCCCACGAGCAGCCAAACGATTGGCATGATGTCTCCTTATATTGTGGTATCTCGCTTTGCCAGCAAGGCGGTGAATATGTGAGATACAAGTGCATGTGGTGGACGGCGTCGGTGATACTCCGTTGTTAAGACACCACGTAGCCGCACACTTTGTTTCGCTATACAAAACGCACGTTTGTGCTAACGAAAACTTAACGCATTTAGGGGTGTGTTGGGGGTAGAAAGTTTGATTATGTGGCAGAAGTCACTATACAGGAGGTGTGCGCTGGATTGGCAGTTTAGCGAGAGGTGAGTATTGTGCCCCTCCCCTGTGGCGCCTCTATGGCTGGGTGGCATAGGAGTGAAGGCCAGTGGTATGGCATGGTGGAATTACGCCTCTGGGGTGGGAGCTGTGGAGAGCTGTGGAGGCGTGGATACTCGTAGCATTGGAGGAAGCTGTGCGATTTCGGCGGCAATTCCGTGTGCGTAGAGCGGACGGCGAGATTCGGGAGAGCGTTCAATGGGGGTAGTGATAGAAATTGCCACGTTGGTACGGCCGTCAATGGTGATGGGAACTGCTACGCAGGCAATGCCGGGCTCGTTTTCTTCCACTTCTTGAGTCCAGCCAAGGGAATCAAATCGGGCGAAATTCGCATGCACAGATTCGGAGATCTCTTGTGTGGTTTTCGCGGAGAGTTCGAGGAGCTTGGGCTCTGTCATAAACCACTTGAGAGCTTCGAGGCGATTGGGCTGTGCGGCGATGATGGCGCGCCCTAGCCCGGTGCGCACGGCGCTCGCTGTTTTCCCGATCCTAGATACCACGCGAATGGGGCGATCCGGTTCAATTTTATCGAGGTAAATCACTTCTTTGCCCACGAGCGTGCCGAGGTGTACGAGCTCGTTGAACTGCTGTGAAATTGCAGTGAGAGCCGGGTGGAGCATATCGATAATGCGTTGGTTGGAAGTGCGGTAGTTGGCGATGGGGCGAATGCCTTCTCCGAGCCGGTAGTATGAATTTGCCGCATCTTGTTCCACCCAGTGGCGGGCGCGCAGTGTGGATAGTGTGTTGTGTGCTGTGGCTTTGTTGATGTTGAGGTCGCCAGCAATTTGGGAAAGTGCCACTCCGGAACTCGGGGAGGTGGCTAGGTATTCAACTATTGTGAGAGCGCGATCGACGCTCGACATAGGTTTTGCAGTACTCATGGCGTTATTGTAGGGCGTTTAATATGGCGAAACATCTCGCGTGGCGTGTTGAGTGTGGCGTGTTGGGTGTAGCGTATAGCGGCAATAAGCGTTAAGATAGTGATCTACATCATATTTCATGGAAAATCACCACGAGCTGTAGTTTTTCATGCAGAATGGTTGGCGATGGTAAATAACTGTTTAGCATAGCGAAACATCTGGAGGTCGGGTCGTCCATGAAACCGCACAGTATGCGGGCAATGGCTGGCTTGGCAATCTAGGCAACAAATAGCTGCTATTTTCGATGGGGAAAATAAACTATGGAACTTTCAATCGCGGGAATCGCTGATAATGAGGCTTTTGAAGCCGCTGGAATTCGGCTTCCAAATTTTGATGTGGCACAGATGCAAGCTGCGGGCTCAAAAGCTCCGCAGTGGATTCACATTGGCCCGGGTAATATCTTTCGGGTGTATCTGGCCCGAATGGCCGCTGCGATGGTAGAAGATGGAGAGCCGTGGTCGATTACAGCCGTGGCTGCTCGTGATGGTAAGAAAGAAAAACGGCAGCTTGCTGAGCATGATTTGCTGAGTTTAGGTGTGATTCTCAATCCTGATGGCACTCGAGATATGAGTGTGATCGCGGGAATCAACAGCTTGCTCACACCGATGAACGAAGAGGATTTTGGGCGCCTGATGGAGATAGCGGCGCAGCCGCAAGCATCGTTTGTGTCGCTAACGATCACGGAAAAGGGTTACTCGCTCACAGACTCTTCCGGCGCTTTATCTGAAGCTGCTCAGGCTGCTATCGCTGGTGATCCCCATTCATACCTTCCGCATGTGATGGCGTTAGTGGCAAGTTTCTTGCTTAAGCGCTTTGAATCCGGTGCTTTTCCCATTAACTTTCTCTCTGGAGACAATTTCTCTCATAACGGTGATAAGTTGCGAGATTCGGTGCTCACTATCGCGCGTGGTTGGGTGGATCGTGGAGCTGCCCCCGCTGAGTTCGTGCGTTGGCTTGAGGATCGGACGGCAGTGGGATTCCCCATCTCGGTGATTGATAAGATCACGCCTCGGCCGAGCTCGGCAGTGAGTGAAGAGCTTCGGAACCTCGGGGTAAAGAATATGGAGCTCACCGAAATTAACGGCGTGCCGTTGGCTGGGTTTGTGAACGCAGAGCCCACGGAGTACCTCCTGATTGAGGATGCTTTTGCAAACGCCCCACGTCCTCCTTTTGAATCTTACGGAGTAGTGGTGACGAGCCGCCAGGTATGCGACGACTTTGAAAATATGAAAGTGACAACTTGTCTCAATCCGTTGCACACAGCACTCGCTGTTGCAGGTTGTTTGCTGAGATTCCCCACTATTGATTCTGAGATGCGAGATCCGGCGTTAGCTGCATTGGTGCATGAACTGGGGTGGAAAGAAGGGCTCCCCGTAGTCACTGATCCGGGAGTGG
>JALELI010000115.1 GCA_022768785.1 Arcanobacterium sp. | reverse complement strand
GTAGTGGCGCTTTTCCAGCGTTTTCTGCGCTGGAAAATCGCCACTATCGGGCTTGCAGAAGCTTGTGATATTTTCCTGTGCGCTGCCTGATGCCATAGCCCTCTGGCACAATGAGGAAGAAGCACATGCGCTCAGCGGAGCTGAGTGGGCGGTGCGTGTTGAGTGCGCGAAACGCAATGTGTGCAATGCAGCGTGAGAGGAGTGCAGCTCAATGGTGAAATTTGAACTTTATACGGGTGATCCAGGGCAGGAGAAATTGCTTGAGGCGCTGCCTACGATTGAGTGGGGAGCTGGGAAGTTTCTTTATAAAGAGATCACAGGTGGCATGTTTCACCAACAGCATGGGAAGAGTGCGCGGCTCTATTTTGTACGAGACACCAATTCTGAGGGTGCTGATCGCAAGGGTGCTGATTGCGAGCGTATCAATCGCGGAGGTGCTGATCATAGGAACGCCGATGGTGACGACGCTGATCGTGAAGACGGGCCATTAGCGGGATTTGGTGCGATCGTAGAGCAGGATTATCACCCGGTGCCTGAGTGGCAGCGCTGGATTGCGTTTGTGTATGTGTGGCCTGAATATCGGGGGAGGCAGCTCTCCCGTGAGATCGTTCAATTCTTGGAAGGCGAGATTGCGGCTGCGGGAGAGCGTGAAGTGCATATTCTCACTCAGCATCGCGGGCTCTACGAAAAGTATGGCTATGAACTGGTGCGTGAAGAAGACGACGGGCGTCATGCTCATGCGTACATCTACCATAAGGAGCTCACAGAGAGCCCAACAAAATAGCGGAAATAGGCGAAAGCGCAGCGGGGAAAGGGAACTACAGGCAGCTACCACAGGCAGCTGCTGGGCAAATAAGCCATCACTTGCTGGGCAAATAAGCCATCACTAGGCACTAGCGAGCAAGCTCTGTGAGAGCATCGCCTGTAATGCGGAAAACAGTCCAATCTTCCATCGGTACAGCCCCTAAAGATTTATAAAAATCGATGCTAGGTTGGTTCCAATCGAGGCACCACCACTCGAATCGGCCGCAGCCGCGCCCCACAGCGATCTGTGCGAGTTCTCTCATGAGTGCTTTCCCGTAACCCCTTCCGCGATATTCTGGCAACACATATAGATCTTCCAAATAGATTCCAGCGCGCCCTAAAAAGGTTGAAAAATTGTGAAAGAACAGCGCAAAGCCAACTTCTTTGCCATTTTCGAGAGCGAATATCACCTCCGCCTTTTGCTTTTCAAAGAGCCATTCTCGAAGTGTGGCTTCCGTTGCCACCACTTCTTGAAGTAGATGCTCATAAGCGGCGAGTTCTCGAATGAAAAAGAGAATAAGCTCGGCGTCTTTTTCTGTGGCGTATCTGAATCTCTGAGTATCTTTGGCCCCCATAGTTTTCCCCTCGCTCTTTTATCTGGTGTTTTCGTCTTTTTATATCTTTATGCGGTTATATGCTTCTGTGCTATATCAGCTATACGCAGTGGGAAAGCTGCTAGTTAGCAAGGATCTGGCCAGTGAGATTTTCTGCTGGAGATTCAAGTGATATTGCAAATAATAATATCGAAATACCATATTCCGCGGGTCCAACCTATAAGAGCCGCAGGAACTCAGCCCTATAAGAACTCAGCCCTATAAGTATTAATTACAGGTGTCGAACCTCTCCGATATTTAATCTCGCAGCTTAGTGCGCCTCTTGAACATGCCCCTCTTGAACAGGGGGGGGCGTAGGGCTAAAGCGCTAGACGGTAAGATCAACGCCGTTCGAGCAGCACTATGCACTCAAAGTGCTGAGTGTGGGGAAACATATCTATCGCTTGTCCGCGGGAGATGCTATAGCTGGGCATATTGGTGAGATCGCGGGCAAGCGAATCGATATTGCACGAAGAATACAACACGTAGTGCACGCCGGATTCTTCGAGCCAGCCCGCAAGCTCCGCTCCGATTCCGCGCCGCGGTGGATTCACGATCACAGCATCGGGGGTTGGGGCGCCGGCCGTTTGCTGCTCGCGGGCCCAGGTGAGAGCGTCTGCTGCCACAAATTGTGCCACGCTGCCGGGCGTGATATGATCTGCCGCCCATTGCGCGGCCTGCACAGCAGCAGCTGATGTTTCCACGCCAGTCACGCGCCAGCTGCCAGTGGCGGCTAAGGCTAATCCGAAACCTCCTACGCCGCAGTAGAGATCCCAAGCTTCATAAGGTGTGTGAGAGCTCGCGCCTTCTGCTGGGCTGGCGTGGTTGGAATCTACCGCTGAGTTGAAATATTTTGTTGCTCCTGCGGTTTCTGCTGCCGCATTATTAGGCGCCATCTTTGAACCAGTTGATCGAGCAGTCATGTTTGAACTAGCAGATCTGGTGAGCCATTCGCGAGCTCTCGAATAGAGCACTTCGGCCGCGGCAGTGTTGGTTTGGAAAAATGCTCCGGGGGTGACGCCCAGTTCCAATTCCCGTGGCCAAATTGGGTGAGGAGCAGCAGGCTTCTGAGCGGCACTCAGCCTATGAGGAACAGAGCCATTCGTTGCTAAAAGCTCAACGTCGTCATTCGTGCCGGCAGAGCTAGCACTGGTAGGTGCAACAGGGCATGGAGTGCTAGCCACTCCCTCGATGCTCACCAAGGATTCGGCGTCACCTGTGGGCTCGACGCCAAGAAATGTGGGCTCGGCGTCAAGAAAAGAACTGGTGGTGCTGCGGCACTGGCCGCTGCTCGGGCTGCTGAGTTCGAGGGGCATTGGAAGCACAGAATCCTCACTCACCAGGATTTCTTCAGCGCCTTCGATCACAGCTGTGTGCTCGGGTTGTACGTTGATAGAGCACACTCGCAGCATTGGGAGCGCCTCTTGGAGATCGGCGTAATGCCTGAAAATAGAGCCTTGTGCGCCCCGCCGGCGCACTACAAACCGCACCATCAATTCACCGAGAGGCGATTCCATAATAATCACGTATTTCAGTACGCCCTGATCGGTGCGCATATTGTACGGCTGCAATTTTGCAAAGTGGATAAAATCCGCGATTGGAGCGATTGCTTCGCGAATTCCGAGTGTGGGAAGTGGGCACTCGCGCAAGTCGGCTCCGGTGCCCGTGCGCGGGTCGGTGAGAATCCCGAGCTTTGGGTGCTGCAACGAGCCGGTGACGACGAGCTTCACTTTGTTGCGGAAGCTTTCGGGCAGTGATTCAAAGGGCTCGCTCCATTCGATTCCAGCAGGAGCGGCAAAGGGTTCGAGTAGCTCGTGAGCGCGCTGAGTTTTGGCGGTGAGTTGATCGGAGTAAGGGGTGCTGAGCCATTCGCAAGAATGGCAAATCTCAGCGCGGAAATATTCGCAAGAGAGTGCGAGAGGGGTGGCGTCGTTCATCGTTCAGATCATATGCCATGCGAGTGAGAAAATGCATGGTGGTGCTGTGGAGTGCAGGTTGTGATTGGTGCTGTTGCAGCTGTGTGCATGTGGAATAGGCGTGCATCAGTATCAGAAGCCGGAGCTGGCCATGTGTTGCAGCTGTGTGTATGTGGAATAGGCGTGCACAAAAAGTGAGACGGCAGTGTTCAAAAAATGAACATTAAGCCAGCAGGGAGAGTGCCATGAAAGAATAGCATCATGCAGAAACTCGCTGATGCTCAACCCGCTATTGCTCTTGGCCCACTCGATGGCCGCTATCGCCCAGAAGTAGCTCCACTCGTGGATTATTTTTCAGAAGCTGCACTCAACCGTGCGCGTGTGAAAATAGAAGTGGAATGGCTGATTTTTTTGCTGGAACGGCATGTGCTGGCGGGAGCCCCAGAATTAAGTGACCGCGAGAAGCGGTATTTACGGGCACTTCCGGAAAATTTTGGGCCAGCAGACATTGCCGAGCTCGCTGCGATTGAGGCTGAGACTAAGCACGATGTGAAAGCCGTGGAATACTACCTCAAGCGCCGGCTCGATGCGGCCCCGAAGGCGATTGTTGCAGGCGAACCGCTCGGTGAGGGCACAGCGCTCACCCAGCTACATGAGATCGTGCATATTTTCTGTACGAGTGAAGATATCAACAACCTCGCGTATGCGGTGGTGATCCGCGACGGTGTAAATAATGTGTGGCTGCCCGCGGCTCGCGCATTTGTGGAGCAGCTTTCAGAGCTTGCGCGGGCGAATGCTGCGCAGCCGATGCTCTCGCACACTCATGGCCAACATGCCACTCCCACCACACTCGGCAAAGAGGTGGCAGTGTTTGCTTGGCGGTTGAGCCGGCAGCTGAAACACGTGGAAAAGCAAGAGTATCTCGGCAAAATCAACGGAGCCACCGGCACCTATGGTGCGCATTCAGTGGCTGTGCCCAGCGTAGATTGGATTGGGCTCTCGCGCGATTTTGTGCAGAGCTTGGGTTTGGTGTGGAATCCGCTCACCACGCAGATCGAATCGCACGATTGGGACGCTGAGCTCTTCAGCTCAGTGGCACACTTTAACCGCATTGCTCATAATCTAGCCACTGACTTTTGGGCTTATATCTCTAAAGGCTATTTTCACCAAAACTTGGCGGCTCAAGGAAGCACGGGTAGTTCCACGATGCCGCACAAAGTGAATCCCATTCGCTTTGAAAATGCCGAGGCCAATATGGAGATTTCGTGTGCCTTGCTCGATTCATTGTCGGCCACACTCGTCACGTCTCGTTTGCAACGCGATCTCACAGATTCCACCACCCAGCGCAATATCGGTGTGGCTTTCGGCCATTCATTACTCGCTATCAGCAATTTGCGCCGCGGGGTGGCAGGGCTTGATGTGAATGCCCAGCGGTTGGGTGAAGATCTAGATGCCGCATGGGAAGTGTTAGGTGAGCCAATTCAGCAGGCCATGCGGGCTGCGGCCATCGCCGGAGCGCAGGGAATGGGCAACCCTTACGAGCGCCTTAAAGAACTCACGCGAGGGCACAGCGTTTCAGCTGAGCAAATGCATGATTTCATTCGCGAATTGAATATGCCGGCTGAATTAGAGGAGCGTTTACTGCAGCTCACTCCGGCGAGCTATACCGGAGTGGCAGAGCGGCTCGTGGATTTTTTGGCCAGTTGACGGCGTAGGGCTCTTTGAGTGTGTGAAACTGGTGGCATTTCAGTTTAGTGTGCATACTCGCCAGCAAATATTCAGGTTTATCGGGTTCAATAGAGCTATGTTTGCAGCGTTTGTGCCGGTTCTCATGACCGGAAGTTCTGAGGCGAGCTCTGGAGCGGCGGCCGTAACAAGTAGCCTAATCATTCAGTTCACTAACTGGGTGGTGGAGATTATGGATACGCTCGGTCTTGGTGCGGTGCTATTTTTAACCACACTTGAGAATATCCTCCCTTTTGTTCCCAGTGAAGTGGTACTGCCGCTTGCGGGATTTACGGCGAGCCGTGGGCAGGGGTTCGGTGTGATTGCTGCGATCGTCACTGCCACGATTGGCGCGGTGTGCGGTTCACTGGTGCTCTATGGGTTGGCCTATAAATTTGGCAGAGAGCGCACGCGCCATTGGATGGCAAAGGTGCCGCTGTTAGATATGGAAGATATCGATAAAACAGAAGCATTCTTTGATAAGCATTCGAAGTCCACAGTATTTTTTGGCCGTATGCTCCCAGTGTTTCGCTGCCTTATTTCGCTCCCCGCTGGTGTGGTGAAAATGCATTTGTGGCAGTTTGTGCTCTATACGACCGCTGGCTCGTTGATCTGGAATGTGATTCTCGTGAGTGCGGGCTATGCACTCGGAGAGAACTGGTACATCGTGGAGCAATACGGCTCACTGTTCTCGAAAATATTTATCGCGGCTGTGGCGGTGGTGTGTATTTGGTGGATCGTGAAACGCGTGCGGCGCAATAAGAAACGTCAGATACAGGGTGGTGAAAGTGCTGGCACCGCTGGCGTGGTTGATGCTGATGGAACCACAGCGGCATGAGCTGCGTGAGAGAACATGAGCTGCGCGAGAG
>JALELI010000103.1 GCA_022768785.1 Arcanobacterium sp. | reverse complement strand
GGCCCCCCCCCCCCCCCCCCCCCCCCCCCCCCCACAACACTAGCTCACTCAGCGTTCGCTACGTTATAGCGTTCGCGGTGATGCGCAGGGCGCTCCACTTCGTCGAGAGCAGCACGGGCAAAGGTGCCGGTGGTTACGTGTGTGCCTGCTGCGTGGTCTCCTCCGAGAGCGTAGTGCGCGCTGGCTTCGCCAGGCTCGATCTGGAGAGCTGGCACTTGCATCACCCAATTGAGCTCGGGATCGGAGTGTAGATACATCTCAAGCACTTGGGCGAACACCCGCGGTTCGGCGTATCCCTCTGGGATAGAACCGTTATCAATCAGGCGCACTCCGGCGTCATCACGTAATCCGCCAGCTCCACCTACCACGAAGATGTGAGTGGTAGGTTGGCGCTTGATGAGCGCTTCGTGGCCGGCGAGCACGGGAGCCCAATCACCGGTGGCACGGCCGCTAGCGGTGGCAATCATCAGAGTGTCTACACTCTTGGCCAGCTCCATCACGGCATCAGTATCTGCAAAATCGCCGGTGCGATATTCAACCCCGGCAATGGGTTCTGTGGGAGCTCCATGGCGCGAAAGCCCAAT
This sequence comes from Arcanobacterium sp., assembly GCA_022768785.1. Classification (GTDB taxonomy): domain Bacteria; phylum Actinomycetota; class Actinomycetes; order Actinomycetales; family Actinomycetaceae; genus Arcanobacterium_A. Next base: position 3,953 of record JALELI010000103.1, on the reverse strand, counting down.
TACGTTGTGCCCACGGCGCACAGCCTCGCGTGCCAATTCTGATCCAATCATGCCAGTGGCGCCCACAACTCCGATCGTTGCCATATGTTCTTTCCTTTTCTATCTATAAAATCTCTGTATTGTTTAAACGCTGAAGCGCTGATCTGGGCGTGATTATTCCCAATATGGGCTTGCCCAATCCCTGGAGAGCTGCCCAATTCCTGGTGATGCGCTACCCACCTGTGGTAACGATTCCCGATGTGCGCTGCCCGATTCTCAGTGAGGGGACGATTCTTCGAATCTTCATTTGGTGCTGCTCATCTTCGGTAGCACATGCGGCAGCGCCAGCAACGTGATTCATTGCACCGAAAACGGGGTTTTCTCTCAGTGGTGCAAACGCGTAGACTTGTTCATTGGTGTTCTGTGCCCGATGAGCTGTTGCGTATTTGCTGCGTGCAGCTGATTAGGAATGGGCTCCATAGCAAGAAGTAAAACAGTTAGCGGAGACTAATGGCGAAAAAAGAAGGCGTAATCGAAGTTGAGGGGAGAGTCACTGAGGCTCTGCCCAATGCGATGTTCCGTGTGAAGCTGGAAAACGAGCACATGGTGCTCGCACACATCTCCGGGAAAATGCGCCAGCACTACATCAAGATTCTTCCAGAAGATCGTGTGGTGGTGGAGCTCACCCCGTACGACCTCAACAGAGGCCGTATCGTGTATCGCTATAAGTAGCCGTTTGAGAAGCCAGCTTCAGTTCATTATTCAATGTGCAGAGGTGGCAGGAGAAAATTAATGAAGGTCAAGCCAAGCGTGAAGCGGATCTGCGATCATTGCAAGATCATTCGCCGCCATGGGCGTGTGATGGTGATCTGCGATGCTAATCCGCGGCACAAGCAGCGCCAGGGCTAATCCTGGAATGGGGAGCTTCTCATAGGAGAGGCAATCCCAGCCGTGTGGAGCGATGTGCGAAAGTAGCTCTCTTAGAGTGCGATTTTTAGCATGACGCCGTACGGCGAGTAAGAAGCACAGCTAGCTGCAGCTTTGAGCGCAGCAACCCTCGGGCCGAAAGCCGAGGCTTTGGAGAATTAGCGCAACGGCGTTCCAAAGATAGCGGTGCCCGATACTTTCGGCAGAAAAGAATATAGGAGCCACAAGGAATGGCACGTCTTTCTGGCGTTGATCTCCCTCGTGAAAAGCGGGTAGAGATCGCGCTCACTTATATTTATGGCATTGGTCGCACGCGTGCGAATGAAACTCTTGCAGCTACCGGGGTAAACCCGGATACGCGCGTGAAAGACCTCACTGAAGATGATCTCGTGAAGCTCAAGGCTCACATTGACGAGAACTACAAAGTGGAAGGCGATCTGCGCCGCGAAGTGCAAGCAGATATTCGCCGTAAGATCGAAATCGGCAGCTATCAAGGGCTGCGCCACCGCCGCGGGCTTCCCGTGCACGGCCAGCGCACTAAAACAAACGCTCGCACCCGCAAGGGCCCGAAGCGCACTGTGGCCGGTAAGAAGAAGGCTAAGTAGGCTAAATCGTAGTTTCGTGGTTGCTAGGGCTATGTGATTGCAGCTAGCGAAACGAGAAAATCATCAGGAGAAATACTTATGGCACAAAAAACTCAGGCGCGCCGGCCGCGCCGCACTGTGCGCAAGAACGTTACAGTGGGCCAAGCTCATATTAAGAGCACGTTTAACAATACGATTGTTTCCATCACCGACACCAACGGCGAAGTGATTGCAGCTGCTTCCAGCGGCATGGTGGGTTTTAAAGGCTCCCGTAAGAGCACCCCGTATGCTGCTCAGCTTGCTGCTGAAAATGCTGCTCGCCGCGCGATGGAACACGGCATGAAGAAAGTAGATGTGTTTGTGAAAGGCCCCGGCTCTGGCCGCGAAACCGCCATTCGCTCACTCACAGCTTCAGGCCTAGAAGTGACGTCGATTTCCGACGTAACGCCGCAGGCTCACAACGGGGTGCGCCCTCCGAAGCGCCGCCGTGTTTGATCCTTTTTAACACTCGCCACAAAGCCGCATTAGCGCGAGAAAAATTTGAGCGTCATATAGTGGGCGCTCGCGAAAGGAATAATAGTGATCATTGAACAGCGTCCAACGCTGACAGAAGAGAAGGTCTCCGAGACCCGTTCTCGCTTTACGCTCAATCCGCTTGAGCCTGGCTTCGGCTACACGCTGGGCAATTCGCTCCGCCGCACACTGTTGAGCTCGATCCCAGGTGCTGCCGTTACATCAGTGCATATTGACGGCGTGCTCCACGAATTTTCCACCATCGATGGCGTGAAAGAAGATGTGGCTGAGATTATTCTCAACGTGAAAGAGCTTGTTGTGACCTCTGAACACGATGAGCCTGTGCAGATGTATCTGCGCAAGCAGGGCCCAGGTGTGGTGACAGCCGCAGATATCACACCTCCCTCTGGAGTGGAAATCTACAACCCAGAGTTGGTGCTCGCTCATCTCAACGAAAAAGGCAAGCTCGAAATTGATCTCACTGTGGAGCGTGGCCGCGGATATGTGTCTGCTGCGCAAAACAAAGATCCTGATGCTGAGATTGGCCGAATCCCGGTGGATTCTATTTATTCACCAGTGGTGAAGGTGAGCTACAAAGTGGAGGCCACTCGCGTGGGGCAGCGCACCGACTTCGATAAGCTCATTGTTGATGTGGAAACGAAGCCCTCTGTGCTTCCGCGTGATGCTTTTGCCTCAGCTGGCAAAACCCTCGTGGAGCTTTTCGGGCTCACCACTGAGCTCAACGAAGAGGTGGAAGGGCTGGAGCTGAAGGAAGCTCCGGTGCCTGAGCAGCAGAGCAGTGATCTGCAGCGGCCGATCACGATCCTGAATCTTCCAGCACGCTCGCAGAACTGCCTGCAGCGCGAGGGGATTCACACGATTGGTGAGCTCGTGCAGCGCTCCGAGGCAGACCTTCTCGATATTCGCACTTTCGGCGCGAAGAGCATCGAAGATGTGAAAGATGAGCTGGCGAAGCTCGATCTGCATTTGAAGGATTCACCTGCCGGATTCAACCCGAATGCTGGCTTTGCTGCTGACGATGCCTATTCGATGACGTTCAGCGATGATCTGAGCATGTGAGTGTGGGCAGCTATAGCGCACATGCGGATCTGAATTTGAGAAACTTTTGAGGAGAAACAATGCCTAGACCAACGAAAGGCCCTCGCCTGGGAGGATCCCCAGCACATGAGCGCCTGATTATCAATAATCTCTGCCGCGATTTGATCCATAAAGAACGGGTGGTGACTACGGAAGCTAAGGCTCGCCGCGTGCGCCCCTATATGGAGAAGCTGATCACCAAGGCTAAGAAAGGTGGCACGTATCGCCGCCGGTTGGCGCTGCGCGATCTGCGAGATCGTGAGACGGCGTATATCTTGTTTGAAGAGCTGGCACCGAAGTTTGCTGATCGCGATGGTGGCTACACTCGGCTGGTGAAACTGCCAAACCGCAAGGGCGACAATGCCCCTATGGCGGAAATTTCGCTCGTGCTTGAGCCCGTGGCGAAGAAGAGCAAGAAAGCTGCTCCGGCTAAAGCTGAGGTTGCTGAAGAGCCGAAAGCTGAGGCCGCTCAGGCTGAGGAAGCACAGGCCGAAGAAGCCGATGCTGTGGCAGCAGAAGCAGAAGATGACGCTGTGGAAGCCGAGACCACTGAAGCTGAAGAGGCTAAGTGAGGCTTTCTGAGCTGAAGTAGCTCAGATATACAAGCATAAAGTGTGGGAGTGCCTGTTGGCGCTCCCACACTTTTGTATTGCAAGGGTGAACACTTCCGCCAAGTTATTGGTGCGCATTTCGGGCGTATAGGCCAAATCGTGGCGTATAGGCCAAATCGTGTTGCTGGGGCGGGCATCTTTCGTTGATAGGAAGCGGTTTTGTGGCTAAAAAGTCGTTTTGACTCGACTTTTTGGTTGGCCAGTTCGTGTTGCTGTGGGGCGAGCTTTTCGTTGTGGGGAT
>JALELI010000023.1 GCA_022768785.1 Arcanobacterium sp. | reverse complement strand
GGAGCAGACGTGTGAGGCTTTTTGGGGCGTTCGGGCCGCCATTGAGCAAACGTTGTGGTAGACATACCCCCACGCTACCAAACTTCCTGGGCCACAAGCACCTTTCTAGCGGCAGTATTGACGCCGAGTTGCAACCATTTTCCGGGGCCACTTTCTAGCGATCTAGTGGCCGTTTGCTGCCACTGCTTCGCCGCTGGAGCCACACTCAAACCGCGGGTACGCCGTCAGCATAGATTTTGCTGGCACTGCTTCACTCCTGCAGCTACAGCTGTTCCAAACCAACCGGAGTGCGCCACTCGTCTTGCGCCACTACAGCGCAGCATGGTGGTTCGGTTATAGCTCACCGGCCAATTATGGCTCACAGGCTTGGCCCGAGCCCGCATAGACTAGCTCAGCCCAAGCTTGCTAGTTCACCCCAGTGCGGCATTAGCTCAGCTTCAGCCCGACGTCACTTCCCTAGATTGCTATTTCCTACAGCTGCACACGGAGTGAGAGTGGAGGTGTTGCCAGCGGCGATTGCCTTCGCGGCAGCGATCGCCTCTGCTGCTGTGCTCACAGCCCACACATGCATTCCAGCAGGTTCATGGCCGATAGTTTGCGCACAATTTCCGCGCGGAGCTAAAAAATTTTTCACATTGTGCTTCGCAGCGCCACGCATTTTGTGCACGATCCCCCCAATAGGGCCCACTTTGCCGTCCCATTCCATCGTGCCAGTGCCCCCAAGCGGGGTAGTGCCAGCCAGCGAACCTTCCGTGAGCTGATCGTAGATCCCGAGAGTAAACATCAAACCAGCGCTTGGCCCGCCAATATCAGTCACTCCATAGCTCACTTTTCCAGGAATTCGTATATTCGTGACGCCGATGCCCACCCCGAGCATCGCACCAGGCTGCAACGTCCCATTTTGATCTACGTGGCGCGCCACCGTGACGGTACTCACCTCTTGCTCATATCCATCGCGCTCAATGGCGAGCTGCACTTCCTGCCCCGGATTAACCTCAGCTAAAAAGCTCGATAAATCCATAAAATTTTCCACCTGTGTATAGCTTCCGCCACGCACCACACGCCGAATTCCGGTGATTACATCTCCTTTTTGGAGCACCGCAGCAGCAGGATACTTTTTATCCACTCGCATCACAGTGAGGGTTTCGTGCACCGGTAAACCAGCCAAATCAAAAGCAACAGCTGCTGCCGAATCCTGGGAGCTGGCCATGAGCTGCTTATTCTGCGCTTCCACAGCTTGCTCCGTGGAAGAATCCGGATAGAGCATGCGCACCGGCAACAGCTGATAATCTGCACTCAGCAGCGCCCTGAGAGCTTCAAACCCCGGCACTCCCGAATTAACCGTGCCCCACGAGCTCACAGTGGTGAGGAAAATAGCAGACTCTGTGGCATACGTTGGCACGCCACTCACAGCCACCACAGGCTTCTTGTGCGCCGAATCGCTCGCAACCACTCCATTCACATTGAGAGCCGGGCCAGCACCTTCCACCACAAAGCTGGTTGGCATCACTAGCGCAACGGCAACCAGCACTGCTAATAACGCCGCCCACATGTGCATTCTCTGTATCTGCACCACCGGCCACGAATATGCGCGCACGCCCTCGCGTGCCTGCCACTGTGCCGATGCATGCCCCCTTGCAGTATGCGGGCGTCTGCCACGCAGAGGATCACGAGAAGAATCAATAGGGCGCACGCGGATATACTACTGTATGAATCTGAATAAGGAGGGCCCAATGAGCGAACATAACACTCCCCCACACGGATTCGGCATGCCTGACGATCCGAATGACGAGAATTGGCAAGAGATGCTGCGTGCAGTGTTTGGCGATGCCGCAGCAGGCGATATCGCTGATGCCCTCAAAGCACAAGGAATTGATCCTCACGGCAATCTGGGCGGGGTGCTGAGCGGCAAAAACTTCACACTCATCACACAGCAAATCCAAGATATGCTCGGCTCTTCCGGCAACGGCCCTGTGAATTGGAAAATAGCTGAGCAGGTGGCACGCGAAACCGTCACTAGCAAATACATGGATCGACTCAGCTCTCACGATGGAGAGAACGCCCGATCAGCCCTGCGCACGGCATCGTTATGGCTCGATGTGGCCACTGATTTCAATCCAGCAAGCGGCCCGAGTATGGCGTGGCCGCGGCTCGATTTTGTGGCCCATGCACTCCCTACATTCCGCAAATTGCTTGAACCGGTGGGCGCCAATATCGCTCGGGCTTTTCATGATTCTTTCACCTCCCAGCTCGAATCACTTCCCGATCAGATGCGCGGAATGTTTGGTGATCCCGCGCAGTTTATTGGCAAAATCACGGGCACAATGATCGGCGTACAGTACGGCTCAGCTCTAGCTGAGTTAGCTGCTCACTCTTTTGGCAGCTCCGATGCCGGCCTCCCGCTAATGGAGGGCTCTAACTGTGCACTTGTGCCATCGAATATCGAGCAATTTGCTGAGGGGCTATCTACTGAGCAGAGCGAAGTACTGCTCTATGTGGCCACTCGCGAAAATGCCGCTTCCCGGCTCTATTCCTGTGTGCCGTGGCTGCGCTCGCGTATCTTAGACACCGTCAGTGCTTTTGCTAGCCACATTGCCATTGATACTGAAGCCATCGAAGATCAACTGCGCTCTTCACTGCAGAGCCAACAGCCCATCACTCAGCTCGATCTCTCCAGTATCTTCACTCTTGAGCTCACCGAACAGCAGCAGGAGTTACTGGCGCGCCTCGAGCTGTTGCTGTCGCTCGTAGAGGGGTGGGTGGCGCATGTATCATCGAGCGCTGTGGCTGCCCATCTTCCCCACGCAGTGGCTTTGCGCGAGATGTTTTCACGGCGATATGCCACAGATAATCCTGCTAAAGCAGTGTGGGAAGCTCAGTTGGGAATGCGGCTTGAACCGCGCTCTATGCGAGAGGCAATCGCTTTTTGGGAGCAGGCCTCAGCAAAACTAGGGATCGAAAAACGCGATGCGCTCTGGGCCCACCCAGATTTCTTGCCAACAGCGGAAGCTCTCAAGGATCCCGGCACTTTCTTTGCCGCCAAAGAGCCCAGCGCCATCGAGGCAGAGCTGGATTCATTCCTAGAGGATCTCTTTTCTCACGCTGACGACGAGCGCTCCAGCGGCGCACAATCAGATAACGAGCACGCTGACGGCGAGCAGAGAGCCGCTGCGCAAGAAGCTGATGAGAAAGCAGCTGGTGCGAGTACCGCTGGCGAACTCGGTGGGAATCAGACTAGCGAGAACGAAGCTGGCGAGAACACACCTAATACGAGCACAGACGATCAGCCCAACAGCGGTGATACAGGCGAGCCTC
>JALELI010000097.1 GCA_022768785.1 Arcanobacterium sp. | reverse complement strand
AGAGCCCCAAGTGGCTCCAAGATCGGCTGCGCGAAGCTGGAATGCGCCCTATTTCGCTCGCTGTAGATGCCACAAATTATGTGATGCTCGATCTGGGGCAGCCGCTGCATGCATATGATCTCGATACGCTTGTGGCTCCGTTAGTGGTGCGCCGTGCCCGTGCGGGAGAGCGCCTTGCCACTCTTGATAGCACGGAGCGTGAGCTCGATGCGGAAGATCTGGTGATTAGCGATAGCTACGAGGGCCACGGGGCACGTGCTATCGGTTTGGCTGGCACGATGGGCGGAGCGAGCACCGAGATTTCTGAGAATACGAGCAATGTGCTTGTGGAGGCGGCGCACTTTGATGCGGTTTCGGTGGCCCGAATGGCACGCCGGCATCGGCTTCCCTCTGAAGCATCGAAGCGTTTCGAACGCGGTGTTGATCCGCAGCTTGCGCCAGTGGCTGCTCAAGCAGTAGTGGATATTCTCGTGGAATATGGTGGAGGCACAGCTGCTGAAGAAAACTTTGAGCTCAACACCACTGAGCCTATGCAGCCGGTAGAATTTCACACTCGTGAAACTCGCCGGCTCACTGGGCTCAATGTGCCTGTGAGCCGCCAAATCGAAATCTTGCGTGCTATTGGGTGTGCAGTGGAACGTGCCGAGGCGGAGCCAGCAGATACGGTGAGCGCGGCTGATCCGAAGCAGGAAACTGATGCGCTGTTGGTGGTCACTCCGCCGAGTTGGCGGCCTGATCTGGTGGACGGCGGTGCCTACCTTGTGGAAGAGATCGCTCGTTTAGTGGGATACGATGAGATTCCATCGGTGGTGCCATACGCCCCTGCGGGCCACGGGCTTCCACTCAGCCAGCGGCGTACTCGAGATATTTCACGGTCGCTTGCTGAGCAAGGCTGGGTTCAGGTGCTCAGCTATCCATTCGTGAGTGCGGCGGCCTTCGACAAGCAGGGGATTAGCGTAGATGATCCTCGGAGACTTGCTATCCGGCTGGCTAATCCGTTGCAGGAAGAATCTCCTTTCATGCGCACGAGTGTGCTCGATACCCTGTTGGCCACTGCCCATATGAATGTAGCCCGAGGCAATCCAGCTGTGGCTATTTTTGAAGTGGGTGTGGTTACCCATCCTGAAGGTGTCGTTCCTGCCCAGGCGCCTGGTGCGGGAAAGCGGCCGAGCGATGAGCAGCTGCGCGGGCTGCTTGCCGCGATTCCTAATCAGCCGTTCCACGTGGCGGGGGTGGCCACTCCAGTGGTGGCGCAAGCTGCGGCAAATATGCCGGCTGTGGAGTGGGATTGGCGTGATGCAGTGGAGGCCACGCGGGTGGTTGCAGAGGCTGTTGGCCTTGCTGTGCAGGTGGTGAACGGGGAGTTTCCGCCGTTCCGCCCTGGCCGATGTGCGCAGGTGCGAGCGGGAGATGCCGTGCTTGGCTATGCGGGAGAGCTCGCTCCAGCGGTGTGTAAGGCGTTTGAGCTGCCGAAGCGCTCAGTGGCTTTCGAGGTCAATCTGGAAGCGGCATTCGCAGCTCGCGGTAACGCGCCAATCGCCGTATTACCAGTGGCCACGTTCCCTCCAGCTAAGGAAGATATTGCTCTGGTGGTGAATGCCGATGTGGCAGCATCTGATGTGGCAGCAGTGATTCGCAGAGCTGCTGGCGATTTACTCGAAGAGTTGCGGCTCTTCGATGTATACACCGGCGATCAAGTGCCGGAGGGGAAGAAGAGCCTTGCGTATGCGCTGCGGTTGCGCTCAGATCACACACTCACTGCTGATGAGGCAGCGCGGGTACGTAAAAAAGTGGTGGGTGCGACAAAGCACTTCTTCGGAGCTGAACTGCGCAGCTAAAGCGGGGCGCGCAGCTCAAATGGCAATGCCAGGGGGCGCTTTCGTGTAGTGCGTAGCTTTCGTACAGAGCGCACAGATCGCACTACACGAAAGCGCCCTTGTGCACGAGTGCGTGCACAAGGGCGCCAGTTAAAGTGCGTGAGTGGGCACTGATCAGAGCACGCCAACCATCTTCACTCCGGGCTGGATTGTGTCATCTCCCACTTCCCAGTGTGCTGGGCACACCTGATCTGGGTGCTCGCGCACGTATTGCGCGGCTTTCACTTTGCGCACCAGCTCAGTGGCGTTGCGCCCCACTCCTTCAGAAGTGGTTTCCACATACTGAATCACGCCGTCCGGATCCACAAGCACGGTGGTGCGGTCTGCTGCGCCTTCACCGATCCGAAGGGTGTCGAACGCTTCAGCGATTTCGTAGGTTGGGTCGCCCACCATAGGAAACTTGATTTTACCGATCCGCGGTGAAGAATCGTGCCATGCCATGTGTGAGAAGTGTTTGTCCGTGCTCACGGAATACACCTCCACGCCCATGGCTTTCAGTTCGTCGTAGTGCTCGGCCATATCTTCGAGCTCGGTGGGGCAGACGAACGTGAAATCTGCAGGATAGAAGAAGAGGATATACCACTTGCCTTCTTGGTCTTTGCTGGAGACTTCCACGAATTCATTGTCGAGGTATGCGGTGCCTTTCCACTCGGCCGCTTTCGTATTCACTAAAGACATTTCAGCTCCTTTATTTATTTCTCATGAGGGGGAGCGCCTGGCTCCCTGGCATTCTTTATCCTAAATCACCTAGCAGCAAAGCGCATTCGCAGAGTTAATCCCAGCTGCGAGAGGCTGAACTGGGCTGTAGGAAAATGGAGGCGGAGCGAGGATAGCCATCATCGCACGTGAGATATTTCGTGGGCAGCATCACGTTCGCGTAATCGACATTTAATACACAACTGTGTATAGTTATGCGTGTTGAAGGGGTAGTGAGCACATCGTCAAACGCTCACAGTAGAGCACCGGAGGAGGGGAGTTCCGTGACCGCAGATATTCCGCTCACGCGCACTGCGCGCCAAGCTCGCATTATTGCGATTATCGAAAGTGAAACGATTGCATCACAAGGGCAGCTGCGCCAGATGTTAGCTGCTGAGGGGATTAACGTTACCCAAGCCACGCTTTCTCGGGATCTCGAAGAGCTACACGCATATAAAGAGCACGGGGCAAATGGGGTGCGATCGTATCGAATTCCAGATGTGGAAGAGCTCTCTGAATCAGCAGCGGGAGCGCGCACTCAGCTCGAACGATGGGCGAGAGAAGTGCTCACATCGGTGCAGCCAGTGCTCAATCAAGTGGTGGTACGCACTCCTCCGGGTGCGGCGCAATTTTTGGCTTCTTCGATAGACCGAGCAGTTTTCGCGGAGGTGTTGGGGTGTATCGCTGGAGACGACAC
>JALELI010000088.1 GCA_022768785.1 Arcanobacterium sp. | reverse complement strand
AGGATAAGGATAATAGGTATCAGGAAAAATCAAATGGTATCAAATCCCCCAAACAAAAGCGTTTAGAATTAAGTTTCATTTTGCGAGTGGGAGTGACGCCGCAAGGCGAATATTGTGGCAGCTACAACCTCGGTTGGGGCTGCCACTGTTTTTGTGCGGGTGGCGTTTATCTCGCCTCTAGCAGGGCGGTGTTTATCTCCGCTTCTAGGAGATTGCTACGCCACTGTACAGGTAGGTGTGGTGGCGCGTGAAAGAGCAGAACCATACCGGCGAGAGCGAAGCTCTCCTACTCTGAGAGGCGAAGAGAGCGAGAGAGTAACGGAAAAGGGGCAGCGAGGAAATATGGGTGTGAAGAGCCAAGTGGTAGCAGTGGAAAATGCAACGGGAGATGCCCGCAGCTCCACAGCGCGTGGGTGGATAATGGGCGCAGGAAGCTATGTTGTGTGGATCTTTTTCCCACTCTATTTCAATCTTCTCACTGGCACAGATTCTCTTGAAGTAATCACACATCGGGCGTTGTGGGGGTTAGTGACGTGTGTGGTGCTGATTGCGGCGCTACGCCAACTCCATGAATTGCGGGTGCTGCTCACAAATCGTGCTCTTGTGGCGCGGCTGTTGCTTGCCGGGGCGTTGATCGTAGGAAATTGGACGTTTTACGTGTACGCCGTCACGCATGGCCAAGTGATCGACGCTGCCTTCGGCTACTTCATCAATCCGCTACTTACTGTAGGGCTTGGGGTGCTGGTGCGGCGCGAGAAGCTCACCCGCGCGCAACTGATTGCAGTGAGCCTTGGCGGGGTAGGGGTGCTCTATTTGCTGGTCACGCTGCATATCGTGCCCTGGCTCAGCCTGGGTATGGCACTCACATTTGCGTTCTATTCGCTGGTGAAAAAGAATGTGGCGCACGCTGTGGCGCCGCTGCCCGGCATGGTGGTAGAGACGAGTGCAATGCTTCCGTTGCTATTTGTGTATACGGCGGTGTTAGCGGCTCACGGAGGCACGAGTTTTCAGAGATTAGCTGCCGCTGGGCAGCCGTGGGGTGGGCAGTTGCTGTTGCTCATTGGCAGCGGGGTGATGACGGTGATCCCACTGGTGTTTTTCGCTATCGCTTCGCAGACTTTGCCACTTGGAGTGCTGGGACTGTTGCAGTATGTGAACCCGGTGGGGCAATTGCTTATTGGTGTGTATGTGCTGGGAGAGCCGATGGAAATGGAACGTTGGGTGGCTACGGCAATTGTGTGCGTAGCGCTTGTAGTTCTTTCGAGTGACGCCGTACAGGCGCTGCGCAAGCGCTGACCTAGCTTAAAACGACGTAGCTTGTATAACTTTAAGTTCTGTTGGAGGCTATCGCGTGGTGAGGTTATGTGGTTCGTGAGGAGTGCTTGGTGGAACTGCCTGTGAGGCGAGTTACTTGCGATAGCTGCGGGCTTAAGACGTTTACTTGGTGCTTACCACCTGGGAAGGTAACATAAGGGAGCAGTATCTGCGGCGGCTGTGGCGTGATAAGCATGCAAGTCATGTGTATGGGGCAGTGAAAGGGGGAGTGCAATGGCCAAGAAGAATAAAAAAACGGCTCAACCGGCAAAGCTCACTCCTGCCCAAAAGGCAAAAGCGGAAGCTGATGCGCAGCACATGATCGCGCGCAATAAGAAGGCTCTGCACGATTATTTCATTGACGAAAAGTTCGAAGCTGGGTTGGTGCTCACTGGCACAGAGGTAAAAGCGCTGCGGGCTGGGAGAGCGAGTATCACCGAGGCATGGGTGGATTTTGATCGCCACGGTGAGGCATGGATTGTGGGAATGAATATCCCTGTGTATGCGATGGGATCATGGACTAATCACAAACCCACTGCGAAGCGTAAGCTGCTGCTGCACCGAGATGAACTACGCGAGTTGGCATTCAAAGTGCAGGCTAAGGGCACTACGGTGGTGCCTTTAGAGCTGTACTTTATTCGCGGGCGCGCCAAAGTGCAGATTGGGTTAGCACGCGGTAAACAAGATTGGGATAAGCGAGAAACTTTGCGCCGCCAGCAAGATGAGCGTGAGGCCCAACGGGCGCTGAGTGAAGCGCGCAAACGTATGCGCTGAGTGCATGAGAAAGCACTGCGCGTATGGCGATATCATCGCCTGCGCAATTTCAGCCTCTGCCTTCCAGAAAGCACTGCGCGTATGGCGATACCGCAAACGCTCGGCGCATCATGGCCGAAGCACACAATGCCTAATGCTCGTGCAGTTTGCTTTTATCGCGCCCGGTATTTCTGTTGCCGGGGCGAGTGCTATGTGATGTGTGTAAGCATGAGGGGCTAATGCGTGCCTCTGCTGTGCACTATCTAGCTCCCACTGCGTGTTTTACTGTGCTTATTACGTGCGTGATTTCGTTTATTACGTGCGTGATTTCCCTGCTAGATCGAGCAAGAGTTGGCATTTGAGGCCCACAAGCACGGCGGTGTGCTCTGCTTCTTGGGAGGGGGAAGCAGTCTCTTTGGAGGGCGCTGCGGGGGTGGCGAGTGCAGCAACTGCAGAATCTATCAGGCTCTCAGGGGTAGGAGATTTGCTTGGCTGGCGCACAAATAATGGGCGCACATCTGGAGCTCCAGCCGCCAGTACACTATCCACCACAGTGCCTAGTGTGGTGATTGCCGCGTGCAGTGGGGCACGCTCAGTTGCCGTGCGGCCCGCTTGCTGGAGTTCTAGGAGCTGACGGGTGGATTCTAGTTGCTGCAGTGCCTGTGGTTGTTCGAGAGTGAGCGTGGCTACGGCGAGGGCGGAGAATTTCGGGCAGCGCGGCTGAGCCCCACGCGCTGTATCTATTGCCACGGCGTGTGTGGTGGCAGCTAGCGCGAGTGCACGCCCCAAGGGAAGAGCGGCAGTATGCCCTGCTGTAGCGTTCCCCGCAGCGGGAGGTGCACTGGGCGTTTTGCTCTGCTCGTCTTCACCCTTTCCCTCTGTAGTCGTACTGCGTTCCAAGTGAGCAGAGCTCCGAGCGGCTTTCTCAATGTTCAGGGTATCGAGAGAGCTAAAGTTTTCGGCAGCAGTGATGAATTGCCACAGTGCCGTACTCAGCTCCTGTGGCCCTGTAAATGCTGTGAGATTGAGAGTGGGATTAGAGTACCCTTCTGGCGCTCCTTTCGGCCAAGGCACCCACACGCCACCGAGATCTGCGGCCCACTCGTGGGCAGCTGTTGCCAAGCTAGGATCTGCGGGGGCAGCCGATCCAGAAGCGGCAATACGCTGGGCGAGAATGGCTAGGCTTTGGCGCTCTTGCTCAGGGGCAGTAGGCGCCGCAGGGCTGAGATCAGGGTGCTCCCATCGTGCTCCTAAGCTCCATAGCACTGCTCCCACACCAACCAGAATCACGAGCATACACAGAGAGAAAATCCCCCAGGCTTTGAGCGTTCGCCGTGCGGATTGGGAAATAATTGGCATGCTTTTATTGTGGCACAAGCAGGAGAGTGGCGTGGAGATGCTCCTGGAGAGGTGCGGCTCTGCGCAGGCAGTACTCCTATCTAGGAGTTATCTCACTATACCCAGCTGTATCTCATGGCGTCGGTTCCCTCTGTGTTCTCGATATCTCGTATGGCCAGTGGAAACACTGCAGGTATCTTTCTTTTGACCGTCGGTGGCGATCCACTGGTGGCGATAGACGATATAGAAGTTTGCTGCCGGTGAGAGTGAGGCACCACGAGTGGTGAGTGATTGGAATTGGAAATATCGGCTCGCGGGTGGCTTGGCACTTAGCTGCGCGCAGCACTCACGTGGTGGCAGGAATCGGGATAGGAGCGAGCCGGTTCTTGTGAAACACATTCTGCGGGAGCTTTTTTGAGATAGAGGGAAACGGTGGAGACGTTAAAGAGATCACCGGTGCTCGTGATGCGCTGTTCTACTCGCCACACTTGCAATCTTCCGCCTGGGGCTTCAGGGAACGCCCGAGCTTCGCAGCTAGTACCGATGGGCACTGGGCGTAGGTGGTGCGATTCGATGGCAGCGCCTAGCGCAATAAAGCCGTTAGCGGCCGATTTGGTGGCTCCGATACTTGCAGCTTCCTCTGCGATGGCGGCAGAGATGCCGCCGTGTAGTACCCCGTGAATTTGAGCGAGTTCTTCCGACACGGTGTATGCCAACACCACCAGTTCTGGGCTAGCTTTCGTTAGCTGCACGCCCGCAGATTGAAGAATACTCATTCTGATCCCTGCCGTTCTATCGTCGCGTTTTCTCGGTTCTTTTCAGGTAGGTGGGTTGTGGGGTAGGCTGCCATCTTTTATTTCCGTGGCTCACCACCACTCAGCGGCTCACCACCACCTAGCTGCCGCTTGTGCTGCTAGCTCTAGCATAGAGGCTTGGTGGCTGAAATGAGTTGGAGGGGAAGAGCCAGAGGCGAGGAGAGAAGCAGTGAGAGGAAAGCAAAGAAGTGCGGAAAGGATGAGCTAGTAGGGAAAATCTTGCAAAATGATACACCCTGAGCAGTTTTCCGTGGACAGGAGGAGCTAGCA
>JALELI010000072.1 GCA_022768785.1 Arcanobacterium sp. | reverse complement strand
CTTTGGCTCCGCGAAAAGTGGTTATCAAAAATAGGCTTGACAGCCATTCTGACAGCCATCATCGGTGTAAACGAAACCCCGCTGTGCACGGCGGGGTTTCAAATGTATGTACGTGTTGTACGCCTTTAACGGCGAGGAATCAGCTGGAAGCTATAATCCAGGCCACGTTCACCTAAAAACACGTTCACCTAAAAAGACGTGTAAAACAAAACCTTGATCGGAGAAATTAGCTATTTCTTTGCGACATGGCGAGAGTAGTTCTCCCATATGCGAAACAGATATGTAACCAGAGGCAGGGAACTGTATCAACCTCATCTTTCGGGACTGTGCCCGCCCTCTCGGGCTTTGTCTTAGCAGTGTTACAGTCGAAACTGAACACAACGGACTGTCCTTGCCAGGGGCTTTGCACCTACCAAGGGCTTTGTCTTAAACATTTTAGCTAGTTGCCGTATTAGGGCTTAAAAATGAATTGTTTGGTTCCGCAGTCGTCAACTTCAGTCGCAGAAACCTCGTAAACTTCGCTAATAAGCTGCGGCGTCAAGATTTGCGCCGGTTTCCCTTGGGCGTACAACCTACCATTTTTAAGAATAATTGTGTGATCACAGTAGCGTGCAACGAGGTTGAGGTCGTGCAAGATGATAACCGCGGTGTCGCTAACTGCTTTTATGATGGAAAGGATTTGGTGCTGGTATTTAACGTCCAGGTGATTGGTGGGTTCGTCGAGCAATAGACACTTGCATTGCTGGGCTAGCGATCGGGCGATTAGTACTCGCTGGCGCTCGCCACCGGAAAGCGTATCAATGTAGCGGTCTTTGGCGTACTCCATGCCAACAGAGGCCAGCGCCTGCAAAGCAATATCGCGATCTTTTTTAGAGTATCCTTGAACGTCTTTCCGGTGCGGCGCCCTGCCCAACAGGACGAGATCGAATACACTTACCCGATCCATGTCGTGCTCGAATTGGGAAACCACCGCGATTTGCCTGGCGATTTGGCTTGGGCGCAGTTCACTAGCGGGTCTACCGTTGATTAGCACTCTACCCTCGGATAGCTTTTGCGCAGCGAACATAGCTCTCATAAGGGTAGTTTTGCCAGACCCATTCGGCCCGGCCACCCCTATTATCTGGCCCCGTGGGACTTCAAAAGTGATGCCGTCAAGGATTTGGGCAGAACCGTAGCGGACGCTGGCGTTTTCTATCGCGAGGGGAGAGTGCTTCATTTACTAATCTACTTCCCTAGACCCCGGAGTTTTTCTGCCAGGTCGATCGTGCCGTGAATGGCTGACGGCGAAGCGTAGGCTACGGCGGATTCTGCATACAAAATGTTGTTATTGCGTACTGCCTTCATGTCGTTGAAGCCGGGGATTTTCCGCAAGCGTTTCAGCGAACTTTCCTTGGTTGCGCCGCCCATTCCAGTGAGCACGATGATCACGTCCGGGTTGGATTTGACGAATGCCTCTGGTGCGATAGGGCCTTGGTGTGGGTGGTATTTAGGATCCACTGCAGTTACCAGGTCGAGGGTCTTGTTGATTTCCCCCATTATTCCCTGCTCGCCGTAGCTGAATAAGTCGGCGTCTTCTCCATAGTAGTAGGCATAGGCAACTTTGCGATGTCCGCCTATTTTTTCTTTAGCGATTTTGTCAAGCTGAGATTTGAGGTTCGTGACTGTCGCGTTCGCCTTTTCTGAGGTGCCCATGAGTTTCCCTAGCTGAGTGACTTCGCCAAGGATCGCGTCGAAGGTTTCATTCACTGGCTGGTCTGGATAGAAGTAGGAGCATTCAGGTGCATCAACGATGGCGGGGATCCCCTTTTCTGCCACCGCCGAGGGGGAGCCCTGTTCCATTCCGAAGCCACCGCCATAGGCAAGGTCAGGGTGTAGCTTCATGAGAGCTTCCATGGAGATGGACTCATCAGACAGTACATTGATGTGGTCAGCGTTAGTGCCGATCCACGCCGGTGGTTTCTCACCCCATTCGTTAGCCCTTCCGATGATGGCGCCTTCGGCTCCGGCGGCGTAAAGGTACGCTAGGCCAGTTACCCCCATAGACACTACTTTCTTGGGTGGAGTAGTGAAGGTGGTTTTCACGCCGCAGTTCTTGATCACTACCGGTTTCGTGGCATCGTTAGTGGCGGGTGAAGAGTTCGCGTTGTTGGTATTTGAACAGCCGCTAACCGTTCCGGCTGCCAGCAGCAGGCTAAGCGTTGCAACAATTACTCTTGTGCGTTTCATCAATAATCCTTTCTTATTTGGAGTATTTTTTAATCAAGCTCATAAGCATCGGGGTGCCGACCAGAGCCGTCAGTATTCCGATGGGGAGTTCAGCGGGGCGAATAATCACTCGGGCACAGGCGTCGGCCATTACCACCAACAGCGCTCCGCAAAGCGCAGATACCGGCAGAGCTGCGCGAGTGGTGGACCCAACTAGGTGTTTGGCTATGTGTGGAACCACCAATCCTACGAATCCGATCGCTCCGGTGAGCGAAACCAGCACTGCGACGGTTAATGCAACTACCACGAACAGCAGATTTCGGTACAGTCGGGGATTGGTACCCAGTGAGATGGCGGCGTCGTCACCCAAATTCAGAACGTCTACTCGACGTCCCCAGGTTAGGAAACATAGGAAAGCGACGGCGACCACCATGCCTGCCAAAGCTGCATCTTTCCAACTGGCGGTGGATAGAGAACCTAGGGTCCAAAACAATACTGACCGGGTTCCTGCAGCATTTTTCGCCATCAAAGTGATTAGGCTGGTTATTGCGGAGAACAGGTAAGTTACCGCCATACCAGCGAATATGATCCGCGTTGGCGTGATCCGCCCTCCCGCAGAGGCGAGTAGCGTTACTAGAAGTATCGAGGTGAGCGCCCCTAAAAAGGCTCCCGCCGTTATTCCCAGCGAGGCCAGTACGCTGCTTGATGCACCCAGCACAATCACGGCCGCCGCACCTGCAGAGGCACCGGACGATATTCCTAAAATATAGGGGTCGCCCAGTGGATTGCGTAGAAGTGATTGCGTTATTAAGCCGCATATGGACAATCCGGCGCCCACAATCGCGCCCAAAATGGCGCGTGGGATACGGACTTGACCAATTATTTGAGTATCCACGCTGGCGCCGTCATGGAACACTCGTCCAGTCAGTGTGGCAGTCATGCCATCCATCGCTGATTGCAGCGAGATGTTGGTTGCACCCACTACCACCGCAAGTATGAGCGCCGCGATGAGTAGCAGGGCAAGCGAGAGGCAAAGAATAATTCGTTGGCACCGGGTTCTTAACATGATGGGTGTGTCATCTCGTTGTGGAGCATCGCCTGCTCATTGATATTCATTGAGGTTTTCGTCGCTTTAGTATCTGCTGCTGCCGGGGAGTTTGACGTCTGTGGGCTTGCCACCTGGGTGCGAAGGTAATTCCACAGTCTTTCGGCGTGGGCAGTGCGAGCGGCCGGCATGGCGGCCCCCTCGTGGCCTCCGGATTCTGTATAGAGCCAGCAAGTTACTTTTCCGCCCAGCTGGCTTACCCGGTTCTTCAGGTCTTTTGCGTGTGAAATTCTAGTGACGGTGTCTGAACAGTATCCGACGATTAACCACTTTGTGCCGACTAGGCAATCGGGGGTAGCGGGGCATTCCAGCGGGTCTTCAGCCTTCATAAAGGCAGCCCAGTCGGTGGTGCACGGATCGCCGTACTCCGGTATCCACTGTCTACTAAGTTCGGTTAGTGCGATATCTTTTGTGGTGCTTATGGGTACCCGGCAAACGATCTGCTCAGCGAGCCCACAGTGGCGAATAGCCGTGATGGCTGCAACTAGTGCTCCGTGCGACATACCGTGTAAGACTGTCGTATTCGGTTCGCAAATTCTTGCCGCATGTAGCAGTTTAATCGCAGCCACTAAATCCTGGCGCACGCGCGATCTGCCGTTGCGGGTTGCAGTAAAGTGCCAGCGTTTCCCATATTCGTTACCGCCACGGGTGTGTACAAATGCAATGTTATAGCCGTGTTTTAACCAGTGTTTGTGCGCTTGTGGACTGTAAATACTGTGGTTAGATTTTCCGAATCCTCCATAAACGTGCACGATTGTTGGCTGTGGATTTGCGGCAAAGGGATCAGCGAGAGCGGTGCCAAAATAGTCAATTGGGACGACGGTTCCATCGGCCGAAATTGCGTGTAACTGTTGATATGTTGGTGCCGAATGCGTCAAATCAGCAAAGTATTCTGATGGTGGGGAAGATTCACATACGAGCTTTCCGGTGTCTCTCTCTAGCCGGTACGTGTGGGGAGGCAATATAGAAGACGAAATTTGAACGTGAACGTCGGTGGCAGATGCCTCTAGCGGAACTATGTGGCAGCCCCCCGGTAGATCATCGTCTGCTATATGTGTCACCACGCCCAGTTTCGACGTCTCGCACGTTAAGGCTTCTCTACCGTCTATGTATCCTCCGTAGACGGTACCAGAGTTAGTATCTGCGGCTTGGTCGGTGCCACCACGCACAACAGTGCTCACATCTGCCTTCCATTCGGGGTAGAAAAACTCCCCGTTAGGCAGTCGAATCGTCCCGCTAACCCAGACAATATGCGACTGAAAGGCTTGCAATTGTTGTGCGACATTCAATCGTGCGGTGGATCCACAATCTTTGTCTTGCAGCCACATCGAATTCTTCGACCTTTCTCAATTGCGCCGATCACCTTATTTAGAATAAATTACAAAAGTAAAACTAAGGGTAGCCTATCCTAACTATCTAGGTTTATGCTAGTTTCACAGAAGGAACTATTGAGAAAGGAGGAAACTGATGGAAAAGCTACAAATCGTGGAGATCGAAGAAACTAATACCGATCAGATCACGGTTCCACATTGCCATCATGCTGCAACGCAGCAGAGCTTCGCGTGGAAGTGAGACCCATTTGGTGTGATCAGTCTCCGTTCTGATCTCGCCGTAATACTGATAGGCAAGGGAGGCCGGAGCCGTGTGGCAGGTGTGCGCTCAGTTAAGAGCGATCGATTCGAATAGTTGTTTGCTTACATGTGCTGATGGGCGCGATCTAGTGCTTCTAATGGATGCCGTAAGTGTTTTACTGGCATTGCGCAGCGCTCATAGTGAACAATCAACAGAACCACTCGGCGAGCCGTTAGCTACGGCGCTGAAAAACCATGGCTGTTTTATTGAAGCCGCCGAGGCCTGTAAGCCGGCTCCCTCTCCCTTGCCTATGCACAACCGTAGCGCGGATAGCTGTGAAACTGCTCCATCTGAAGCTAATGCAGATTCAGCCAGCGGCGCGGGAGCTGTCGGTACGCTCATTCCTAACGCCGGCACACCCGATGTGGCCCCAGCTTTCGTGATTGATTCCGATGTCGTTGTATGTGGTGAACGCGTTTTGGGCGAGTTAATCGCCAAAGGCTTGCAGGAACAAGGCGTTCAAGCATTTTATTCTGCCAGGCCTGTTAGAGAGTGCGCCTATCAGGTTTTCGACCGCGGCACCTTGGTGGTCTGCCGGGGTGATCAATCGCCTCAAGTTTTTGCGCAAATGATAAGCGATATTTCTGGGCTGAATATTTCGCTTATAACCATCGACCACAGCGTGCAGCATCTACTTGTCGGCCCGGTGGTATTAAATGGGGTAGGCGCAACATACCAAGACGCGCTTTTGAGAGCCGCTGGCACCGCAACCAGAAGTGATGTTTTCCAGGCAAAACTTGGCCAACCACTATGGGACACCACGCTGCCGCACCTTATTAACTCCGTTCCATTGGTGACTCAGGCAGCTCGACTAATCAAAGATATAACTACCAGCACCGTAGACTCTGCGAAATCCAGCCCCATAGATACCATTTGGGCGATTAACAAGGCAGGCGAGCTGGCAGTGCACGCAGTTCTACCTGTAGAACTGGTTATGAGCCAGAGCGACCGGGTGCCGATCCATCCGCCGTCATTCGTAGTCGATAAGCACTATGGAATAGTCAAAGAAATTACCACGGTACGCTACAGCAGCTACATGCCGGCCTCCTTGCACACCACGCAGGCGCGAGCGGCAGATTTGCGCCGCACGGCAAACTATGTGAACACCGTTTTTTGCCAGGGATCTACGCTCATTCCTGCCAACCTTGCGGATACGAAGAAAGAAAAACTCATTCACGGCACCCGACTAGCAGCGATCGGTGAATCTGTTGAACGCTACTGCTCCAACCTCATCGATCTCAAACCAGTGTTACACGGTTCGTATCGGGAGCTAAAACGAAAAGGTGTTCCGTTACTGGCACCCGAAGAAATCGTATTATTTTCTGATGAACAGTATCGGCAACCCGGATTTCCATTTGTGAAATTCGATCTGGATCTTCCGATTGGCTGGGTAGAAGGCACTTATTACGACGATAAAACTCCGGTTTTTGTTCCCGCTTCACTTGTCTACGTCAACTGGCATACCAACCAGTATCGCAATGCTCCCAGAATTAACTTCCCCGCGTTTGCTGGTGTGGCAGCGGGCACCAGCTATGAACAGGCGGTGCTATCAGGCCTCAGCGAAGTAATCGAGCGTCACGCCACAATGGTTTGGTGGCTTAATGCTTTCCCCCTACCCCATCTTGAACTACTGCCGGAGCATCTCAGATTATTTGAGGGAACCTGCGAACCGCTCCGTGCTAGCCTGATTCACCTGGACAACACTTTTGGCATTCCGGTACTTGCGGGAGTTGTGCACAACGATACGTCACAACTAGTACACGTTGGCTTTTCTTGCAGAGCAACAGTCCAAGAAGCTGCCCTAAAGGCTTGGAGCGAGGCACTCACTTTACAAGAAGGCGCACACGATCTAGCCAATCCAGATGGAGCTCACTGGCAGGCAATCCGCAAGGGTTTGCTACCGGGAAGATCTTATAAGCCTTGGCGAAAAGATCGCCGCTATCTTGACGATTTTCGCGCAGACTTCAAAGATGTGGACGATTTGCTAATCCAGCAAGAAGTTTTTCTTGACCCACGCGCGGTGGAAAGAGTACGCCCACTTCTAGATTTAGAGCCTACAAAACCCATCTCTGCTATTGACGAAATGCCTGGTGGGGCGCTCGGTGATTACGTAGATCGGGTGCACAAACGCGGCATGAGAATAATTACCGTAAATATCACCTCAAATGATGTGGCTAGCTGCGGGTTGCAGGTAATTCGTACCCTCATTCCAGGTACGGTGGGAAACACACCTGCGGCATTCCCGTATCTGGGTAACGGCGTTGTTACTAACGAAGCGGTAAAACTTGGGTGGTATGGTGAACCGAAGGCAGAATGTGCCTTAAATCTGTTCCCAATGCCTCACGCGTAAGCAAGAAAACATGCTTGATTAGTGGTTATAGAGAAGTGGGAAAGAATGTTTACATCTCAACGTCTGGTAATGCGCGCTGCTGGGCTTACTGGGTGGCTGCTCCTACCGGCAATTGCTGCCGGTATTGTGGTTTCTGGGCTTTTCATAGCGACGGCGTTGTGTAATGCCCGCTTGTTCACTGAGCTGTTGAGCACCCGCCGTATCACCACGGTAGTGGCTTTGATAGCAGCTATAGCTGTGCTGCTAGTTGTGCGACCACTTGTGGAAGTGTTGCGGCAGTTGCTGGAGAACCGGGCCGGGCTAGTGGTGAAGTGCAAACTTCGGCAAGCTTTGCTAACTGAGGTGGAGTCGCGTGGGCCGATGCGTTTCGGTCTGGGACGGTCTGGGCAAATACAGTCTGTGATCACGGACGGGGTGGAAGCGTTAGAACCCTACTTCGTCAAATATTTCACGCAGCTTGCAGTCACTTTCATAACTGCCGTCACCCTAACTGGAATAATCGCAACTGTTAGCCCGTTTATCGCTATTATCCTGTTGCTTTGCGGTGTTGCTATTGTTGCGATCCCTCGAATGTGGGACAGAGTGTTGGCCGAACGTGGGCACTCGCATTGGGAAGCCTACGAAAACCTGAATGCTGACTTTGTGGACGCCATGATGGGAATGGCCACTTTGAAATCTTTTGGGGCGGCCCGGGCGCACGGGGATAAACTCAACCGTCAATCTCGCCAGCTTCTCACCACTACTATGGGGCAATTGCGTCTTTCCCTGGGAGAGACTGGGTTGTCTGGAATGATGAAGGTGCTTGGGCCGGCGTTGGGCTTGGTGCTATCGATTTATTTGATCCTGCAAAATCAGTTTCCCGTTGAAAAACTATTTATGATAACTCTTTTAGCCATCGAAGTTTATCGGCCATTTACCGCGCTTTCAGCTTCTTGGCATGAGGCATTCTTTGGGATTTCAGCTCTGCCGGCGATGAGCGAGCTGTTTGGTGAGGTTGCGAGCGAACCTGATGGCGGTGCACCAACTCCCGCAGCTCAGCTACGATGCTCGCGGTCTGTGCCGGGTGAAACTGGAGCAGAGCCCAGCTCTCTAATCCCGTGCAATTCTGAGGTGGTATTCAATGATGTTGGCTACACCTATCCGAACCGCACGGAGCCTGCCCTAACCTGCGTTAATTTTTCTGTTCCGGCAGGTAAAACGACGGCGCTAGTGGGGCTGTCTGGATCTGGTAAGTCTACTGCTTTGGGACTGCTGATGGGATTCGATAGCCCAAGTGAAGGCAGTATTGCGATAGGAGGCGTAGCGGCCGAGGAACTTGATATAGCCCAGGTGGCCACTTTAGTGCCTCAAGATCCCATTATTTTTCCGGGCACGGTTCGAGATATCTTGGCGGAGGCAAATCCGGCAGCCGATGACGATGAAATAATGCGTGCCTTGCAACTGGCCGGGGCCACGCAGTTACACCGGGAAAACAACGGTGGATCAGAATCTAGCGTTTTGGATTTGCTCATTACCGAACACGCACAGAACCTCTCCGGGGGGCAAAAACAGCGGCTTGCTATCGCTCGTGCGTTAGTGCGGCGCTGCCCACTTCTGATTTTAGATGAGTCAACATCGGCGCTGGATTCTCAAACAGAATCGGTCATGTTGGAAAATATCCGCGCTGCCTATCCGGAGCTGACGCTCCTTATCGTTACTCACCGCATAGATGTGGCCGCAGGAGCAGACCATGTTGTTGTTATGGAAGATGGGCGGGCCTTGTGTGCGGGGAATCCATCCGAATTGGCCAAGTCGAGTAACGCCTGGTCGCGTCTGGTAGCTACCCAGTTAGGAGCCCGCCAATGAGCACCACTTCCAGCGATTTTGTTGCTTTGATGAAACGTTTGCGCGAATGTACGCCGCTCTTCGTTGCCTCAACTGTTGTGACTGCTCTCGCGCAGCTTACTGTTGTTGGCGTATCTGCGAGCTCGGTGTGGATCTCCACCCAATTTCTGCTGGATTTCGACGCCGATCTGAGCGGGCTGATCGCTTTGATGTTCGCTCTGGTGGTGGGGCACGCGGTGAGCACACTTTTTGAGGTTTGGTGGTCGCACGAGGTGGCTTACCGGATTTTGCACACACTGCGCGTGCACATCTATTCGGCAATAGAACGGATTGCGCCTCTAGGTTTGCAGGGTAAACGTACCGCGGATATTGCCTCAGCGGCGATGAATGACGCCGAACAACTAGAGTGGTTTTACGCCCACACAGCCTCGACAGCGATATGCGCGGTTATCTCCCCAACGCTAATGACGGTGTGTTTGGTGGTGTTGATAGGGCCATTGGGATTGGTCATGCTTCTCCCTACGATCGCCATGATCGTGTTCCCATTTTTACTGATGCCGATCCAACGCAGGCAGGGTGTGCGGCTTCGCAGTGAGCTTTCCCAGTTGCGGGTGTGCTCCTTAGATGCCATACAGGGGCAGCGCGAGTTGCGGTCGTTGGGATTAGTGGAAAAACAAAACCAGATCATACTGGATTTAACCGGTCAGGTGCAGACCACTAAAAATGCTCAGACCCTGCGTAAAGCATGGGAATCTGCCTTTTGTGCGATTTCCATAACTGTGGCCTCTACCTTTTTGCTCATTATCCTGACTGGGTGGGTATTGGACGGACAGTTCGATCCTGCTCTGCTCCCAATCTCTGTTGTACTTGCCGCTTTGATTCCCACCCCGGCAATAACCTTGGTGGGAATGCTCGGTAGGGTGGGAGAGATCGGAGCTTGTGCCCGCAGGATCAGAACCGTTCTGGAGGCAGAAGACCCTATTCCTGCTGTGGCACAAAAACATCATTCTGTAGTTCCTGGTGAGGAAGGCGAGCTGGTTATTGCAGATGTGGAGTTTGGCTACAGCCCTGGTATGAAAGTGATTGACAGAGTATCTTTCGCCGCATCTCCGAAGCGCTCTGTTGCCATCGTCGGGAAGTCTGGTGCAGGCAAGACTACTTTGGCCAATTTAATCATGCGTTACTTGGATCCGCAGTCCGGGCAGCTGCGATTCGATGGAACTAATCTGCGAGCCTTTGAACCAAACCACTACCGCGAACGGCTTGCTTTGGTTCCGCAAGATTGCCACATATTCGCGGGTACTATTCGGGATAATCTGGTGCTGGCCAGACCCGAGGCCACAGACGATGAAATCTGGCAGGCTCTTAAACACGCTGATATAGGTGAACTCGTTTCACGCATAGGTGGTCTAGATGCTCCCGTGGGCGACCGTGGCACCACGCTCTCCGGGGGAGAGCGCCAAAGAATCGGGATTGCTAGGGCCTTTTTGCGAGATCCTGAGCTGCTGATTCTTGACGAGCCGCTGGCTAACATTGATCCGTTCTTGGAGGCGTCAATCGCGGACAACATTCGTAGTATTAGAGCAGAGCGAACCACGATCGTTATTGCCCACCGGCTCACCTCTATAAGAATTGCCGACCACATCATAGTGCTCGATGAAGGCAAGATAGCTGCCCAGGGGGCACATGACGAATTGAAACAACACCCGATTTATCAAAACCTGTTGGGCAGTCAGCTTAACGGTAGGGCATAGATCGCAGTGGTAACGGGTTTCCCGTTAGTTAAGGATATTGAGTTTTCCCGTTAGTTGAGAATAGTCAGGTGCCTTGGGGTGAATTTGCCGCATGGCTAAGAACTGCGTTATCAGGCGAGATACACTACCTCTCCTATTTCGCACCTATCTCGCCGGAATCTGAAACTCTCAGGGCGTGCAGCCGAGCGCGCTATCCGGTGTTCAGCGAGTGGATTTAATAATTCGGAAACCTTTGCTGGAACCGAGCTTTTCACTCGGGAATCCCTGGGTATTCAGCCAATCAACTAAAGAATCAGCACCGAGATTTTTCTGCACCACCCAGTAGGCCTCTCCGGTGCCGGGGCGAAGCAGCTCCAGCCACGTGGTGAGCAGCTTATGCAGGCTGGTTTTCCCGATCCGAATTGGGGGATTGCTCCAGATGAGATCCGCGTGCTTCCCATCAGTGCGCAGCTGCTCTACGGCTGTGCGGGCGTTGCTGATAACTACGTGTTGAGTGAGCCCTAACCGCACGGTATTGTGCCAAGCTGCCTCAAGGGCCCGCTCATTCACGTCTACTCCTAGCACTGTGGCGTGTGGGTGCTCGTGTGCAAGCGCAAAAGTGATTGGCCCCCAGCCGCAGCCAACATCAACGCATAGCGGTTGGGCGCTGGCATCTCCTGTGAGCTCTGGTAAAGCTGTGCGCGGTGCTTTGTCGAGCAGCACGGCAGTGCCGCGATCAAGTTGCTGCGCAGAAAATACGCCATCGGGAGCCGATACCGCGTAATCCACTCCGCGGGCGCGGTAGCGCACTTCGTGTTCGCGCGCCTCTGAGCTGGGCTGCGCTGTGAAATAGTGCTCACTCATGCTGCTATTCTAGCGAGCTACACGAGTGAGCCTAGTTTCACGCCATAGCTTTCTTGATGCGCTCCACGGCCTCTAGCAAGCGATCGTCAGGAGTGGTGAGGCTCATGCGAATATAGCCTTCGCCGTCAGGGCCGTAGCCTGAGCCCGGCGTCACGATCACATGTGCCTTTTCTAAGAGCGTGGCACAGAAGCTCTCGCTGGTGTATCCTGCCGGCACTTTTGCCCACACATAGATGGTGGCTTTCGGGCTTTCGCAGGTGAGGCCAATTGCGCGCAGTGCCTCCACGAGTAGATCACGACGGCGGGCATAGAGTTCGCACATCTCGTGCACATTTTCCTGTGTGCCCGTGAGTGCCTCGATAGCGGCATCTTGGATAGCGGTGAATTGGCCAGAATCAAGGTTGTTTTTTACGGTGCCGAGAGCCTGCACAGCCGTTTCGTTTCCGCAGGCCCAAGCGATACGCCAGCCGGTCATGTTGTAAGGCTTGGAGAGCGAGAAGAATTCGATGCACACATCTTTGGCGCCGGGACGTTCGAGAATTGAGGGCGCCACGTAGCCATCGTAGCTGAGATCGCAATAGGCGTTGTCGTGCGCGAGCAACAGATCGTGCTCACGGCAGAACGCAATTGCACGATCGAAATACTCTTCGGTGGCCACCGCACCTGTGGGGTTATTGGGGTATCCGAGGAACATAATCTTAGCTTTGGCCAATACCTCTTCCGGCACTTGGGAGAAATCGGCGAGCCAGCCGTTTGCTTCGCTCATCGGCATGAAATATGTGTTGGCATTTTGGAGCGTGGCGCCGATGGAATACACCGGATAGCCGATGCTCGGGGCGAGCACATAATCGCCGGGATCCACAAAAGCAGTGTGCAGATGGCCGATGCCCTCTTTAGAGCCAATGAGAGTGAGCACTTCGTGGGTGGGGTCCACCTCCACGCCAAAGCGGCGTTGCATATACTCTGCTACGGCGGTGCGATATTCAATGGAGCCAGCATAATCTGGATACTGGTGGTTCTTGGGGTTGCGAATGGCTGCGGCCATAGCGTTCACAATGTGCTCTGGAGTGGGGCGATCGGGGTCACCGATTCCAAGAGAGATCACATCAATTCCTTGGGCGCGAAGCGCATCGCGCTTTTGATCGATCGTGGCAAAGAGATATGGCTTAATCTGGCTGAGAGCTTGTGCGGTGCGCATAGAATTCCTTTGCTGAATATTGCTGTGCCGAATACAGCTGTGGTGTTGCACCTGCCTCAGCCATGTGTGTGCGTTGAGCATATGGCTTGTGCGGCGCAATGATTCTCTCCCATTATCCATGCCGGGTGCGCGCCGTGCCATTGTGGTTCACAGTGCGGGGCGTGGGCGGGTGTGTGAGCGCAGTACGAGGATTTTCTGCTGCCTCTCCCAATGCTCACAATTCCAGGGTGCCGCGGAATGATTCAGTGGCGGAGCCACTCATCAGCACGTGGCCATTTTCTGCCCATTCAATATGGAGCGTGCCGCCTAAGAGGCGGATATCGGTGGAGCGGCCAGTGCGCCCAGTGAGCGCTCCAGCCACGCCAGTGGCGCAGGCCCCCGTGCCGCATGCGAGAGTTTCACCCACGCCGCGCTCAAACACTCGCATATGTAAGCCGTCTGCCGCTGGCACCACGAATTCGATATTGGCTTTATTCGGGAACGCCTCCACGTTGCTTTCCAGATATGCCCCGATACGGTTGAGATCGAGCCGGGCGAGATAATCCAGGGCACTGCCTGCTTCAGGGGGCAGAGTGCGATCGCTGCTTGGGGTGCCAGTATCGGCGCTCACAGTGGTGGTGGAACGGCTGGCCGTGGGAGCAAAGAGCTCTGTGGGCAAGGCCTCAAAAGC
This sequence comes from Arcanobacterium sp., assembly GCA_022768785.1. Classification (GTDB taxonomy): domain Bacteria; phylum Actinomycetota; class Actinomycetes; order Actinomycetales; family Actinomycetaceae; genus Arcanobacterium_A. Next base: position 25,406 of record JALELI010000072.1, on the reverse strand, counting down.
TTCGGCTGAATCGAAGAACCAGATCATGTGGGGATTTCCCATTGAAACAGCTGTGATCACAGCATTTGCCCAAGGGGTAGGCACCAGCACATCGCGCGCGTAGGCAGTGCCGGCAAGAGTGGGGTTAGCTTGCGCAGAAACAACGGCGTTTGCTTCGGCGTTCACCGGCACCTTTGCAGGGGTGAGGATCGGAGCTCCCATATCCACCGTGGCGTACGTGAGCGCACCGGCGGTATCGGTGGCGTATTCGATCCGTTTGGGGCCAGACAGCGTATCCACAGTGAGGCTCGGAGCTGTGGCAAATTCTGAGGCAGTTGCCAACGGTGGCACATACTGGTGATCCACTAAAAACTTTGCTGTGCATCGCACGCCGTTGCCACACATTTCTGCGAGAGTGCCGTCTGCATTGAAGTAGTGCATATACCCATCGCCCTGCTCAGAGCGCCCAGGTTGCACGATAATAACGCCGTCAGCCCCAATGCCGAAATGGCGATCGCACAGGCGCTGCACGAGTTCAGGAGACATATCGGTGGGCTCGCGCATGCCGTCAATCACGATAAAATCGTTGCCTAAACCGTGAAGTTTCACGAATTCTCTTCCTGCCAGGGCAGTGGTGGGGGCAGTGGTGTGTGGAGCGGGGGAAGCCATAAAATACCTCCTTAAACGGCTGGCGTGGCGCACGGTGTGTGCAGAGCTATTGGCAAACCTACTTATTTGATGGTGGGCAACGCTAACGGTAGCGCCTCAAAACCATCGCTAAAACCCCATTTTAGAGAATTCCCTCAAGCTCTGCGCCGTTGCCCACGCTGCGCACATGCAGTGTGATCTGAGGCGTGCTCTGTGTGAGCTGTGATCTACGGGAGGGCTCAGACTTCTGAAGCGGATTCATTTGCGTGCTCCGTGTGAGCTGTGATCTACGATTCTGTGAGATGGCGCCATTTTATGGGCGCTCTCCAATTACGCAAGGCAGAATAAGCTAAGCTGTGTGTTCAGATAAGGGGCACCGAGCTCCTTTCGCATGCACTCGAGGAGATTGATGGTATGGGCTCTGCTGTAACGGATTGGCAGGCTTCGGCTGCCGATGAGACATCCGCTTCCACAGATTCACTGAGCACTAGCTCTGGTTCTCAGCAGTTACACCGCGGATTGCGGGCGCGGCATCTGAATATGATCGCCATCGGAGGGGCTATTGGCACTGGCCTGTTTGTGGCTTCTGGTGGCACTATTTCTCAGGCAGGGCCGGGCGGCGCTCTCGTGGCTTATGCTCTGATCGGCATTATGGTGTTTTTCCTCATGCAGAGCTTGGGAGAAATGGCAGCCTATATGCCGGTGGCTGGCTCTTTCGGAGAATATGGCACCCGCTTTGTGTCTCCAAGTTTCGGTTTTGCGATGGGCTGGAACTATTGGTTTAACTGGGCGATCACTGTGGCTGCCGAACTAGTGGCAGCCGGATTGGTGATGAAGTTCTGGCTCCCCGATGTGCCTATGTGGATTTGGAGCGCTATCTTCCTCGTGATTCTCTTCACCATCAATGCGCTTTCAGCTCGCGCGTATGGCGAGGGCGAATTCTGGTTTGCCTTGATCAAGGTGATCACGGTGATTGTGTTCCTAGTGGTGGGGGTTCTGATGATTGTGGGAATCCTCGGGGGCACCTCTCCTGGTTTTAGCAACTGGGTGGTGGCCGATCCTCACAACGGCACGCAGGCTCCTTTTGTGGGTGGTGCTCTCGGGATCCTCGCCGTCTTTATGATCGCTGGTTTCTCCTTCCAAGGCACTGAGCTAATTGGTGTGGCTGCCGGTGAAGCAGAAAACCCGAGCGTGAGCATTCCCAAAGCGATTAAATCGGTGTTTTGGCGAATTCTGCTCTTCTACATTCTCGCTATTGCGGTGATTGGTTTCCTCATTCCATACACCGACCCCAACCTGTTGAATGCATCAGATACCGGCGATATCACGATCGCCCCGTTCACGCTGATTTTCGCGAAGAGCGGCCTGGTGGGCCAAGCGGTGATTGCTTCGGTGATGAATGCGGTGATTCTCACGGCAGTGCTCTCGGCTGGTAACTCTGGGCTGTATGCTTCCACCCGCATGCTGTATGCACTTGCGGAAAATCACCAGGCTCCGCATATTTTTGCAAAGCTCAACAACCGTGGAGTTCCGATGACGGCGCTCGTGGGCACTACAGTGATCGCACTGTTGTGCTTCTTGAGCTATGTGTTTGGTGAAGACAGCGCCTACACCTGGATCGTGAACGCCTCTGGCTTGGCTGGCTTTATCACATGGGTGGGAATTGCGTGGTGCCACCTCAAATTCCGCAAAGCATACACCACTCAAGGCCATGATCTTGCAGAGCTTCCATTCCGCGCCAAGCTCTATCCAGCTGGCCCGATTATTGCGCTAGTGATGTGCGTGCTCGTGATCATCGGGCAAAACACGGAGGCGCTGCTCGGCCGCAGTGATTTCTTGCAACTGCTCAGCTCGTATATCGGCTTGCCGCTCTTCCTGTTGCTGTGGGCGGGGCATAAGCTGATCACTCGCTCTCCGAAGATTGATCCGGCAAAGGCTGATCTTTCCGTGCACGAGGCGAACAAGGCATAATCCAGTGCAGGGCAAGCTAGCGCAGAGTGCGCACTGGCGTAGCTGAGCGCCGCGCTGCTGGCATGTGCTTGCCCTTTGAGCCAGCGCACTTTAGCCCTAAACTCATAGCCGCCGTTAGCGCTAAACTGAGAGCTAGCGCGCGTCGCTGCGAGCGCATGTGGCCACATAGATTCGCGGCCATGTAAAAGAATTAACTGAGGATATGAGTATGACGTACAAACTGATTTTGTTGCGCCACGGCCAGAGTGAATGGAACGCCAAAAACCTCTTTACGGGGTGGGTAGACGTGCCGCTTTCTGAGACTGGCAAACAGGAAGCTGCGCACGGTGGCGAGTTGCTCAAAGAGAATGGGATTCTCCCGGATCTGCTCTTCACATCGCTGCTACGCCGTGCGATTATGACGGCGAATCTCGCACTCGATGCATGTGATCGTCACTGGATTCCGGTGGAGCGCAACTGGCGTTTGAATGAGCGGCACTATGGCGCTCTGCAGGGTAAGAATAAGAAAGAGATCCGCGAGGAATTTGGCGAAGAGCAGTTTATGCTGTGGCGCCGTAGCTACGATGTGCCACCGCCCGAAATTGAGCTGGGCTCGGAGTTTTCGCAAGATTCCGATCCACGCTATGCCGGCGAGCCAATTCCGCGCACAGAGTGTTTGAAAGATGTGCTTGAGCGCGCTTTGCCATATTGGAATGAAACGATTGTGCCAGCCATCAAAACGGGCAAAACCGTGATGATCGCTGCACACGGCAATTCATTGCGTGCCATTGTGAAGCACCTCGATCAAATTTCTGATGCCGATATTGCGGGCTTGAACATTCCTACGGGAGTGCCGTTGCTCTATGAACTCGATGAGCAAACGCTTCAGCCGGTGAAGAAAGGTGGCACGTATCTGGATCCAGATGCGGAAGCCAAGATCGCTGCTGTGGCTAACCAAGGTAAGTGAGAAACGCGAGAAGATAGCTCGCTACGCGATGCCGCTGCCTCTGGCAGCGGCATCGCTGTCTGCACATCTAGCACATAAATCTTTTCCTAAATCACACAGCTTTCGGCGTTTTTAGGCTGCCTAGCGTTTGGTAGAATGGAAGCCTACGAAAGAAAGTGAAGTGCGTTATGCCGTTCAAAGTTGGCGAAACCGTTGTGTACCCCCATCATGGGGCAGCCCGCATCGAAGACATTTCGGAGAAAACGATCCGCGGTGAAAAGCGCCTTTATCTCACCTTGCGTGTAATCCAAAGCGATCTCACGATCCAGGTGCCGGCGGATTCTCTTGAAGAGGTGGGAGTGCGTGATGTGTCGAACGATGAACAGTTAGAACACGTGTTCTCAATTCTGCGGGAAGAAGATGTGGAGGAGCCACAGAATTGGAGCCGCCGCTTCAAAGCTAACGGTGAAAAGCTCACCAGTGGCGATGTGAATAAAGTGGCAGAAGTGGTGCGTGATCTTACACGGCGCAATGTAGATCGTGGCTTGAGCGCGGGTGAAAAACGCATGCTGTCGCAAGCTCGTGGAATTTTGAGCTCCGAAGTGGCTCTCGCCCGTGGAATCACCGATGCGGAAGCCGGCGAGTTGCTCAATGAGATTTTGGGCGAGTTTGAGGCAGATATAGATTCTTCAACGTCGGCGAGTTCCGCCGATGAAGCGAGCGCTAGCTCCGCTGAGTGAGTGCTAATAATGCGAGTTGATACGCAGAGTGCTGCGCATGAGTGGACGCCACGAGGAGCGCTATGCAGGTGACGGCGATTGTGGCTGCTGCCGGAATGGGCACACGCTTGGGATTCCACAAACCTAAAGCACTGGTGGAGCTCGCTGGTGAGCCGCTGCTAGTGCGTGCAATTCACGGCTTGCGCAGAGCAGGTGTAGAGCAGATCGTCGTCACTGTGCCGGATCAAGAGGCTGCGGTGGCGCAGTTTGAAGAGATTCTCCGCACCGCTGGAATCTCTGGGGCGGTGCTCACTCCTGGTGGGCAGACGCGCCAGGAATCCGTGGATAGAGGGCTAGCAGCTGTGGTGAGCCATTTTCCCAGTACAACGCATGTATTGGTGCATGACGCCGCACGCGCACTGACGCCGGAGAGCGTGATTCGCAGAGTGCTTGGGCTGCTGGCAGTTGGTGCTCGCGCTGTGATCCCAGTGCTGCCGGTGACCGACACAATTAAAGAGATCGAGCCAGATACTGATGCGCAGGCAGCAGCTGAGCTGATGGGCGAGAATCCAGGGCCTGCGTACACGGAAAAAGTGGTTCGCACCGCGGTTCGCTCTCGGCTGCGCGCCGTGCAAACTCCGCAGGGTTTTGAGCTTGCCACGCTGCAGGAAGCCCATATCTCTGGGGCGCAGTTGAGCCATGATGAGCGAGCCAGTGCTCCTGACGATGCCGCACTCGTGGAGCTCAACGGGGGTGAAGTACGCACCGTGCCTGGCGATGAACGCTCTTTGAAAATCACTACGAAATTTGATCTGCAAGTGGCGCAGCTTTTGGTGAATTCATAGGGTTGGGGCGCAATGGTGTGCAGTGGAATGCAGTGTGTGATGGCGCTGTGCCGCGCGGCGGCCTTGCACGCCCAATTGCTGAATCGCCTATACTACCACGAGGGCAGTTGGGGCTGTGCGTTGAGGGAAATGACGTATTGCGGAGCGGCGCAGTGAGGGCGAACAGCGAAAGTGAAAAGGAGCCGTGGTAGACCGATGGCACCACAGATAATGCGAGTGGCAACTGCCGTAGATGTGCATGCTTTCGAGCCCGAATCTTATCCAGAGAGCGGTGTGGCTAGCGGCCGCGCACAGAGCGTTGCAACAGAGCCGCATACTCTGCTGCAACGGCGCCCTCTGATGCTCGCGTGCCTGGAATGGCCAGGAGAGCGGGCGCTCGCTGGGCATTCTGATGGAGATGTGGCTGCTCACGCCGCTTGTGACGCGATTCTAATCGCTGCAGGTGTGGGCGAGATGGGCACAGTGTTTGGCGTGGATCGGCCGGAGTTCGCCGGCGCTTCTGGTGAAATGTTTCTGCGCGAGGCGCTGCGGTTGGCGCGCGGCGCAGGATTTGGCGTCACAAACATCTCTGTGCAAATTGTGGCGCAGCAACCACGATTCTCTCCGCGCAAGGCGGCGGCCGAAGAGCGTATGAGCGCAATCGTGGGGGCGCCGGTGGCAGTGGCTGCCACCACCACCGACCATCTGGGATTCATTGGCGCCGGCGAGGGAATTGCAGCAATTGCCACTGCTCTGCTGCACGGAATTGAGTAATTGTAGAGTGCCTCTGAGCGAGGGGTAGCTCTCGTGGATAGTACATAGGGATACGTCGCCGTGGATAGCGCACCGCCTTGCCCCTTTTGGGTGCCGCTTGCTGAGAGGATAGGCTCCGTGTGAGTGAGCCGTTCCCCCAGAGAAGCTTCCCTCAGAGAGCTGAGAGGCTTTTGCTCACTCACACAGTGTGTGCCGTCTCTGGTGTGTGCCGCGGCTGGGCTTTCACAGGCAAGAAAGCGAGTAACCCCGCGAGCAACACCACCATCAGCCCAAGAATCCCGAAGTATTCGGCGTCGGGCACAAAATGTCTGGCTATTGAAATGGCTGTGGCATACATGAATGGCGCGAGGAAACTCACTGCGCGGCCAGTGGTGGCGTAGAGGCCAAACACCTCTCCCTCTTCACCGGGAGGGGCAATGCGCGAGAGGTATGTGCGTGAGGCACTTTGTGTCGGCCCCACAAATATGCACAGCCCCAGCCCAAAGATCCAATAGATCGCAGTGGGCGAGAGGGAACCAATGCCGGAGTGGAAGAAAAATACGGCGAAACCAAATACGCACATCGCCACTAAACTAATGATAATCACGGCTCGGGCGCCGAGCAGATCGTCGAGGAAGCCGAAAAGCATAGTGGCGATGCCAGCCACTACATTGGCCACCACGCCGAAGAGAATCACCTGGCTAGAGCTAAAACCGAAAGCCGTTGAAGCGAGGATCGCTCCGAATGTGAAAACCCCAGCGAGGCCATCGCGATAGATCGCTGAAGAGAGCAAGAACCACACCACGGAGCGGTCGATGTTCCACAGCCGTTTAAGCGAGTGCGCCAGCTCTTTATAGGCTCCCACTACACCGAGGTGTTTTACTGCCTTGGTGCGGGGTTTATCGTGAAATACGATGGCGATGGGGAGAGAAAAAATAAGCGTCCAGAGCGCGGCGAAAAGCATAGCTACGCGAATATTTAATCCGTTTTCTGAGGTGACGCCGAACCAGCCTACATCGGGGTTGATGAAGCCTACAAAGAGAATGAGCAACAGCACGATACCGCCCACATAGCCGAGCCCCCACCCGAAGCCAGAAATCCTCCCCACCGTGCGTGGAGTGGAGACTTCGGAGAGCATCGCATTGTAGATCACAGAGCCAGTTTCAAAGGAGATATTGCCAACTGCTAGCAGAAAAAGCCCAAGCCAGAGGCGCGAGGAGCCATCAGGGCCAATCGGCGTCACCCAGAATAGGCCGGTGGTGCAAACGATGGTGATAGCGGTGGTGGCGCGCAGAAACGAGGCAGAGCGCCCCGAGCGATCAATTGCCTGGCCAAGAGCGGGGGCCACCACAGCAATGGCAACGCCGGCCACTGTGAGTGCATAGCCAAGATCGGTGTCTGCATGCGGGCCGAAGAGCTTCTCATTGGTGAGGTATACCGAGAACACAAAAGTGGTGACCACTGCATTGAATGCAGCAGAGCCCATATCCCACAAGCCCCAGGCCCACACTCGGCCCGTGAAAGTGCGGTGCCGGCGGCCAGCTTGAGTGGGTTCGTGCTCCAGTGAGGAGTGATCCGAGGTGGCTGGCGCTGCAGGCAGCGATCGGTGCGCAGGGCGTCGAGCAAGAAGTTTGATCATATGTTCAATCTACCGGTGTAGGCCACGCAGTAGGCAATTCCCGGAGCGTCAATTTTAGAAAGGTGTGAGTTTACTCAAAGTAAATAAATAGAAACGGCGGTGCGGTGCGCTCTATACAAGCTAGGGGGTACGCTTCCGCACAAGCTAGCGGTACGTTTCCGCACAAGCTAGCGGTACACTTCCGCGGCACTGATTGTTGTGCTGGTGCTTTGAAGCGCTCGAAATCTAGCACGGGGCCAGATTGCGGCTATTCTGCTCAATCTGTGAAAGCACGATAAAATGGGCGCGTGAGTTTGCATATCTATGATTCCGCGAGCCGGAAGTTGCAGGAGTTCCACCCCATTGATCCGAATGCAGTGGGGATTTATCTGTGCGGTGCCACAGTGCAGAGCGCTCCGCACATTGGGCACGTGCGCTCGGCGCTGGCATTTGATGTGCTGGTGCGCTGGCTGCAACGCAGTGGATACGGCGTCACTCTCGTGCGCAATGTGACGGATATAGACGATAAAATTCTCAACAAATCCGCAGAAGCAGGCCAGCCCTGGTGGGCGTGGGCATATCGGTTTGAACGGGAGTTTGCGGCTGCCTATCGAGCACTTGGGGTGCTGCCTCCCACCTACGAGCCGCGGGCCACTGGGCATGTGCCGGAGATGATTGCGCTCATTCAGAAAATTATTGATGCGGGCCACGCCTATGTGGGAGATGCTGGCAACGTCTATTTCGACGTCACTTCACTTGCAGATTATGGCTCGCTCACGCACCAGGCACTGAGCGATCTCGCAGTTGATGATTCTGGCAGCGAGCCTGATAAACGCAATCCACATGATTTCGCGCTGTGGAAAGCGGCGAAGCCGAGTGAGCCAAAGACGGCAAGCTGGGAGACGCCGTGGGGGCGTGGCCGACCAGGGTGGCACCTAGAGTGCTCTGCAATGAGCTGGAAATATCTGGGTGAGAGTTTCGATATTCACGGCGGCGGTTTAGATCTGCGTTTCCCACACCATGAGAATGAGCAGGCGCAGAGCCATGCGGCAGGTTTTGGTTTTGCCCGCTATTGGATGCACAACGCGTGGGTGACGATTGACGGCGAGAAAATGAGCAAGAGCCTGGGCAATTCACTCACCGTGGAAAACATCTTGCGCGAAAATCCTGCTGTGTTGGTGCGTTTTGCGCTGGGCACAGTGCACTATCGCTCCATGGTGGCCTATTCGGAGCGCACGCTCACAGAAGCTGCGGCAGTGTGGGAACGGCTCAACGGATTTGTGCAGCGAGCGGTGGAAGCCACTGGCGAAATTGAGCGCGCTGCGGTGACGGCGCTGGGGCCGGCTGAGCTCCCTGCAGAGTTTACTCAGGCTATGGACGACGATCTGAACGTTTCCGCTGCACTCGCGGTGATCCATGAGCATGTGAAGTTGGGCAACAGTGCCTTGGCAAACACTGACGATGTGGAAACGCAGCGAGAGCAATTGCTCGTGCGCTCTATGCTCGATGTGCTGGGCTTGGATCCGCTGGCGGAGCCTTGGCGCGGCAGTGAGGTGCAAGGGGCGGGCAGCGATGTGTATACCGCTCTCGATGCGTTGGTGAATCAGATTTTGGAGCGGCGCGCTGCAGCGCGCGCAGCAAAAGATTGGCCACAGGCGGATGCACTGCGCGATTCGCTGGCGGCTGCGGGAATCAGCGTGGAAGATTCCTCCGAGGGCGCGCGCTGGCGGCTCGATTTTTAGCTGATCGAGCGCTCAGCTGGCCGCCGCTGAGCCATCTGACCGCTAGCCGGGCTATGGAGCTTTGAATGGGGCGCAGTGAGGGTAAACAGTGAGATAACGCAACCGCTCTATTGGCTGTGGAATTCGGCTGGGGAGCTTGAGAATACACCGAGAGGAAACGATGGCAGATCATTTTGGCCGGCCGGCAGGGGCTAAACGTAAGGGCACGAAGAAGCGAGCCGCAAAAGGTTCGGGTGGCAAAGGGCGTGGCCGGCTAGAAGGGCACAAAAATATTCCCAAAGCCGAGGATCGGCCATATCACCCGGCACATAAGCGCAAACTGGCTGCTCAGGCGCGTGCTGCACAAGTGGCGGCAGCAGCCCCGAAGCTAAAAGCTTCACTGCAGATCAAAGCAGGGCACGAGCTGGTGGCTGGCCGCAATCCAGTGGCCGAGGCAGTGGCGGCGGGAATCCCCTATTCTCGTGTGTTTATGGTGGGGGCACTCGCCCACGATGAGCGGGTGGTTTCGGTGGCGCGAGCGGCTACTGCTGCAGGTGTGCCAATCGTAGAGGTGACGCGTGGCGAGCTCGATATGATCGCCGGGGGTTCTGCACACCAGGGAATTGCTTTAGAAGTGCTGCCTTACGAATACGTGAGTGCTCTTGACCTGGTGGATATTGCCCAGCAACACTCGGAGCGGCCAGGGCTAATTGTGGCGTTGGATTCCGTTACGGATCCTCACAACCTCGGAGCGGCGATTCGATCCGCCAGCGCTTTTCAGGCAGATGGTGTGCTCATCACAGAGCGCCGGAGCGCATCTGTGAATGCCACAGTGTGGAAAGTTTCAGCTGGGGCTCTGGCTCGTGTGCCAGTGGCTCGCGAAACGAATCTAGTGCTCACGCTGAAAGAGCTCAAAAAGCAAGGATATTTTGTGGTGGGGCTCGCGGGTGAAGCGGAAGCAGTGCCGATTGCTGAACTTTCGCTAGCGAGTGAGCCATTAGTGCTCGTGACTGGCTCAGAGGGAAACGGGCTTTCGCGCCTCGTGCGGGAAACGTGCGATCAGATTGCTGCGATCCCGATTGCTTCGCAGATGGAATCTCTCAACGCCGCCGTGGCCACTGGAATTGCGCTCTATCAGGTAGATCAGCTGCGCGCACGCTAAGCTAGTGCTAAGAAGAATGTGTGGCGTGGAGCATGAATGCTCTTTCGCTGCGCAGAGGCACGGCGAAAGAAGGCAATGATGACGGCATGGCGGCCTATCACAGGCACGATCACGCGGCTCGATCCTGATCTCACTGCTGAGCGCGATATTCAAGAGCTCTTTGCTGCAGAGCGCATTATTGGCCGTGGGGCAGCGAATGCGGAGAATCCGGCGCAGTTTGATTTTGAGCTGGCAGTGGCAGGGCGCAAGCTGCGGGTGGCTACGCTTGATGAGAGCTACGAGATCATCAAAGGGCGAAGCCTTGAAAATTTGGCTGGCTATCTGCATGATCAGTTGCGCAAGGTGGAAGTGAGCCTGAACGGCACGGTGCTTCACGGGCCAATGGATATTGGAGCTGTGGATATCGATGATGATGTGTGCGATCACCTCTCCCAAGAATCCGCCGCAGAGAGTGCAGCAGAAGCGGCGCTGGCTGGCACTACCCAAGAAGCTGCGGATAATTTTTCGGAACCGGAGCAAACTGCTATCCCCGCAGGGCGAGGTTTTGCCTTAGCGGAGATGGCCACATCGGAAATTCCGGTGCTTGCCACGTCACAGCGCCAGGCGATTGGTGCAGTGAAACTGGGAGATATCCGGTTACTAGTGGCCGATCATGCCCCACGCACAGGCAGCTGGCTGATTCCTGCCCCTGCGTATGCCATGATTTTTGTGCAGACTTCCAACGATGGATCGCCCTTGCTAGTGGTGCGCCGTATGGGGCGCGAAAAGCGGTGGGACTGGAGCGGAGAGTTGCCGCCATTCACGTGGCTCACGCTTGCTGATGCCGCTGTATCTGCCACAGATTTTGTGCGTGATGAGCTTGGCGCTGGCGGAATGGCTCGCGCTGCAGTGGCCGATTTAGTGAATGCCACATTTGCTGATGTGCGCCAGGCATTGCTTGTGCCGGCGCATGAGGCACTGCCGGCGCTTGTGCATGCACTGGGGTTGCCGCCGCAGCTCATAGCAGTGGTGGCGGGGAATGCCAGCGTGGAATCCGTGCCAGGAGTGCGAGTTTTCCAGCCCCAAGGTGCTGCAGAAACGTTCACCGAGGCACTCGCCTGGGAAGTGGCCGGGGAGGGCCGTGTGAATTCCGAAGTGGCAGGCATGTATCGGTCTTTATATCTCGAGCGCCCTTGGCTAACTTCGATCGTGGCGGCGCTGCAAGCTAGCGCGGGAGGGGCTGTGCTGATGAGCGGAATCACGCGGCGTTCCACGGGCTCGCGTTCTCCGTGGAAAATTGTGGCTGGCACCCTGCTGGTGGCTAATGCCATCTCTCGGATTGCCACCACGCAGTATATGAACTCTGCAGTGCAACGGCTAACAGGGGATTTTTCGGGTTCGCGAGAGCATCGGCAGGGTGAATGATAGTGCACGCCCTGGGGGCGAGTGCCTGGCGGAATGCGCGGAAATGATCGGAGCCGCATGGCTATTCAGGGCCTGGCACATGATTGCGCGCAGGCTATTCTCATAAACGAGCTATCTGCACAGAAAAGGAGCGCGATGGGTGCGATAATCACTCCGGCGGAGGCCGATGTGGAGGCGTTTTGGGTGCACGCAATTAATGCTGCGCGGCTCAATCCAGCTGAAGCTGTGATGGGGCAGAGTGGTTTTCTCTCGCTGCGCCCACCGTTTTTTGCTTATGGGGAAACGGCGCAGGAGGCAGATGAATTCTGCGCAGCGGTGCTGGCAGGCACTGTGAAAGAGATTCACAGCGAGATCCCTAGCGCTGCTAACAAAAGCGTTGATGAACAAACTGATTCGAGCGAAGCGGCAATGCCACGGGTGGGGGATTTAGCGATTTTGTGCGACGGCAAAGGAGTGCCGCGTGCCCTGATCGTCACCGAGCAGGTGGAGACTTTGGGGCACGGCGTTATCGAACACATCAATGTGCTCTATTCCTAAATCGAATCCCGAAACTAAATCGGGATCACGCATTGCTGGCGCGGAGCTCATTCCAGCAATGCGTTGCCCCAACAGATTGCTTCAGCAGGTAGTTGCTAGCCGTGGCACGGGCAATATGCTGTGGTTTATTTGTCCTCGGGTTTGGCAGGAATATCGGCGATAGGAGTGCACCCTTTCGCACTCACCATAGCTTTTGAATAGTCGTCTTTGCTGGGGGTTCCGATCAGATCGGTGGCATCGTCCCATTTATCTCCGAGCACTACATCTACTTGGCTACCCGTGAGGGTGGGATCAAACACCACTGTTGCTTTCGGGAAGAAAGCGCGCAGCGTATAGGCGGAAGGGGTGCCGGCTTTGCTCGTGAAAATCACTGCAGACGACTCAATTGCTTTTCCGGCCCAGTTGGTAGTTTCTGAGACTGGAATATTAGCTTTCTTCAGCACGGCACCTACACGCCCAGCTAAGCCTTCGGTGTCTCCAGCGTTGTACACTCGCACAGTGATAGTTTTTGGGTCCACAGGGGTGGCGCCGTCTATAAGGCATGGAGTATACACAGTGGGCTTGGGGGCACGCGCAAACTCTCGGCTAAAAGGGAATGGAATGATATTGAGCCAAAACATTGTGCACACCACTAAAAGCACAAACATAACTGTGCCAATGGTGCCAAACACCACAGTTTGACGCTGGTGCATGTGGGTTTGATATTCAGCGCGCTGTTTGCTTGAAGAAGAACTCACACGCCTAATTTAACCCACTAACAGCTTGGATTGTTAAATTTCCGCACAATGCCGGTATCTTTAATGCGGATTCGGCACTCATTATTGGCGTGAAGCGGGCTCAGCTGCACCAAACCGCGCGAGCCAAGCGCCTGTTGGATAATCATGCGGTGAATACGGCAGGTGTATCCCGCTTGCCCTTCGTTGAGCTCGCGGAATGGGCACGCCGTCACGTGAATTTCATCGCCGTCTTGATAGGAATCCACATCGACATTTTTGAGAAATTCCACCACATCTGATTCTAGATCCTCAGATTGTTCAAGGCTGCCCTCATATTTTCCAGAGATGAGCGCTTCGAGGATACGCTGCTCGTCATCAGTGGCGGATTCCATTGCGCGCAAAGCATCTTTGAGCATAGTGAAGCGCCCTTGACGGGCTCGGAAGATATACGTGGGGCGCCCCTTTTTGCCATCGCGATGCTGCATGCGCTCGAGGATCCCATGATCTGTGAGGGTGGCGACGGCGGCTCGCACAGAGTTTGGGTGCACGGCGACATTGTCTGCGATCTCGACGATCGTGGCCCAGTCTTTCTTATTCTGGATATACGTAAGCACTTGCTTCTGAATATCCGATAATTCCACGCTGGCCTCCTTGGCGGTTGTGCTCGCAGTGCAGTAACTCCTCGATGCCTACTATTAGCAACTTAGCTGTTAACTATTAGCAACTTAGCTGTTAAATTTTAAACATTCACAATCATATCGAACGTTGTATTAATTATATATTTTAACAATACGAAAAACGATGTGTGCTAGAGCACAAAATGGCGAGTATTTGCTTGATTTTGCGGGGTTTTCCCAACAAATTTGGCCAGCGTAAAAACCACGAGCCGAAACTCCGCGAGAAACGAGAGAGGCTTGCTCGGTTGCGCTCAGCAAGCGCAGCCGAGCAGGTGCGACGCACTGGAAATTCCTCTGGCACACCCGTATTTGCGGTAGAAGCCAGCAGTGGTCACTGCGACTGTGGTGCTGCTAATCCGCGGCGCTGTAACAGAGCATCAGGGCGCGGATCGCGCCCCAATAGTGTGCGAACAGATTCCATCGGAGGGCGTGAGGCGCCGCGGGCCAACACCTCATCGGCAAATTTCTGGCCAGCAGCGCGGTTCAGCCCACCATCTCCGTGGTGATCCATCGTGTGAGTGAACCATTCCTCAATATCTGCAGCCAGTATTTCTGCCCACGTGTAGGAGTAGTAGCCGGCATCGTATCCACCACCAAAAGTATGCGAGAAATAGGCGCTGCGATAGCGTGGAGGAATCAAGGCATAATCCACGCCGTATTTTTCTAAGGCGGCGCGTTCAAAAGATTCCACGGCTTCCGGTTGATCAGGCAGCTCAGCAGGGCCGTGGCGATGCCACTCTTGATCGAGCAGAGCTGCGGCCTCCAGCTCTGCTAGCGCAAAAGCTTTCCCAAAATTTTGAGCCGCCACTAATTTTGCTGCGAGCTCGCTGGGCAGCGGTTGGCCAGTGGCGTGATGAATGGCATAGTGAGCGAGCACGCGTGGATTGTAGGCCCACATCTCATTTAATTGGCTGGGCAATTCCACAAAATCGCGCGGCACATTTGTACCAGCGGCACTCGCATAGCGCGTATTGGAGAGAAATGCGTGCAATGCGTGGCCGAATTCGTGGAAAACGGTGGTTACGTTGTCCCACGTGAGCAGCACGGGTTCTCCGCCCTGCGGTTCGCGGAAGTTGCAGTTGTTCATCACAGTGGGAAGGGAGCCGGTGGCGGGATCGCCATAGCCAATTTCGTTCATCCATGCTCCACCGTGTTTCCCTGGGCGGCGAAAATAATCAGCCTGGAAAAGGGCAATCCCCTCGCCGGAATCGTTTTTCACCTCCCAGGTGCGCACGGAGGGGAGATAGCCCGCAAGCTCTGGGCGCGGCTCGAAGCTCAAGCCATAGAGCTCGTGGGCAGCAAAGAAAATGCCGCGCTCCACCACGTTTGTGAGCTCGAAATAAGGCATGAGCTCGTGATCGGAGAGCCCAAGCTCATGGCGGAGTTGCTCTTGATAGTAGAGCCAATCGCTGGCGGCTAATGGGCGTTCTCCCTGCTCAAGCTGCGCGCGCCTAGCCAGCTCTCGCGCCTGCTGCCGGGCCATTGCAAATGCCGGTTGAGCCACGCTGGTGAGCACATCAATCACAGCTTTGGCACTCCCTGCCATCTCGCGGCTCGCCACGAGCTCAGCGTGGTGTGCAAACCCTAAAAGCTGAGCGCGTTCGGCACGCAATCGAGCAATTGTGAGCACGAGACCGCGGGTGTCTGATTCTGTGTGAGCGCCGTATCCGCGCTCTAGCGAAGCAGCCAACACGGCAGCGCGGGTTGCCGGATTGTGCAGCCGCACCTGCACCGGTTGCTGAGTGGTATTCGTGAGTTCTAAGCGAAAGCGCCCAGACGCTGTGCGGGCGTGCTCGATCTCAGCGGGGCTCAATCCAGAGAGCTCTTCAGCGCTCGTGAATTCGGGAGAATGCTCGCTCATAGCTTTCACCACCCGCTGCTCGAATTCGATTTCAGTGCTGGTGATCTGTTCGCTAAGCTGCCGCACAGCATCTTGTTGCTCTGGAGGCAAAGCAACGCCGTTGATACGAAACTCAGTGAGCCAATTAGTCACTAATTCGCGAGCTTCTGGATCCAGTGCTAATTCATCGGCGTCGCGCAGCTCCACGAGTCTCTCGTAAATTTGAGAATTTTGATAGAACTCTGCAGTGTGGGAAGCCAGCAGGGGCCCTGCCTCAGCTTCGATAGCTTCCAGCTCTGGCCCGCCGATAGAGCTCGTGAGAGTTTCTAAGATACCGAGCACGCGAGTGATCTCCACATCAGCATTTTCCAGAGCGCGTACAGTGTTGGCGATAGTGGCTGGAGACGAGTTGGAGGCAATTTTTGCCCAAATGCGCTTCTGGTTGGTGATTGCTTGTCGAAGCGCTGGCAGTAGATCACAGGGGTGGATAGCTTCCCAGTTGGGCAGGCCGTAGGGCAGGCCGGAGGCTACAAGCGCCGGATTGTGCGATGTTTGCGAGGGGTCTGGGCAATCTAGTACGCGCTGAGTGGGCGGCGAAACTGGTGCTGTAGGAGCAGTTGGCGCTGGTGCAGGTGCTGTTGTGAACGCTGCCGAGGTGTTCGAGGGACCCGCTGCAGGCAGTGGCAAAGTGAGCGGCACAATTGGAATAGGCGTCGGAACTGATTGTGGATTCACGTCTCTTTTTCCCATAGCGCCTAGGATAATGCCTTATGTGTGGCCGTGGCAGTAGCTGCGGAATTGTGGCCTGCATTGCATGGCGGAATATCTTCCAATTTGAGCAGTTTCACTAGGTGGCGTTGTTTATTGGCTTGCGGCACTCTCGGGGAGTGAAGCGAATACAACAAAGAGCATGGATTGATACAGCGATATACTGAGAAAGAAGAACGTGATGGCTAAGATTAAAGCGGCTGACGCCATGATGAAGGTGCTGGAAAGCTGGGGAGTGAAGCGGATTTACGGCTTGCCCGGTGGCTCTCTAGATTCCACAATGAACGCGATCTACAACTTCCGAAATCGGATTCATTATGTGGGAGTGCGCCATGAAGAAGCCGGGGCGCTTGCGGCTGTGGCCGAAGCCAAACTCACCGGCCATATTGGCGTGGCGCTCGGCTCAGCCGGCCCGGGGGCAGTGCACTTGCTCAACGGATTGTACGATGCCAAAACCGACAATATCCCAGTGCTTGCAATTATCGGTCAGGTGCCTAGCTCACGTATGAACCTCGATTTCTTCCAAGAGCTGCCCGAGAATCCAATATTTGCCGATGTGGCGGTGTACAACCGCACAGTGATGACGGCTGAGCAGCTTCCACTCGTGATCGACACCGCGATCCGCGAGGCCTACGAGAAGCGGGGAGTGGCCGTGGTGGTGATTCCGAAAGATTTCGGCTGGGCAGAAATCGAGGATAATTATCCAAGCTCGGCTCGTGCTTTTAAAGAACCGCAGTGGGTGAGAGCAGCCAGTGATGCAGATGTGAACGAGACGCTCGATCTATTGATCAGCGCCAAGCGGCCCTATATCTATTTTGGCCAGGGAGCGCGCCCGAGTGGGAAGCTGCTGCGGGAGCTGAGTGATTTGTTGCAGGTGCCGATGGGGAGCACGTATTTGGGCAAGCCCACTCTTGAGGGCGATGAACCAGCGTGGATGCTGTCTACCGGCCGTGTGGCCACAAAACCTGGGGTAGACGGCGCGCGCAGTGCGGATACTGTGCTCTTCCTGGGCACGAACTTCGAGTTCCCGGCATTCAATCCGCACGCGGATTTCATCGATGTGAATCTGCGTCCCAGCACGATCGGCAAGCGCCACAAAGTGAAGTTGGGCATCGTAGCCGATGTGAACGTGTTCTTGCAGCAGTTGCTGGACGCCGCGCGCTCGCGGGGTGGGAGCGCCCAAGAGTTTGGTGCTGCTCACCAGGGGTGGTACAACGCCGCCGTAGAAAATCGCGCACAGTGGGACGCGTGGATTGCTCGCAAGGCTCAAGAGCGGGAAGCCGCCCCCGCTCGTTTTGAGCCGATCTACCAAGCGATTAACAGTATCGCTGCTCCAGACGCCGTCTTCGGGGTTGATGTGGGCAACGTGAATATCGCCACTGGCCGGTTCTTACATATGGATCACGAGAAAACCTTTGTTACATCGCCGCTCTATGCCACGATGGGATTTGGAATTCCGGCGGGTATTGCAGCTGCGCTGGAATACCCAGGCCGAGAGGTGTGGACTCTCTCTGGTGATGGCGGTTTTGCCATGATGAGCCAAGATCTGATTGCGCAACGCGATGAACAGCTGCCAATTATCAACGTGGTGTTTACGAATGGCTCACTGGGCTATATCGAGGCTGAGCAAGACGACACTCAGCAGCCGCATTCTGGCGTGCAGCTTTCCGATGTGGATTTTGCCAAGGTGGCTGAAGGCTTCGGAGTGAAAGGCTACACCGTGCACACTGGTGCTGAGTTTGAAAAAGTGATCAGCGAGGTGAAAGGCACAAAAGAGCCAGTGGTGATCGATGTGAAGATCACCAATCGTCGCTTGCTGCCAGTGGAAAAATTTGCTGGTATCAAAGGGGATCGCGAGAAGTTTAATGCACTGGTTAATGCCTATGATGCCGCTGAACTGGAGCCTTTTGAGGAGATTCTGGCTCGGCACCACGCCTGATAGGCTTGGCACGCCTCGATAGGGCCTTTGATAGGAGCGCTTGAGAGAGTGTTTTAGGGGGCGCCTGCGGCGCAATGTGTGCAATATGGTGGGAGAGAAAAATTTACATACGTGGGTGAGATAATTTTTCGCAAGCTGCCGAAATATGAGATGCCATTTCAGTATGTGGGCCGGGCGCTTATGCTAACTGCCAAGTGCAAGCAGCAGAATGCGTTGAAAGGATTTGTACACATGAAAAAGAAAATGAGCACACTGCTCGCGCTAGCGGGTGCGGCGGCATTGGCTCTTGCAGGGTGTGCTGGAACCGCAGGATCTCAGGCGAAGAGCAGCTCGGGAAGTGCCCAATCCTACAACGTGGCGATTGCACAATACGTGAGCCACCCCTCGCTTGACGCCGCTGTTAAGGGGTTTAAGGCAGCACTCACTGATGCGAAATTAAATGTCACCTACGATGTGCAAAATGCCCAGGGAGATCAGGGCACGGCCACATCAATCGCGCAGAAGTTCGCCAGCCAGAAACCCAATTTGGTGCTTGCTGTGGCCACTCCGATGGCTCAAACCATCGCGCAGAATGTGGCTGATTCTCCGGTGCTATTCACCGCCGTCACCGATCCTGTGGCGGCGCAACTCGTGGATTCAAATGAAAAACCGGGTGCGAACGTCACTGGCACTACGGATCTCAATCCAGTGGCAGAGCAGGTTGCTCTCGTGAAACAGGTGATTCCTAATGCCAAAAGTGTGGGAGTGATCTATTCTTCTGGCGAAGTGAACTCCGAAGTGCAGGTGAAACTAGCTAAGGCGGAGGCTCAAAAGCAGGGGCTCACCCTCGTGGAAAAGAAGATCACCAACTCTTCGGAAGTTGTGCAGGCTGCGCAGACGCTGGGCGATGTAGACGCAATTTACGTGCCCACAGATAACATGGTGGTTTCGGCTTTAGATTCTGTGCTTCAGGTGGCTCACGAGAAAAAGATTCTCGTGGTGGCTGGTGAGGCCACATCGGTGCACAACGGTGCGGCGCTCACATATGGGCTGGACTACGAGAAACTTGGGCGACAGACGGGCGAGATGGCCGTGAAGATCCTCAAAGAGGGCGCGGATCCAGCAACTATGGCAGTGCAGGCGCAAGCTGAGCCGCAGCTCGTCGTCAATCCCAAGGCAGCCGAGCTCATGGGCACTCCGATTCCGCAAGCACTGCTAGCTAAGGCAGACATCACCGTACAGTGAAGCAGCGGGCCACTGTCTTGCGGTCAAACTCGCCGGGGTGGAACAGACGTTATCGTGCAGTGAAGCAGCGGCTGATGGGTTAGCGGGTGGCCATCTGCGTGGCTAAAGCCAGATTTCTCCCGTTTGAGCGGGTTTCTATTCGGTATGCGTCTGAACTTCTATTCGGTAAGCGTCTGAACAAGGCTCATGCTTCAGGTGCGCGCTCGTTTTCCGGTAAGCTAAGAAACCAGCTGATTCTCGGCACGAGAAGAGTTACAAAGGGGCTTTTATGATCGCAGCACTCGATCTAGGTTTGATCTACGGGTTGATGGCGCTGGGCGTGTATCTCACGTTCCGGATTCTCGATTTTGCAGATCTCACTATCGATTCCAGCTTCACCACAGGAGCGGCTACCACGGCAATGGCACTGCTTGCGGGCTGGAATCCGTGGTTTGCCACAATAGCTGGATTCGGTGTAGGGCTCATCGCGGGATTGATAACCGGCCTGCTCAACACCGTGGGAAAGATCCACCCACTGCTCGCTGGAATTCTCACTCAGATCGGCCTCTATTCGATCAATCTGCGGATTATGGGCAAGGCAAATGTGCCGCTCTTGCGCTCTAACACACTTTTCTCAGAGCTACGCCGCAATCACTTAGTGGGTACGTTCACGTCTGTGGCAATTTTGGCGCTAGCGGTGGCGGTGTTCGGAGCGTTGCTCATCTGGTTTCTTGGCACGAATTTAGGCTTTGCTCTCCGAGCCACCGGAGATAATGCGGAGATGGCCCGAGCCCAGGGGATTAACACCGATAGCGCAAAGCTAGTGGGGCTGGCGCTTTCTAATGGGCTTGTTTCGCTCAGCGGTGCACTCTTTGCCCAGTACCAAGGATTTGCTGATATCTCGATGGGTATCGGCCTCATCGTGGCGGGGTTGGCATCGGTGATTATCGGCACGGCTGTGGTGCCTACCGGCCGCGTGTGGGTGGCTGTGGTGGCTGTAGTAGGCGGCTCAATCGTCTATCGAGTGATTATTCAGCTGGCCCTTGTGATTCCGTGGTTCGATCCCAACGACATGAAACTGCTGTCGGCGGTGATCGTGATTGTGGCGCTTATTGCTCCGCGTGCTCGGGGATTCAGCCGGGTAAAGCGCAATCAGCCGAAAGCGGAGTTTTCGAGTGTGCAACCGTGGGACACGGCTGATCCAGAAGAGCTTGATTCTGGAGATACGCGGCCGGCAGATCGCAATGTTACCCGCCGTGAGCGGAAAGGGGCAGCAAAATGACGAGCGCCAAATATGAATCCAGTGCACCAATGGGTGCGCCCGCGCGCGTGCCGATGCTCGATATCCACAACGTATCTAAAGCCTTTTTCCCAGGCACTATCAATGAGAAAGTGGCGTTGCGAGATGTGTCGCTCTCGCTCAATAAAGGCGATTTTGTGACGATTATTGGCTCTAACGGCGCTGGGAAATCCACCCTGCTCAATATCGTTTCGGGGCGTTATAGAGCGGATATCGGGTCTGTAACTATCGACGGGAAATCCACCACTCGGTTGCCGGATTACAAAGTGGCTAAATATGTGGGCCGAGTTTTCCAAGATCCCATGGCAGGCACGTGCCCGCATATGACGATCGAAGAGAATCTGGCAATTGCCCTGGGGCGCACTCATGGGCATGGCTTGAGCTTAGGGATCACTCGGGGGCGCAAAGCGAAGTTCCGCGAAGAGCTCATGGTGCTAGAGCAGGGATTAGAGAAACGCCTAACATCGCGCGTAGGGTTGCTCTCTGGTGGGCAACGCCAAGCACTATCTCTTGTGATGGCAGTGTTTACGCAGCCTAAAATCCTGCTGCTCGATGAGCACACAGCGGCCCTTGATCCGGCACGTGCTGAACTCATCACTCGTCTCACTCGCGATCTCGTGGCTCAACATGAGCTCACCACAATGATGGTGACGCACAATATGGAGCAGGCCCTGGAGCTGGGCAACCGTTTAATTATGATGCATGAGGGCAAGATCCTTTTCGAGCTCAGCGGAGAAGAAAAGAAACGTGCCACCGTGCAGGATTTACTTGCAGAATTTGCGAAGTTTAAAGATGTGCAGATGAGCGATCGCTCACTGCTAGCCTAGCGGAAGTAAAGCGGGCAGATCCCGTAGAGATCTCGCCCGCGGCGTGCTCACAGCTGGCACACCAGTTTTAGCGAATCCGAGTTGTGGTGTTTGCAGGAGCGGTAATTCTCGGAGAAATGTGGCTCAGTGATAGGTAGCTAGTGCAGTTTTAGGGCAGTTGGCAGTTGCGGTTGCCCTTGCACGCATCTCTCATACGCAATGGCACGCATATCCCCATACGTACCACGCGGCGGCTCCGAGCTCTCGGAGCCGCCGCGCAGTGGTTTTTTATGACTATTGGGCAGCCTGCGGAAGCGGCTGCGGCTTCGCCTTATCGAGAATCAGGCCTAGCACCATCATTATGGCCACTGGAATCACCCAGCCGAGCGAGATATCGGCAAGCGGGATAGTATCCACAAGAGTCTTAAACCAGCCGGGCAGCCCCATATGTGCAAGGGCAAACCCTTGTACTACTCCATCAATCAATCCGAAAATTGCTGCCGTCCACACCGATAGCCGGTACGTGAAGAACAAATGGCCAGGCACGAAGATGTCGATAATGCTCACCAGCACAATGGCAATCGTGATGGGGTAGCAGAAGTACATCATCGGCACCACCACCTGCAGCAGCAGTGTGAGGCCCAGATTGGCCACTGCGAGTGCTACCACAGTGTGAACGATCAATAGCGTGCGATGGGAAATCTGTGGGAATTGGCGCTCGAAGAATTGCACACTAGCTCCGATAAGCCCCACGCTAGTGGTGAGGCAAGCCAAAATTGCAATTAGCCCGAGAATCCACTGGCCGGGCCCGCCAAAGAGAACTTTCGCGGCATAAGAGAGGCCCACAGCGCCGTCTGACACATTGGCATCACCGATACGCAAACCCACGTTTGCCAAGCCGAGGTATACCAGAGCTAGTAAAATTCCGGCCACAACACCGGCGCTCACTGTGGCACGAAAGAGGGGCTTCCCCTGTTGGAAGCCGAAGCCGCGCAGCGACGTGATGATAATCATGCCAAACACCAGCGAAGCAATAGCATCGAGGGTGTTATATCCCGTGAGAAGGCCAGCCACAAACGGCACAGAGGCATATTTTTCAGCAGGAGTATCGAGCACTGGTGGAAGTTTCACGAGCGCCGCCACAATGAGTGCCACCATCAGCACCAGCAGTGTTGGAGTGAGCCAACCGCCAATTTTATCCATCAAGTTAGAGGGATTGACTACAAAGAGTGCGGTGACGACTAAAAAGATCGTCGTATAGATAAAGAGCCCTAAGCTGCCGGGAGTGCCCGGCAGATGGGCGATAGATCCGACACTCATAGAGAAGCTCACGGTGGCCACACGTGGCACGGCGTAGAGCACCCCGGTGGTGAGCATGGCAATCCAGCAGAATACTAGCCCGGGAACGCGCCCAATCCGCTTGGCAATTCCCTCAATTCCCTGGGTGCTTGTGGCGGCGGCCACCATAGCAAGCACTGGCAGTAGCACACCGGTGAGCACAAAGCCCGCAGTGGTGAGCATTCCGTTTGATCCGCCCTCTACGCCGATCATAACCGGCAAAATGAGGTTGCCAGCTCCAAAAAACATGGCAAAAAGGGCGAGCCCGGTGATGAGCACCGAGCGCGTGGGGTGATTTGGTTTCGTTTCTAAAGATGTTCCTGGCACGGGTAACAATGCTACCGGATTCCGCGAATTTCTTGAATCGAGGTCTAAATCTAAGACAGCCGCTGTGCTAGTTGGCGTGTGTTGTGGGCAGAACTACAGCGACGGAAAGCAACAAAACATCATCACAATCGTCCACTAGCTCATGGATCACACAATCGGTGCGCGCGCATAAGGGCCTAGGTGCATAGCGAAAGAAGCTGGTGCCTCTGGGAAATAGTGGTGTACAAAGAGCCCAGCTTAAAATTGGCGGAGCAGGCAGCCATCCACGCACTTGGCTGCCCGCTCCAGGGGAAGGAGTATGGACTATTCAGTGGGGCACTACTCCCACAATCCAACTCCTGTTATTCACTTTTGCACTCATATTCACAGGAAAGATTCGATGAGAATCTCATATCGGCCAGCTCCAGGGGAAGAGTTCCTTGGCCGATGTCTCTATCATGCTGGGCGAAGCTGCGATTCCCACAGGATTGGGCTGAGTATTTCCTGTGAATCGTTGATGCTGAAATCCGGGTGCCGCTATGAGAGCGGATTCGTTCGCTGATCACAGCGGCGCAAGAGGAGAAGGCAAGTGAATAATAAAAGTGAGCACGGCGTTTAACGAGCTGATGGCATTTAATGAGCTGATGTTTAATAAATAGTAGAGCTGAAGTGCCAGGATCAATATTCACGAGGAATATTTCAACTGGCGCTGAAGCGCTGCAGTAACTGATACTGAGGTGCTTCTGCACAGTTGAAAGTGTGGATTCTATGCTGGAGAGAATGTGAGTTTGGGATCGCTTTAGGTGCGGATCTTGCAGCTGGCACTCTGGGTGGATAGCCTAACTCGGGGAAAATCTGTGATGCGCGAACAGCGCGGCGGAAGCTCTGCCGATGCTCGAATACAGTGGTACGGCGTGTGGCGAGAATGCAGAGGCAGCTCAAGCGCTGGAGCATTTGCGTGTAGAGAACGAGTGAGGTGCGAATGAGTGAACCAGAGGAGTTCGATCCGAAAACGTGGCGGCTTGCCCCGAAAGAGCGAGGAATATTTATTGCGCTGCTGCTGGGTATGTTTTCGGCGTCAATGAATCAGACGATTGTGGGCCCTGCGATGCCACGTATCATCGCAGAACTGGGAGGCATGGAGCACTATTCGTGGGTGGCCACCGTGGCACTCCTGGCGTCGGCGCTCGTCACTCCTATTGTGGGCAAACTTTCAGACATGTTTGGCCGGAGGATTTTCTACATTGGCGGTCTAGGTGTATTCATTGTGGGGGCGGCGCTCTCTGGCGCGGCCCAGAGCTTTGGTTGGCTCATCGTGGGGCGTGCTATCACTGGTGCCGGTATGGGCACACTGATGCCGCTCTCACAAACTGTGATTGGCGATATTATCCCGCCGCGTATGAGAGGCCGCTATCAGGGATATATGGGAGCTACTTTCGGGGTGTCTACCGTAGCAGGGCCATTTATCGGCGGGGTAGTAACAGACGCTTTTGGTTGGCGGTGGCTGTTTTACTGTGCGTTGCCGCTGTGCCTAGTGGCGCTAGTAATAATGATTAAGTTGCTGAAACTCGATCATTCTCCCACTACGGAGCGAATTGATGTGCTCGGTATGGTGCTGCTATCGATTGCGCTCACTGCTGTGTTAATGGCTACGAGCTGGGGAGGTACCACATATCCATGGGGTTCGCCGGTGATTATCGGGCTCTACGTGCTGGGAATTATCACCACAGCTATCTTTGTGTGGCAAGAGCGGCGTGCAGAGGCGCCAGTGGTGCCGTTGCACCTCTTCCGCAACTCGATTTTCACGCTCTCCACACTCGCTGCATTACTGTTGTCGATGGCGATGTTTTCAGCGCTCACCTATTTGCCGGTGTATGTGCAGGGCGTGCTGGGGGCGAACGCCACAGTGAGCGGCATGGTGTTGATGCCGATGAGCGTGGCGCAAATCGGCACCGGGATTGTGATTGGCCGGTGGATCACGCGTACTGGCCGATACAAAGAGTTTATGATCGCGGGTGTGGTGCTGCTCGCAGTTGGCCAAGCGATGCTTGCGTTTATGCCGAGCACGCCGTCACTCATATACATAGCGGTGGCTGTGACGGTGTTTGGCCTGGGTATTGGTATGGCGATGCAACAGTATATGTTGGTGGTGCAAAATGCTGTGCCGATGCGAGAGCTGGGGGTGAGCACAGCTGGCCTACAGTTTTTCCGCAACATCGGCTCTACCACGGGTATCGCTATTTTCGGTACGG
>JALELI010000043.1 GCA_022768785.1 Arcanobacterium sp. | reverse complement strand
AAGTGGGGCTAGTGCCAGCTCTGCAAGCGGCAGTTGAAAGTGCTGATGTGATCTGGGTGGAGTGGGGAAATGCTTTTGCTGCCTATCTTTCGCAAGCCCAGCTGGATAAGCCGGTGATTATTCGTATTCACCGCTATGAAGCACAAACGCAATGGCCACAGTTTATTGAAACATCTGGCCTCGATGCGATGGTGTTTGTGGCAGATTGGGTGCGCCAAGTGGTGAATATGCATCGCCCAGCGCTCGCGCACGTGCCACAGTTTGTGATTCCGTTGGGGCTGGATGCCGCTCGTTTTGATCGGCCAAAGCTCTCGGGGTTTGAAAAGACTCTGGCGCTTGTAGGCTGGAATTCTCCTCGCAAAGACCCTGATTGGGCGATCAATGTGTTGGATGTACTCAACGAGAAAAGCTCAGGCTGGAAACTCAAACTGGTGGGAGGGAATGTGGGCGCCAACTCTGAATGGGGAAGGGCGCTCACTCACCGGATAGCGGAGCATGCTAGTTCCATAGAGCTCATGGGATATCGCACAGATATGAATGTGGTGTTTCAGGAGGTGGGGTATCTTATTTCAGCCTCTCGCTCAGAAGGAATTCACACTGTGGTGATGGAAGGTGCAGCGGCACGGTGTGTACCAGTGGTGCGCGATTGGCCAGAAGTGAAGCACCTCAATGGAGCCGGAGATATTTATCCGCACGAATGGCTCGTGAACACTCCACAGGAAGCCGCAGATCGGATTTTGGCTGTGCCAACTCCTGATGCTGCAGCACGGGAATTCATCACTACGAATATGGGATTTGATACTGTAAACACAGAGATTATGGCGCTCGTACGGGGCAATTTCTAGGTTTGCAGCGCGGTGGCTCGTGAAAGGCCAAGAGGTTGCGAGGAGCCAGGAGAATTTTCTCTGAATATGCTTATAGCTCGCTGGGAGGCATAATGGAGCAAAGTGCGGCTGCCAATTCGAGCGGTATCGGCGGATACAACTCTCGCACTAGGGTGCTGCATGTGAACAAGATTGCCCTTGTTCCAGAAACTTTGGTGCGAGAAGCTCGCATGGAAGGAAAGATGTGGGCACTGCGCCCTATTCCTCCTGGGCGGGGAGCAGCGATGACTGTGCTGCGCAGCAGGCTGCAGGATTATGTGCAGTGGCGCAAAGTGGCGCCAACGGCAGATATTGTGCACGTACACTATGCCACGAATGGCTACTACGGCTGGGGGAATAAGCAATTCGTACTGCATGTGCACGGATCGGATATCCGCAAAGATTGGCAGAGCCCAGTGCTCCGCCCCATGATCACGCACTCGCTCGCTACAGCAGATGCAGTGATCTGTGCTACCGCAGATCTCCTAGAGTGGGTGCAGAATATTCGCTCAGATGCGCTGTGGGTGCCCAATCCGGTGCCGGAAGAATTTTTACGGCCACATCTGAAACAACCTCGGGAGAAAAGAATTGTTTTCTCTTCTCGATGGGACAGCACTAAAGGGGTAGAGCTACTGGTGCCGCTTGCTCGTGAGTTGATCGCTCGTGGGTATGAAGTGGTTGGCTTGGATTGGGGTGCAGATAAAGATCAGGCGGCTGAGATCGGAGTTCGGCTTGTGCCGCGCATGGATCCCACGCGATTTAGCTCATTCTTGGCCAGCGCCCAGCTAGTGGTGGGGCAGTTGCAGTATCCAGTGTTATCTATGACGGATTATCAAACTATGGCTCTCAATAGGCCATTGGTAGGGGCAGCAAACTCTGAAGACGCCCCGATGATTGTCGTCCACACTGGAGAATTCTCTGGCTTGCGCCGCGATCCTGCGGTGATAGCAGATGCTATTGATGAGCAGCTGGCGCAAGAGAGTGAAACTACTGCACGGGAATGGGTGCTGGAGCGCCATTCTCCCCGTGTTTGCGTGGCACAAATTGAGCAGATTTACTCGCAGTTGCTCGGATAGGAACCCGTTAATGGCGGCATCAATACAGCAAACAACGCAGGTAGTAGACGTGGTGATTGCCTGCCATAACCCGCAGCGCCCGATTGGGAGGGCAGTGAGATCTGTGTTGAAAGGCAACGGTGATGTAGCTCGCCCGATTGTGGTGTGCCACAACGTGAGCCTTGAAGCAGTGCGGAGCGCGATTCCCGAACAGCTGCGGGGCGGCGTTATCTTCCTCGAATTCCATGATGGGATCCATTCTCCCACTGGGCCTTTTATGTATGGGCTAGAGCATGCAATGGCTCCGTGGGTGATGATTATGGGCTCCGACGACGAACTCCAGCCGGGTGCTGTGCGTTCAGTGTTGAAACGGAGCGCAGGAGCAGACGCCGTGATCATGCGCTGTGAGCGGGCCGGGAGCAGCGTGCCCACGCCACCAGTGCGGCTGCTACCACATCGATTCCGGAATATTGTGCGAGATCGGCTGCTCTATCGCAGTGCGCCACTCGGAATTATGCGCCGTGATTTTTTGCGTGAACATCAGATCTCGCTCACTGCCGGCCTCAGCACCGGCGAAGATCTTGAGTTCACTCTCAAGCTGTGGGCTGAGGGAAGAATCCGTGTACAGCGCAGCGGGCCGGGATATCAGATCAACGAAGATGCCACCGATCGGGTGACGATGCGGCTAGCTCCCGCCGCAGATGAAATGCGCCATTGCGAGGTGCTGTGGGCTGATGGGGGGCCGAAAGATCCAGCAGTACGGGAGGCTCTGGCGCTCAAATATCTCCGAATCCACTTTTTCGGTTTCGCATGGTTGCGAGCCACTGCAGGGGCATGGGCACCTGGAGATCGAGAATATATAGCGCACTGGGTGGCTGTGATCTTGGAAGCGGCACCGCGTTGCGAGCGAATTCTCTCACGCGCAGACGGGCAATTGCTGCGAGCTTTGAAAGATCCGGGGGTTCCCATGGATACGCTCAACCATGCAGCTACTGCGCGGCGAGCTTTCGGGAAACCAGCCACACTTCTCCCTGGTGATTTGCGCTGCGTATGGCACCGCGAAGCTCCGCTGCGCTTTATGATGGCTTCTGCTGCGGCGCGGGTATTGCGCTAAAGGGTAGGTGCCATGTTGCGACGTGCCAGTGCGGGAGGGGTGCTTGCAGTGGTGGCGCCACCATCGGCTTCTATACCAGGATCATGCAAGCTTGTGCTGGCGCGTGGGCTCGTATGGCTTGTGCAGTGTAACGCCCGCCATAGGAAGCCTGCTCTGATGCGCGTTAGAATCAGCACGGATCTGAGTAAAATAAAACTCGTATACAAAGCTTTTGGTGGAAAGGAACCGCATTGCGTATCGCAGTTGTTGCTTTGGGAAAGATTGGGCTGCCGCTCGCTGTGCAATATGCCAGCATGGGCAATGATGTGATCGGCGTTGACGTGAATGAGCACACCGTGCAGCTGGTGAACGAGGGCAAAGAGCCATTCCCTGGTGAGGCTCACTTGCAGGAGAAACTCTCCGAGTTAGTGCCCGCAGGTAAGCTTCGCGCCACCACAGATTATGCGGAGGCAATTCCGAATGCTGAGGCAGTGGTACTTGTGGTGCCACTCTTTGTGAACGATGAAACCTGGGAGCCAGATTTTGGCTGGATGGACGCCGCCACTCAATCGCTCGCGGAGAACCTCACTCCGGGCACGCTGATCTCCTATGAAACCACACTCCCGGTGGGCACCACGCGCAACCGCTGGAAACCAATGATTGAAAAGATTTCCGGTTTGAAAGAAGGCACGGATTTCCATCTAGTGTTCTCCCCAGAGCGGGTGCTCACTGGCCGTGTATTCCAAGATCTACGCCGCTATCCAAAGCTCGTGGGAGGCCTCAACGATGCTGGCACTCAAGCGGGGATTGCTTTCTATGAGAAAGTGCTGGAGTTTGATGAGCGCCCTGATTTGCCGCGCCCCAATGGTGTGTGGGATATGGGGTGTGCAGAAGCCTCAGAGATGGCGAAGCTCGCTGAAACCACCTATCGCGATGTGAACATTGGTTTGGCGAACCAGTTCGCAGTGTATGCCGATAAGGCTGGCATCGATGTGCAGCGCGTGATTGATGCGTGCAACTCGCAGCCATATTCGCATATTCACCGCCCTGGCATCGCTGTGGGTGGCCACTGCATTCCGGTGTATCCACGCCTCTATCTCTCCACCGATCCCGATGCTTCGATCGTGCGCACGGCTCGCACATTCAATGCCGGTATGCCGGCGTATGTGGTGAGCAAAGCTGCCGAGGTGCTCGGGGATCTCAGTGGCCGGCGAGTGGCCGTGCTCGGCGCCTCCTATCGTGGAGGAGTGAAAGAGACGGCGTTCTCCGGCGTTTTTGCCACCGTTGATGAATTGCGCAAGCGCGGAGCTGTGGTGATCGTGCACGATCCGATGTACACCGATGAAGAACTGGCGAAATTTGGCTGGGATGCCTATCATCTCGGAGAGCCTGTTGATGCGGTGATCGTACAAGCTGATCACGCTGAATATAAAACGGTGAGCCCGAAAGATTTCCCAGGTATCAAGCTGCTCTTCGATGGGCGTCGGATCACGGATCCGGCGCTGTGGGCAGGCACCCCGCGTATGGTGATCGGGGAGCCTGAGGAATCCATCAAGTAGCGCTTTTATACAATAGCGTGGCTATTATTCGTGGCGATCATTAGTGATCAGGCTGTAGCTCCTTTTGAGGCTGCGGCATCTCTCGTGCTCCAGGCGCCTGCACTGCAGACGCCTGGAGCAGCTCTCTACCAGCAAAGTTGGTTCGCGTTTAGCATTCCTGCGGTGCTCGCGCTGTTGGTGCTCTTTGTGCCGGGAATGATCAGCGGGCTCGCCCTGGGTTTGCGCGGCTATCGGCTGTATGCGTGGGCGCCAGTGGCCTCAGTATTTGCGGTGGCAGCGAGCGCTGTGGCTGCTCCGATGCTGGGGCTGCGCTGGGGTGTGTTGCCAGTGGTGCTCGCCGCAGTGGTGCTTGCTGGAGTTGGGTTTGCTCTCCGTGTGGTGCTCTACCGTTCGTTTCGTTGGCCGCGA
Source organism: Arcanobacterium sp. (assembly GCA_022768785.1). GTDB lineage: Bacteria > Actinomycetota > Actinomycetes > Actinomycetales > Actinomycetaceae > Arcanobacterium_A. Next base: position 21,285 of record JALELI010000043.1, on the reverse strand, counting down.
ATAAGAGATCGCGCCTGGGGCGGCTCAGTGGTGCCCTCCTCGGCAGCGAATACTCCAGCCGTGCACGCTTTGGCAGACCGTGCGTACGGCCACTTCTCGCACCGAGCTCTCGCGGCGATCACGGTCTCCACGTTCGCGGTCACATACGCGGTGGCGGCCTTCCACTGTGCGGCGCTCATTCACTCGCCCAGTGCCTTTGGGCAAACGTGGGATAACGCATTCCACCTCAACGCGATCCAATCAATTCTGCGCGTAGGCGATGCTTCCAGCTTGCATATGAATGTCTATAGCCCAGGGAGTGCCACATTCTATCCAGCTGCTTGGCATGGAGTGGTGTCGCTCGTGGTGATGCTGAGTGGTGCTCCGGCCACAGTGAGCTCGAATGCAGTAGCTTTTGCAGTGGCTTTCATGGCCTGGCCTGCAGGCGTGTATTGCTTAGCTCGCGTGGCCACCCGCAATCCTCTTACGGCGATCATCGCTATCCCTCTCTCCCTTGCTTTTCCGCAATTTCCGTGGAATTTCCTGGCATATGGCACGCTCTATCCGAATCTAGTGGCCTATGCGATGTTGCCGGCATTGCTGGCTTTTGTGGTGGCCGGTGTGCGTGCATGGAATCGTGCCACAGTGGTGTATATATATGCAGTGCTGGTGGGGGCAGGTGCGTTAGCGTTGGCACAGCCCAACGCAGTGATCATCTGGCTGCTCGCCGCTGTGGCAATCTTCTGGGGGTTCCACGTGCGCCGTGTGTGGAACCGAACCTCTGGGGGCACCCGTATCTGGGCCGCGAGCGGAATCACGCTACTCTGGGCGGCTGGTGTGGTGGGCATTAACACTGTGCTCGATGCAGTGCCCACACTGCATGCGATGCGGCGGGGGCACATGTATTGGCCAGCTCAAGGTTCTGTGCAAGGAGGATTGGCCCGGCTCGCACTGCTCACCGGTGGGTGGCCTAATGGCGAAGCCGGCTCAATAGGGTATTTCTCCATGTGGCCTCTCGCCCTTCTGGTGGTGCTTGGCCTAGTGTTGCTCGTTGTTCGAGGCAAACAACTGTGGGCGCTAGGGCTCTACGCAGGATTAGGGGCGCTCTTCGTGATGAGCTATGCCTTGGAGGGACGCTGGAGAACGTATGCCGTGGGCTGGTGGTATTGCGATGTGCCGCGCCTGTGGGCACCGCTCATAATGATTTTTGTGCTGGCCAGCGCAGTGAGTGTGGGAGCGTTGTTGCAGTGGGTGATACAGCTTCACGATCTGAGTAAGACGGAGCAGAACCGTTCACTTCAGAAAGAGGAGCACCTGGTTCAGAAGCGGGATCAACTAGCTCAGAAAACCCGCCAGCCAGCACTGCGGCCTATGGCAGCCGCGGTGAGCGTGGGATTAGTGATTGGCTTGGGGATTTCTGGCCCGCAGCTCACACCAGCGTGCCGCGATATCGAGAAAGCGTACGCCATCACCGATTCCACACTCGTGGATCGCGATGAGCAGCAGCTCTTTTTGTGGATAGGGCAGCACCTGCCGCGAACTGCGCGGGTGGCGGGCAACCCGATGGAGGGGGCCACGTTTGTGTGGGCAGTGGGAGGAACCCAAGCGCTCTTTCCGAAAATTACCTCTGGATTAGAACCAGCGTTAGCCTATCTCGCAGGGCACCTCAAAGAGGCGGGCACTAATCCGCAGGTGTGCCCTCTGATTCGTAAGTTCGGCGTCACTCATGCGCTCGATCTTCGAGATCGCTATCTCGATGGCGGCACCAGCTATGGGATTGAACATCGCTACCCAGGGCTCGACGGTGTGGCCAAATCGGGGATCGGGCCGGTGATTGCACAGTTTGGTGAGGCAAAACTGGTGCAGATCACGGCGTGTGGAGAGTGAGTGTGCGGGCCAGCACGCAGCGAATACACTGTGCGCTCGCAGCTAGTGTGCACTCGTCGTCAGGCACAACAAGCGTGCAGATCACGGTGTACACGCTGTAGCATACGCACGCCCCGCAGTGAGCGCTGTCATGGGAGGCACATCGCATATATGCGCACCGCACGGGGGCTGTGGCTCTCACAGCACACTGTGAGAGCTAACTCAGCCCGCAGTAGTTGAGTTTGTAAATCACGGATTCCCCGCCTTTAAGCACTGGCGTGAGAATATCTGTTTGGTGCGTGAGGCGAGAAATACCATCAAAGATTTGGCCGCTCTCATTTTCAGGCCAATAAGTGATTTTATCGCCATATACGTATTGAATATTGTATTTTCGAATTGTGGCGCAGATCTTCGGATCGGTTTTGATCTTGTAGGCGTTTTGCGCAAGATACACCATATCGGGATTCCACGTGCCGCTCATGTGCCGGAAACTCACGTTCATGCCGCTGAGGGCATAGGCGTAGCTAGCTCCTTGCCGAGGGTCTCCGAGGAGCATGCCGCCGCTGTTTATAATCGAATCTGGAATTGAGCGCAGCATCTGCAACTCTCCAGGGCTGAGCGTGGCATTAAATCCGTCTGCAGAATAAAACTTGTAGTTCACGAAGAGTTGCCGTGCACTCTGGCGCACCCCGAGCACACCGGTGGTCACGATTGCGATAATCACCACGAGCGTCACATACTCGAGGCGCGTGAGTTTGCTATGGGCAAGTTCTCTCCATTTCTTGACGCCGTACGAGGCGCATTCGCCCAGGCCAATCGCTGCGAGCGGGGCGGCAAACAGAGGAATCACCGCCCCGAGGCGGGCGGCGTCTGCATACCACGGGCCCACTAAAGCAAACCCAGGGAGATTCACCACGGCGGCCAGTGCGAAGAGATAGATACTCCAGACCCACGCAGCTACGAGCCAGCCGTAACGGAATTTGATCAGCGCAAAGAGCACTCCAGCCAGCGTGAAAATCCCTAGCAATATATCTGGCTCAGCATCTCCGTAGGGGAGCGCTGGCAGCTGCGCTTCAAAAATTCCGCCGAAAACAGCATCTTTAAGAGAGCTAAGTGGTTTGCGCCCCCACGAGCTCACCTGTGCCCAGAGTGACGTGCGGCTAGCTGCAAAGAGTGCGGCAAAAGAACCGAGCATCAGCACCCAGAGCAGAGCTTCTTTTCCGCGGCTCGGCATTTCACATTTATGCCCATGCACCCGAATTAAAAAGTGCAGGGCCAGTGCTAGGGAGGGGAAAAAGGCGCTCAACACGGCAGTGGGGTGAGCAATCCCCACCCCAATAACAGCCGCGGCAAGCACTGGCAGAAAGCCAATATTGAGCGGAGCATGATCGGCGCGTGGCTCGAGCCACCAGGCCACAGCCACCAGCAGTAACGGAATGAGGGCATAGGCATATGCGGTGGGCCAGAGCACGCCGTATGAGGTGAGCCGCTCCGGGAAAGAGGTGAACACTGAAGCGAGCAGCGGCGCTGCCACTTGGGCATAGCGGTTGCGTGGCTCCAAATAGGCAGTGAGGCACCCGATCGCTATAGGCCAGAGCACTAAGCTAATCACTGCCACCACAGCGTTGGTGATGAGGATTGTGTCGCCTGGAATCAGTGCCGCCAATGCGTGAAATCCTGCCGGATAGAACCCTCCCGCGGCCGCCTGAGATTCCGGGAGATTGCTGGAGACGGCTGAGAGGTGCAGTGTAGAAGCGTCTCCGGTGCGCTTGATCCACTCAATTGCAGATTCGTGGAAGGCGGCGTCCCACGTTTGCGAAGGCCAGAAAGGGCTTTGAATACCTTTTGTATATCCTGCTGCGCTGAGCGGAAAGGCGCAGAGTGTGCCAGTGATTGGCCAGCGCATAGAGCGCCATGAATTGCGCAGCTGCCCAATTGTTCGAGAAGGGCGCGCATCAATCGGCACAGAGGAGCCATACGAAAAAGCAGAGTCATTATCAGGGATTTCGGTGCGCATTGTGCGGACGGCGTATGCAACGGCTGCGAGTATTGCCACCGCGAGTAAGAAGCTCCAGATATTCCACGGAATATGCAGTGGAGCGTAGAGGATCGGGAACGCTCCCATGATAAAAGCAGCGATGAGCGGGGCGAGCGTAAATGCTACGAAGCGATGCGTCTGCGCGAGGCGCATAATCACGTATCCAGGGAGCCAGAGCAGCACTAATGCTTGGAACGCGGGAGGAATCACCGCCAACCACGAAAAGATAAATTCTAGCATCGCCACCTGCCCTGATATTGCTCGTCCTTAAAGATATCATCGCCAAGCTGCTATATGGCTGCACTTGGCCACATTAGTGGCGAGTGTGTGGAATCTTTCTCAGAACTACCGTTTCAGAAATTATCACTGCACATCGCACAGGGTGATTTTCACAAGTTTTGCGGCGCCCACTTGTGCGATTACCGGGCCGAGCTTGCCGTTTGCCAGATTATCAAAGCCCGGGGAAAGCTTTCCTCCGGGGGCGGCAGTTGGCTCAAGATCGAGTGCGTGGGTGATGCCGTACTTTTTGATCTCTTTGCATACTTGGGGATTGCTGGCGCCTTCGCTCATGTGCTGGCTGAGAATAGGGTAATCAGCCACTCCACGGTTATACAGTTGCGGAATCAACACTCGTCTGCCGGAAATTGCCCACGCGAACGTTTCTCCTTCCCAAGGATTTCCAATAATCAGCGCATCGGGTGGCAGGATATCGCGCATCTTCAGGAATAGCTGATACTCATCACGATCCACTAAATAAGATTCGTGGGTGGTGCCTTGGCGGGCGAAGAAAGTGAGATACTCCCACGGCACATTCCAGGCGGGGAGTTTGAGTGCCCACACCATCACACTGAGGATTCCCACAGTGGTGACGGCGCAGGCGGCGAAGCGTTTGAAAAGAAGCGCGCTGCGGCATTTTGCGAGCGAATGGAACTGTGCCACGGCAATTCCCACGAAAACGGGTGCCATTATAACGAGCAGCGAGAGAAGCCGTGGCAGATCTGAATACCACACGCCCGAGATGTAGTTCCTAAAAGGTGGCCAGGTGGAGCTAAACGTGATTGCAAAGAGCGCTAGCAGCACGCCGTAAGAAGCCACGAGCCATCGCAGTTCTGAGTGCATAGCTGCCGCGATAATTCCCACAATGAGCAGCACGCTTAAAGGAAGTGTGAGCAGGATCTCGCGCTGCCCAACAGGCCAATAAGGGATTGCTCCCATAGCGGTGCCACCGCTGAGGATTCCCTCAAGAAGTGTGCCCTGCGGTTTGCGTTGGTTCATTCCGGCGATCCGTTCGGGCCCTAGGAGCATCACTAGCGTGCTCCAGAGAGCTATTGTGATCGCAATCCACACGATGAGGGCAGCGCTTGTGCGTGCAATCCGCGAGCGCCCCGTTCGGGAGTGTTCCATTTGAGGGTACTGGCGCTGTAAATCTCTCGTGCGAGCGGAGCGGGAGGATCGGGAAATACTGACGGCGGGTGCAGCAGCTGATTGCGCAGTGTGAAGTGCGTGGCCTTCCAGGTGAGACGCGGATTCTGCAGTGCGGGGCAGGGGCTCTGCAGGCATGGTAGCTGCTGGCACGGTGGCCGGCTCGGCGTGTTCGATAGTGGCTAGCTCGGCGTGTTCGGCAGAGAGCTTTGTGGCACGATCTGTTAGCTTGGCCGCGTGTGCACCGCTGGCATACCGTGCCCCTACATGCCACCCTAGGCACACCCACACCACTATCAGCCAGGAGATAAAAGCGTTCGGTTGCGTGATCCCCACTCCCACGCTGCACACAGCTGCATAGAGCAATGGAACAGGTAGTAGTCGGCCTCGCAGGTGTTTGATGATCCACGCTGCCACAGCGATCGCCCCAGGCAAGAGTGCTGTGGCAGCCACGTTTGAGTACATCGCAGACCACCATATTCCCGCCAGCGGATAAGCGGGGAAAGCGAGTGCGCACAGGGCGGCGATCAATGTGGCAATCTCGCGGCCAGTGGCCACATACGCAAGTGCCGCCACCCCCGCTGGCAGCGCAACAAACGCAAAGATCATGATCGTGAGTTGCCCGGTGGCGGGCACTGGATAGCCCGTCGTCATCGCAATCAGCGATGCCACATCGTGATAGCCATTGGGATAGAAACCGGCGGCGTTGGGATCGCGCAAGATAGCATTGAGCGATGAGCCGTTTCCTGTTTGGATAATGGCCTGAATTTCATTGAGGTGATAGCTGGCGTCCCAGCTTTGAATAAAGTTGTGCATGCTGCCGGTGGCTGCCAGAAATTTGGCGAAGCCAGCGGCACTAGCAGCCAAGAGAGCGCAGAGCAGCAGCAGGCGGAAAACGATTGGCCGAAAAACTCGATCTGTGGGCAGCGGGGGATAATCGGAGCGAATCAACGCGTGGATCATCGGGAACCGCTTGCGCAAGTGTGCGGGCTTGCGGCGAAAAATTGCGATGAGAGTGGCGCGCACTGCCAGTATTCCCAGGGCACACAGTGTAGTGCTAGCTGCCACTTCCCACAGTGCCCAACGCAAGTGCAGCAGCGGAGCCACGACTGCGGTGCTCCCTATGATCGCCACCGACGCTGCGGGGGCAGCGCCCCAGAGCAGCGCTCGCGGAAGTCGAGCGCATACGCCGATAGCTAATCCGGGAGCCCAGAGCACGATCAATCCCACGCACAGTGGCAGCGCGATATCTAGTGCATTGTTTAATAATGCCGAAATCATGCTGAATCTTTCTTCCATTTCTGCGTGAGTGGCACAGGAATCCGGTGCCCAGCTATCTTCGTGCTCTCTTGGCGGCTTGAGGCCGCTCTTCAATGCTAGCGTGAAAAAGCAGCACATTGCTTTTTGTTGTTGGAGTTACAGGCAGGATAGGGGTCTGCCAGATGCCGTAAAGAGGGTAGGCATGGGGTCGGTAAGAGCACCAGGCTAGACGATGTGCCACAGGCTAGGCGATGTGCCACAAGCTAGGCGATGTGCCGCAAGCTAGCCCGACGCATCGGGCTAGACGATGCGGGTAAAGTGCACAGTATCAGTGCTCAGCAGCCCATAGTTGTTTTGCCCCTCGTGCTTTGGGTTACGGATAGTGAAAAAGCCAGAGTTATCGGCGTCAGTGTATGCCACTTTCTCGGTGTCTTCGGCGTCTATATCATCGTTGGGATACACCCGAATCTGTGCGTCCACCCGAAATTCGCCGTCCATAAATGGGGCAGTAGGAAACGTAAACTCTAGTGTATGATTTCCGAGTTCGGTGAGTTGGAAGAGATCTAAGCTGTCGTACACCACGCCGCCACGCTTCACATCGCGCACCGTGAGCGTCACGAAAAAGGGGCGTTCCTCGTGGAATTCGTAATCCACAGCGAAATGAAAAGGTGAAGAATCCATTACCACCAGATCGCTCAAGGCCCGCACCCGCAGCACTGGCACTCGCTCGTTGAGCCCTTTGGCGTATTTCTGCGGCCCAGAGATCCCCTCAGCTTTCCACGCGGCTGCCGCGCCGGCGCGGGCATCATGCTGCATATTTTCTAGCGTATAGAGATCTGCCACATCGCCGGGATCGCCGTCGAGCACAATTTCGCCGTCTTTGATGAGAATGGCACGGTTGCAATAGCGTTTGACGGCGTCCATCGAGTGCGTCACGAGAATCACGGTTTTGTGCGGATCAGCTTTTACTTCAGTGAAGTATTCGTTGCATTTGCGCTGGAATGCCTCATCTCCCACGGCTAGCACTTCATCGAGCACGAGAATATCGCCTTGGGCTTTGATAGCTACTGAGAATGCTAGGCGCACTTGCATGCCTGATGAATAGTTTTTGAGCTTTTGATCCATAAACTCGTGGAGTTCGGCAAAATCCACGATGTCGGCATACATCGCATCGATTTCGGTGTGGGTGAATCCCAGCAGTGCGCCGTTGAGATACACGTTCTCACGCCCAGTGAGCTCGGGATTGAACCCCACTCCGAGTTCAATAAAGGGCACGAGTTTGCCCGTATGGTGCACACTTCCGGCATTTGGCTGGTAGATTCCGCTAATAATTTTAAGCAGCGTGGATTTGCCTGAGCCGTTGCGGCCTACGATCCCGAAAAAATCTCCTTGGTGAACGGAGAAATTCACATCGCGTAGCACATTTTGAGTGGTGTAGCCTTTGATTCCTTTTACGCGGTTGAGGAAAGCCATTTTTAGCCCACTGGCTTGCTCTGTGGGGAGGCGGAAGGTTTTGGCCACGTGTTCGGCTGTGAGCACAGCAGGGGTGGCGCTCACAGCTGTAGCAGGAGTAGCGCCCCTGCTCATAGCTGGAGTGGATTTTGAAGCTGGGGCATGCTCGGTATGCTGTGCTTCGGTAAAAGGCGTTGGCGATAGCGCCGTATCGAGCTGATTCATCACAGCACCTCCGCGAATTTTGCACTGTACTTCCGGAACACGTGAATGCCGAGCCACAGAATCAATGGAGCCACGGCGTACGGCATCAAACAGAGCCATGGATTTCCCACAATATCCCACACAGTGGGCACATATTCTGGAGAGAGTAAGTTGTGCCGGATATCCATAATTGGCTGAGTGATAGGGCTGAGCATTAGGAACTTAGCTGCCCAGGCGAATGTGGGGTTATTGGAAACCATTGAAATTGGATAGATAATCGGAGTGGCATAAAACAGCGCTTGCACTAGCACTTCCCAGATATGTGCCACATCGCGGAAGTATACGTAGAGTGAAGCTAGTAGCAATGCTAGCCCTACAGTGAGGGCGTAGAGCTGCAGGATACTCAGTGGCACTAGCAGCACGCGCCATGTGTAGTGTGCATGCGCGAAGAAGCCGAAGAGCACCACGATCACGAGGTTAATGCCGAGCGAAATCATCGATCCCATCGTGGTGGAGGCCACGATGATGTAGTTCGGAAAGTGAATCTTCCGCAGCAGATCTCCACGATCCACGATAGAGCGCATACTCATGCTGGTGGCTTCAGCGAAGAAACTCCACAAACACGTGCCGCACAGCAACGAAATGGGGAATGTGGGAGTGCCGTCAGTGAATTTCAAAAATTTCACAAACACCACGTACATCACGGCGAAGAGCATGAGGGGTTTCAGAGCAGACCACAGCATTCCCAAGAACGAGCCTTGATAGCGCAGCCGAAAATCGGTTTTCACGAGTTCGCGAAACACCACGATTCCATAGTGATATCGCTGCGTGAATCGATCCACGAAACCTATCGCCACTATCTCCTCCTCAGTGTGCGTGCGTCGTCCGCAGCAGTGAACTGTGCGCTGTTTATAGTGCTTAACTTACTGTACCGCGTGGCTTGAGTTCACGGCGAAGAAGCTTTGTGGGAAAGATCTTCGTGCGTGGGAGAAATCTTCAGAGGAATTGTCCCAACTGTGGGGAGAGTGCCCAGGCAAGGGATTTCTCCGAGGCGGCTCCGAATTGGGAGAAATCCTCTGAAGATTTCTCCCAATTCTCTCGGTGGAGAGAAGCTACCCCGCAGATCGCATTTTGGGGCGGTTCACAGCGGAGGGCTTGGTATTATGAAAGCGTTCTTGCCGGCTCCAATGTGCAGGTGCTAGATATGCCGTTTTTTTCTATTGTGATTCCCGTTTACGGCACGGCGGATCACCTTCCGCGCGCTGTGGAGCTGCTCCAGCACCAAAAATTCTCCGATTGGGAAGCCGTTATCGTTGATGATGGGAGCCCGGATAACGCCCGCCAAGTGATAGCTGATTTAGCGAGCAGAGATTCGCGGATTGTGCCAGTGTTTCATGATCACAATCAGGGCACACATCTAGCTCGGGGTGCGGGAGCTGCCCGAGCAAGCGGCCAATGGGTGCTGTTTCTCGATGCTGACGACGAGCTCGCGGCGGGCTCTCTAGAGCAGCTAGCCCAGGAGATATCTGAGCGGCCGTGTGATGTTCTTCATTTTGGGGCTGAGATTGTAGGGATAGATATGCCACTGGAAACAGTGGCGGTGATAGCAAAGCTCAGCAACACTGATTTCCCTGCGCTCAGCGGGCAGGAGATAGTGGAATCTTCTTTCATTAAGCCTGATGGGGAGCGCCAGGATTGGCATGTGTGGCAGCGGGTATATCGCGCGGAGCTCGTTCGTAAAGCATTCGAGCGCATGGAAAAACTCCGGCTCGTGCACGGGGAAGATGCGTATGAGTGGCTTGTGATAGCAAGCTTGGCGCAGGTTGAGCATTTTGCCAACCACATCCGCGGCTATCGGTATTTTCTGGGGCGAGGGGTGACGACGTTCGCTCACGTAGCGGCGGAGCAGTTCGTTCAGCTTGCAGATGCGCATGCCCAGACGCTCGCTGCTGCCGAGAAATGGGCAGTTGAGTTTCAAGGATTTTCGTTGACGCCGTGTGTGGCAGGCCTGCGGGAGCGCACGATTGAGTTGCTTGCAGGTGATTGGTATGTGCGAGTGGCAGCTGCCGATAAAGAGCTCACAATGCGGCATATGGTGAAGCTCTTCGGCGCTGTGCAGATCGCAGGGGAACTCATGCGGCTGGTGCGCGACACTGCCTATGCTGATTGGGATCATGGCCGAGGATTGAACCTGGAAGCTGAGTATCTTACGTGGTATCGCTGGGCAGTGGATCTAGCCAACGGCCATAAGCCCACCGAGCGGCTACGGGTTTTTCGTGAGGTTGCCGAGCGGCATTTGAGAGATTTAGCCCACCGCAGTGGAGTGCCTGCGCCAGTGATAGAAGCTGATACCGTAGAGGGGCTGCACTCGGGGTGGCATAAGCACTCGGAGCAGTGCGGGAAACGCCGCAACGGCTGGCTAGTGCATGTGTCGCGCTTGGTGCGCGTGCCACAGAAAATACTCCGAGCCGTGCGCCGTCTCTTCTCCCGCTGAACGCTGAGAACCAGTATGGTTAGTGCATATACCTGTGGTAGACACGCTGAAGGAGAGAACAATGCCATTTTTCTCGGTGGTGATTCCTTCGTTCAACCATGCTGATCTACTTCCTGAGTGCGTGCAGAGCGTACAAAGCCAAACAGACGGCGATTGGGAACTAGTGATTGTTGATGATGCTAGCACTGATGGCTCTTTGGCTATCGCTCAGCGAGCTGCGCAGGAGGATTCACGGATTCATGTGCTGGAGTTAGCAGAGAACTCTGGTCTCCATCGTGCACGGTGTGCGGGTGTGGGCGTCACAACCGGTGATTTTGTGTTATTTCTCGATGCTGATGATTCCCTTGAGCCGGGAATTTTGGGTGCTCTGCGCGCTGTTGTGGACGAGGAACGAGCGGAAGAGCGAGAGTGCCAGTATCCGATTGTGCATTTTGGGCTGCGGAGTGTGGCCTATGAAGGTACGGCAGACAGCGCCGTGCGAGGATTCCACGAATGGGCCAACGTTCCCGCCCCGCCGCTGAGCCGGAGCGGGTTGCTGCGTGCGATGTTTCTGAATAGCCCTACCCAGAAACGCAAGGATTGGAATGTGCACCACCGGCTCTTTGAGGGAGAGCTCTGCCGCCAGGCATTTGCGGCGATGAGCTCTCGCCGGTTAGAACGAGCAGAAGATGCTTACGAAATGCTCGTGATCGCTGCTCACTCGTGTGGAGAAATCACACGCAATGATATCGTGGGATACCGCTACAACATGGGTGCTGGTATCACGAGCACGGCAGCGCTCAGCTCTGAGCAGTCCTTGCACTCAGCTCGCCAGCTGCGAGACTGTGTGCAGGCAGCTGCAGAATATGCGGCACACGAGCACGATGAACTGCTCGATCAATCCGTGTGGGGGATGCGAAAGCACCTAGCAGAAGCGGCGATGAATGAGTGGTACGAGCGCGTGCCTGAAGCAGAAAAAATCACCATAGCTGAGCAGTTGGCGCATATTTTAGGGGCGGATATTGTGGCCACTGCCCTCATGCGATTTGCCCGTGATCGGGCGTATGCGCAGTTGCAGGGAGCGCTTGATGGATCCCGCAGCATTGCGCAGCCGCTGTTTGCTATGGCTCAGAAAATTGCCAGAGAGGCGGTGCGCAAGGGGAAACTTCCTCCGGAATACGCGCAGATGAAGAGGGAAGCAGAGCATCACATGAACACTATCGAACACGAGGCGGAGCGAATGCAGCAGAGCGCGGAGCAGCGAGAGCGGTGGGAGCAGCAAGATATCCGAATTTTTGTTTCCGCTCATAAAGAGGTGGCACTTTTTGAGAGTGATATTTTGCAGCCGGTGCAGGTGGGAGCCGCAGCGGCGGCCCGGCGTTTCAGCTGGGCCTGGCATGACGATAGTGGCGTCAATATCTCCGAGCGTAACCCCGAGTATTCAGAGCTCACCACGCAGTATTGGGCGTGGAAAAATGTGAACGCCGAATATTACGGATTCTGCCACTATCGGCGGTATTTTGATTTCAGCGCTGCCGCACACCCTGAAAATGATTACGGCGAGGTGATGGAGCGGAGGATTGACGCGGAAACAGCAGCTGAATATGAGCTAAATGATGCGGCTATCGCTCGCAGCGTGCAGGGCTGGGATATCATCACATCTCCGCTCACTGATATGAATACCCATCTTGGTGGGGTGGGTGATCCTCTCACCCAGTGGAAGAAATCGCCGTTGCTGATTGACGCTGATTTCCAGCGCATGATCGCAATCGTGCGCGAAAAATCGCCGGAGTACGCCCCAGATCTGGATACGTTCCTAGGCGGGCATGAAGCCTGCTTCTGCAATATGTTTATTATGCGCAAAGAGATTTTCCACGAGTATTGCGCGTGGTTGTTTCCGTTGCTCGACGAATACATGGGGCAGACGAATATGGAGCACTACAGCGTCGAAGCCCGACGCACTCCAGGGCATCTCTCTGAACGGCTCCTCAATGTGTTTTTGATTCATGCTCAGCGCATGCGCCCAACTCTGAAAGTGAAGCAGCTGCAGTGTGTGCACTTTGAACAGCCAGAACGGCGTGAATTATTGAAACCACTGCCGCCTGTGCACGCGCCGATCGTGCCAGTGGTGTTGGCGGCAGATAATGTGTATGTGCCACAGCTTGCCACCACAGTATTTTCTTTACTCGCTAATGCGTCGCCAGATTGCTACTACGATCTCGTGATTCTGCACCGCGATATCACGTGGGAAAACCAAGAGATTATGCGCGATAGCCTACGGAATTTTCCGAATTTCACACTGCGGTTCGTCGATGCCGGAAGCGAACTGGAGCGCTATGGCCTCAGCACTAACAACGCTCATATTTCGGTAGAAACTTACTATCGTTTTCTCATTCCTGATGTGCTGCCGTTCTACGATAAAGTGCTCTATCTCGATTCCGATATGATCGTGCTCTCTGATGTGGCAGAGCTCTTTGCTACAGATCTCCAAGGAGCAGCTATTGGTGCGGTGCGCGATATCGATTTTGCCGGAAACCTCAATGTGAAGCACGGAGATCGCGCCCGCTATGCACACGCTGTGTTGCACCTGAAAGAGCCCTTCAACTATTTCCAGGCCGGGGTGCTCATTTTCAATACTGCGGCGCTCCGAGCTGAATTCGCGTTTGAACACTGGATGGAGCTTGCTGCCGACGATCGCTACATTTACAACGATCAAGACGTGCTCAATTCCCAATTAGAAGGCCGAGTGCGTTTCTTACCTGCGGAATGGAATGTGATGCACAACGTGGATCACCGTGTGGAGCGGATCTTTTCACAAGCTCCGGCGGCGCAATATCGAGAATATCAAGCTGCGCGATCTCACCCGAAGATCATTCACTATGCAGGCTACATAAAACCGTGGAATGTGCCCACGTGTGATTTCGCCACACGCTACTGGGAGTATGCGCGCCAGCTGCCGTTCTATGAGGCGCTCATCGGTAACATCGTGAAAGCACAGGTGCAAAAAGCGCAAAATGGCTTTTTCCGAACCGTTGGCGGGCGCGCCCTGCACCATGGGGTGATTCGCCAGGCCGCAGATGTGCTCCTGCCTGCTGGCACGCATCGCAGGGCACAGGTGAAGCGAATCGTTGCGGCCGTAAAATCGAGAATTTAACGAGGCTGTTGCGGCGGTTAAGGCCATAGAGCTTTGCCCAACAGTTGGCAGTTTTCCAAATTGTGCACCCGTTGTGCTGATACAACGTGACCTATTGAGCTTTATAGCTAGGTTTGCGTAGCTTGAACTGCCGTATGCTGCGCTGTTGCTGTTTAGAAAAGCTGCTGATGTTTATCGTTGTTCGCGGTGCCTGTTCACAAGGCGCTTACTGTGAGCAATGATCTCTTTCCCGATAACCACTGCTATGCCAGTGAGCACATACGCAATAATGCCTTTTGTGATCGGGAACCGGCTCAGTTGCTCTAGCACGGGCTTCAAGGGAGTGCCGCTTCCATGAAAATTCACCAGTAAAATGTGAAAGAGGTAGATTCCGAGTGACGCCGATGAGAGCTTTGCAAGCACCTGGTGTAGGCGGTGTGGTGCGGTGCGCAGCTGTGGTTCACAGCCAAGGCATAGCATGAAGAGGGAAAGCACTGCTAATACGCACAGCGGGGAGCTAATTCCCGCCCAGTAGTTGTCGTACTGCCGGGGCATCTGCCCTCCGGAAAACCAACCGTTATCGAGGAGTTCGCCGATGAGCATTCCGGCCACGGCGGCGAGGAAGGCAGCAAGCCATCGCCACCGGTGCTGCGCGAGGTGGGCTGCATACTGTTTTGCATACCACCCGAGCAGGAAATAGAGCAGAGCAATAGAAGCAAAGAATGGCCAGCCGATGAGCTGCGCAAAATATTTGTTTGGAATGTTCATGTGCACGAGAAAAGGAACTCCCACCGAGGCTATTCCGGTGAGTACTATGAGATACTCTAAAAGCCGCCGTTGATGAGCCACGTGAGAGAGCAACGGCGTGAGCAGATAGAGATAGAGAATCACATAAAAGAACCAATAGATATCAACCACTTGGTTAGTGAGGAAACGCTTCACGAAATCAACGAGGCCGAAATGCTCGGTGTAGCGGGTTCCACGCAACGCGCCGATGATGAGATAGCTCGTGATGCTTCCTAAGATAAGCGCTCGCCCGGTGCGCACGAACCGTTTCTTAAAAAATACAGCTGTAGAATATTTAGCCCGGTAGCCCAGCAAATTCATGCCGCTGAGCATAAAGAAAATCGGCACAGCAAAAATAAAAGTGGCCTGAATCCCCACGTTTTCGAGCCATCCTAGAGTGTGCCGTGGCGAGAAAACGCTCAGCGACGTGTGCAGCAAAACCACAGCGATGCAGGCAAACACATTGAGTAGATCAGCGAAATACAGATGGCGTAAGGGCTGCTGTGGAGGTTGCATAACGGTTGGATCCCCTTCCTCCGTGGTCCTGCGTGTCGGTTGCTTTTTACGCACCAGCTGGTGTTACAAACGTATACGTCAATATTTCGGCTGTGCCGCTGCTATCATGCCATATCTGCTAGCCACACTTTGTGATATGAACGAGTTTCGCTTCACCCACCTGAGCCACCACCGGCCCGAGATTGCCGTTGGCAGTGTGGCGCAGCCCCGGGTAGAGGCGCGCCTCTGGCACCGAAGAATCAGCGAGATCGAGCGCATAAGAGATTCCGTGGCGTTTGAGTTCTCGGCACACCTGCGGATTGGTGGCCCCCTCAGAAAGATGATCGCTGAGATAGGGGTAGAGCCGTGCTCCCTCATAAAACTCAGGCGTGGGAATCACTGCGCGCCGGCCAGAAATAGCCCAGGCAAACGTGGCCCCCTCCCACGGGTTTCCGATCACTAACGCCTGCTCAGGCACGATTGTGCGCATTTGTTTAAACAGAGTGTATTCGTCTTGATCTACGAAAAACACGAGATTTTTATCGGTTTGTGTGGAGAAACGCCGCAGTGGCCCCCAAGCAGCTCCCCAAGTGGGCAGCTGCAATGCCCACACTATGACGCCCGCTAGAGCCATAATTGCCAGTGCTCGGGCGCCACTGCGAATGGCTCGGTGGCTCAGCTGTGGTTGCCGTTGTGGGCGCCACGCAGAAGTGATCAACGTATCGATAGCAACACCCACGAAGATGGGAGCGAGCATTACGAGTGGGGCGAGTAGGCGGGGCACATCGTTGTACCACAAAGAACCGATATAATTGCGGATAAAGTGTGACGGCGAGCTGTAGACGGCGAGGAAAAGTGCCAGCCACATGCCATAGACGGCCACGCTCCATCGGCCTTTTTCCCGAAGGGCCACAATCACAATGCCGATCACCACTAGTACGCTGAGGGGCGCCACTCGTATGATCTCGGTGCGCAGGAGTGGGCTGTGGGGATGAGCTCCCAGCATTCCTACTCCGTGGGCTAGCGCCTCCAGCAGTGGCCCCTCCGGAGTGCGTTGGTTCATAGAAGCTAACCGGTCGAAACCTATTGCGAAAGCAATGCTCAGCCATATCAGGACGCCGAGAGTGCAGCACCCTATCCCCACTAGAGTGGCATGAACTACAGGAGAATGCGCTGCTTTAGGCCACGTTGTGTGGCGTGGAGAAGTGCGGTGGGGAGCCGCGGTGTGCGGTGAGCGAGAGTGCACCGCAGCTGTGACGGCGCTCCAAGTTCCATATGTCCACGCTGCGATGAGCCAGGTGGCAGCCGCATTGGGCTGGGAGAGTGTGATTCCTGCGAGGCTGATTAACACGCAGAACAGCGGTGTGATTTTCTTGCTGCGGGGCGTGACGGAAAATACCCAAACGAATAATGCTAACGATGCAGGCACGAGGGCCCAACCAGCTAAGTTGGAATAGAGCGGCCCCCACCACAAAACAGCGAGCGGAAAAGCTGGAAATGCGAGCGCCACCAATCCGGCCACGAGTGTGATGAGCTGGCGCTGGAAAGCCACGTAGGCGAGGGTGGCCACTCCGATGGGCAGCACAATAAAAGCAAAAATCAACGCTGTGAGCTGGGCGATTGACGGCACATCAGCACCAGTGGCGAGCACAATGAGGGAAGCCACATCGTGAAATCCACAAGGATAGAGGCCGGGGGCGGTGGGATCTGCCAGAACCGCATTCAACGATGAGCCGTTTTTCGTTTGCACAATCGCTTGCACAGAATTCACGTGATAGCTCATATCCCAGTTTTGAATGAAGTTTGTGAAGCTTCCAGTGGCTCTGAAAAACTTGACAAAACCCGCGATGCTCGCTCCGGCAAGCGCGCACGTGAGCGCGCAGCGATACCAATGCCGCGGCAGTGGCCCTGCTTGGCGTGGAGCAGAATAGATGGGAGTGAGTGCTGCGCGAATGCGGGAGCCCCAAGAAATGTGGGAGCCTGCATAGGCACTCACGTGAGCGCTAGAGGTTGAGGGGTGTGCTGAGCGCTGCGGCAGTGTGAATGCTGGATCGGTGGCGTCAGCCCGCACAGAGCATGTTGCGTGCTGCGGCGGGGTGCTGATGTGGAGGCGGCGCAGAGCGTGCCGGCGGTGAGCAGCCGCGATAGCAATGCGCACCACTGCCGCTGCAGCCACAGTGCACACTGTGCCTGCAGCAGCAGTTGGGATTCCCCATGGCATTGAGATGATCGGGGCTATCATCGCCGTAACGGCGATGATAGCCACCGAACCTGCCGGTGCCCAGCCCCAGCGCAGTGCTCGTGGGAGTCCGGTGGCAATTCCAAGAAGCAGGCCTGGAATCCACAGAATCAGCAGACCAGCTAGAAGTGGTGCAGCTATCTGTGGAATGTTGTTAATCAATTCCATCAGCACTGCCGCCTTTCTGCTATCTGAGTGTGTAAATAGGGAGGGAATGAAGTGGTTAGCGGCGGAACCACAACAACTTGCCTACGCTCTGATAGAGCACTCTGCGTGCTTTCGCGGGCAAGAGCCGATAGGGCAGGCGTACCGCCATATTGCGTAGGAACTGCCACATGGTGGTAAAGCCAATTGAGCGCAAGGAGCGCTGCAGCTGCAGCTCAGTGCGCGCCATTGCGATTCCGCCACGGCGCTTGTATGCGCCGGCTCCTACGCGGTAGAGCACGAGTGGCTCGCGCACATTTGCCACCCGCGCTCCGCGGTGGATCATGCGAGCAAAGAGCCAGTAATCTTCCATCGTGGCTCCGCCGCTATAGCCGCCAGCTGCCAGCACTGCAGTTTTGCGCAACACTACTGTGGGGTGGTTAAACGGATCGCGTAGGCGGGCGATCGAGCGGATTGCGTAGGCGCTCGTGGGTAACGCGCGAGTGAGGCCCAGGTGCTGTGGGTCTTGATCAAATTCGGTGAGCGCACTGCCGAGCAGATCGAGGTGTTTCATGAGTGGAATTTGCACAGCAAAGCGTGTGGGCAACGAAATATCATCGGCGTCTGCGCGGGCTACGATCTCGTGGGTGCAGTGCTCAAGCCCGCGATCAAGGGCTACCGCTAGCCCACTGTTGTGCTCTAGGGGCACCACGTCTACAGGTTGGCCTGCAATCACGGCTGCCTGCTCGATCACAGCTGCGAGCTCTGGGCGCACTGGGCCGTCTTGTACGAGCACGATCTGATCCGGCTTGAGCTGTTGTGCAGTGCCTACAGATTTTAGTGAGCTGCGTAGGAAATCTGGGTTGTCGCCGTCATAGGTGCTCATCAGCACCGAAAAGGGGGGAACCTCATCAGCGGTGTATGCATCTAATATATTTTGGAAAGCGATGGAGCTTTGGGAGGGTGGTAGCCCCAGCGTGAGTGACGGCGGGTAGTGCCCTTCATCTGCGGCTACTGCCCGCACATCGGCTGCCACTGGAGTATCGGCAAAAATTTCAGTGGTAGGCGTGGGGGGCTGTGCAGCTTGTTGTGCCCCTTTCATAGCGTAGGAGAACAATTTGCGGCGTTCGGTGGCAGTGCCTAATAGATGTGCCCAGCGCAGCACTGTTTTCCCTCCGTAGAGCCATTTCTCCACAGGATATAGGCCGTGTGAATAGCGGAACGCCCAGAGTTTATTGCGCACTTCGTTGGTGAACCGCGGCCCTGGATTTGCCGTAGAATTGCCAAACTTCGCCGTTTTATGCACCACCACAGAGGCCGGCACATACAGGCCGATGCGGTTTTTGAGCAGCCGAGATGTGTATTCAAAATCGTCATTCCACAGGAAGTAGGCTGCGAGTGGGAGCCCCTCGGCGTGCACTGCGCGAGCGTCGATAAGGATTGACACAAATGATGCGGTGCGGATCGGCAGGGCATTGATGGCGTGTGCGTGCGCAGCCAGCCGGGCGCTGAGGAGTGGGCGGGAGCGTGGGCGGTTCATCGGGTGTTCTGTGCCGTCTATCCACACGGCTTTGGAGGCGAGCAGCGCGGGCTGGCCAGGATACTGCTCGCGGGCGCGGAGCAGTTCGGAGAGGGCAGTGGGTGTGGGCACGGTGTCGTCGTCCATAATCCAGACGAGGCTGGCATTCCAGTGGTGGACGGCGCGAGCAATTCCAGCTGCGAAGCCTCCAGCACCGCCAGTGTTGCGGGGAAGCGTGATAGTTTCACTTACTGCGGGAAAATGAGTGGCCACCTGCTCGGTGGTGTCGGTGCTCGCATTATTGATCACCACGATTGCGTCGAGTGGGTGAGTTTGGTTGGTGAGAGCCGTGAGATTTTCGGTGAGGAGCTGCGCGCGGTTGTACGCCACCACCACGGCCACGATACGCTCTGGTGTGGGCATCTGTGCTCCCATTCTGCTCCTGCATACACTGATAAATTCGCGTGGAGTGGGCCATGCAGGTACGTGATGATACCCGGAGCCGCACTCCAGCTG
Source organism: Arcanobacterium sp. (assembly GCA_022768785.1). Lineage (GTDB taxonomy): Bacteria > Actinomycetota > Actinomycetes > Actinomycetales > Actinomycetaceae > Arcanobacterium_A. The sequence continues at coordinate 1,759 of JALELI010000043.1, read as the reverse complement.
GAATTTGAATTCTACAGTGTTGTGAAACCTTGTGAAGCCTTTGAGAGCTTCTCGCTCTCCAGGATAGTGGATAGGCGGGTTGGGCGCGATGAAGTGCGCAGATCAGATATGATCAGTGGGTAGCGACGGCGAGCAAAGGGAATGCATATGAACGTGGATCTCCTCGTAGTAGGTTCGGGAATTTTTGGCCTCACAGTGGCTGAGCGTATGGCGCAACGCGGAGTGAAAGTGGCTGTGATTGATCGCCGGCCGCACATCGGCGGCAACTGCTACACCTATCCAGATCCCGAAACTGGCATCGAGATTCACAAATATGGCGCACATCTTTTCCACACTTCCAACCCGAGAGTGTGGGAATATGTGAATCAGTTCACGAGCTTTACCCACTATGTGCATAAGGTGTACACCACCGTCAATGGGGAAGTGTTCCCGATGCCGGTGAATCTCGGCACTATCAACCAGTTTTTCCGTGCGGCATACACTCCTGATGAAGCGCGGGCGCTAGTGGCGGAGCAGGCACAAGAGGTGCAAGGGCATCGCGCCAATGAAAACTTCCAAACAAAGGGAATCTCGTTGGTAGGGCGGCCGCTCTTTGAAGCTTTTTTCCAAGGGTATACGGCAAAGCAGTGGCAGACGGATCCGGCTGAGCTTCCGGCAGCAATCATCAACCGTTTACCGGTGCGTTTTAACTACGATAATCGCTATTTCAACGATAAATGGGAGGGGCTCCCGGTTGATGGTTATACCGCATGGCTGGAGCGCATGGCAGATCACCCGAATATCGAAGTGCAGGTGGGTGTGGATTTCTTCGATGAGAGCCAGCCGTTGAGTAAGAAAGCCACAGTGGGGCAGATTCCGGTGGTGTATACCGGCCCTGTGGATCGCTACTTTGATTACGCTGAGGGAGATCTGGGGTGGCGCACTATTGATCTGGATCTCGAAGTGCTCAATGTGGGGGATTTCCAGGGCACCTCGGTGATGAACTACGGAGATTTAGATGTGCCGTATACCCGCATTCATGAGTTTAAGCATTTCCACCCGGAGCGCGATTATTATCCGAAAGATCGCACCGTGATCGCCCGTGAATATTCTCGCTTTGCCAATCGAGGAGATGAGCCATACTATCCAATTGATCGGGCAGATGATCGTGAGAAACTCACAGCTTATAAACAAATGGCCCACGAGGGTGCTCCCAATGTGATGTTTGGTGGGCGCCTGGGTATGTATAAGTATTTTGATATGCATATGGCGATTGGCTCTGCCCTTTCACATGTGGATAATCTCGTGGAGCCGTTCTTCTCCGGCAACGCGAGCACGCTGGAAAACTTCCTGCACGTGTGACCGCTATTTTTGCTCTCTGTATCCTCAGGTTCTGCCTTTCATCGCCGCAGGTTTGGCTCTGCGCGTTGCCTAGTTGCCGCCTGGGCGCTTTCTCGCACCTGTAAACGTGCTCCCGCACCGAAAGCTCTGCACGCATAAATATGAACTAGGGGGAACAATCTGCTGTGCAAATTCGAGCTGAAAGTTCTGCGCGCATAAATATGTGTAGGCCTACGCACGTAAATATGTATGTAAAACCTGCGTGCGTAAATGCGGTGACGATGCGTGCGCAATTGTATTGACGGCGCTGTCCCTTTTCTTATCGCTCTAGTTAGCTGCGCCGTCAATATTCCTAGCGCATTGTGCGATTAATACCCAAGGCGATTCATACCCCAAGTTGCATTTTGCATTTCCTTATTAATTACATGGTGCTCTCTGG
>JALELI010000108.1 GCA_022768785.1 Arcanobacterium sp. | reverse complement strand
GCGAGTAGAAATCGGCGAACGAGAACTAACTTTCGGTGAGATTAGCTCGGCGCGTATAGTGGTAGAGCTATAGCGGTTGTGTTGATAACTGTGAGAAAAGAAGAGCTGTAGAGCGCTGTGGAAGGGGATTCATGGATATCTCAATGAGCGAACTTCGGATTGTGGAATCCGAGCTGGGGATCAATCTCTCGGTGCTGGTTGAGGCAATTGAAGATGCTCTGCTGCATGCCTATCAGCGGGTGCCTGGTGCAATTAAAGGTGCGCGTGTGGAACTCGATCGCACCACCGGGAAGGCAACAGTGTGGGCTCCGGAGGTTGATGAAGAGGGCGCCCAGATTGGTGAGTTTGACGACACCCCCGGAGATTTTGGCCGGATTGCCACCGCCACGGCTCGCTCGATTATTGCGCAGCGACTGCGCGATGCGGAGAGCAAGCGAGTGCTGGGATCTTTTAAAGGGAAGCAGGGCGAGATCGTTTCCGGCGTGGTGGAGAGCGCGGAAAATCAACGCCCAGATTCGCGGGATCTCTTTGTGGAGCTCGGTGAGAATAAAGGGATTTTGCGGGCAGAAGAGCAGGTGGCTACGGAGCATTTTAAGCACGGCGATCTGATTCGGGCGCTGGTGCTAGATATTTCGGTGGGGCCTCGAGGAGCTTCGATCCGGCTGTCGCGCTCGCACCCAGATTTTGTGCGTAAACTCTTCGAAACTGAAGTGCCGGAAATCGCTAAAGGAATCGTTGAAATCGTTGCCTTGGCGCGCGAAGCGGGGCATCGTACGAAGATTGCTGTGTGGAGCTCGGATCCCAATGTGGCTGCTAAAGGGGCCTCTATTGGGCACAACGCACAGCGGGTGCGCGCCGTCACTCAAGAGTTGCAGGGTGAGAAGATCGATGTGGTGGAATACAGCGACGACCCAGCCGAGTTCATCTCAGCGGCGCTCTCTCCAGCGCACGTGCTCGCAGTGCATATTCTCAATAAAGACGCTCGGCAGGCGTTGGCTGTGGTGCCTGATGATCAAGCTTCGCTCGCCATTGGCAAAGAGGCGCAGAACGTGCGGCTGGCAGCTAAGCTCACCAGCTGGAATATCGATATCCGTAAAGAATCGGAAGTGGCGGGGCGCGAGTTTGCCGATTGATGGATAAGACTGTGTGATGTGCGGGGCGCTGCTGTTGAAGAAGCGGCGTGATGGCTTTCACGGCTCTGAGCGTGATGGCTTTCACGGCTCTGAGAGTTGTGAGAACTCTGGAAACTCCCAGATTTTGGGCTACACTAGCTGAGGTGCGCCTAAAGGGAGCGCAGCTGCGTGATTGCAGCATTCCGATCCGATTCAGAAAGCGGGTAGAAAGCCGATGGGCACCCGATGAGTACACAGCAATGAGCTGCGAATAACGAAGGTCGGCGCACGCGCGCGGGCCAAGCAGAAGGAGAAAAGTGGCGAAGGTCCGCGTACATGAGCTCGCGAAAGAGCTCGGCATCACGAGCAAAAAATTGCTTGCGGTGCTGAAAGATAATGGTGAATTTGTGAAGTCGGCGTCTTCTACGATTGAGGCGCCGGTGGTGCGAAAAGCACGTGAATATTTTAACCAGCACCCTGATGAGGCTGCTGCTGCAGCAGCGAAGCCAACAAAGAAAAAGGCTGCGGCAGGAAAATCAGGTAATACTTCAGATCAATCCAGTGTGAGCGCTGCTCCAGCAGATACAGCGTCAGAGCATGCAGGTGCGGCGGCTGGCAGTACATCAGCCACGCCGGCACGTGCGGCCGAGCCCACTGTGCCAGCGCAGCACGCTGAGCTTGGGAATGCCGACGCTGGGCAGGCAGCGGCTTCGAGCTCCGCTGCCCACAGTGGGGTAAAGCCCGGCCCGAAGCCAGGCATGGCCAAGCCGGCGCCGGCCCACCCCGCCACCACAGCTGAGGCGCACACAGATCGGGCGGTGGCACACACTGGTGCCGATGTTCATGCCGGAACTTCCCACAGCAGTTCCGCAACGCATGGCGAAGATCGATCAGCTACTGCTGCAGGCTCGGCACCGAGCCCGCACGCTCCGAAGCCAGGTGCAGGGCATTCTCCGAAGCCGGGGCAGCCGGGGCGCACAGCGAAT
>JALELI010000014.1 GCA_022768785.1 Arcanobacterium sp. | reverse complement strand
ATCGGGGGGGGGGGGTGGGCACAACCCCCCCGCGCTTCCCCCCCAACCACCCCACCCAGTTTTCCCAACCATCGGAGGTTTCTCCCAACTGCCACACGCGGCGCAGGATTTCTCCTGCGCCGGCTATGTTTCTATAGCGGAATTTCCTTCTGGCTAGATCGATTCTGGGGCAATCTTCCACACATCGGTGGCGTAATTACGGATCGTCCTATCGGAAGAGAAACGGCCAGATTCGGTGATGTTAACCCACGTTTTGGCGAACCAAGCGCGCGGATCAGCGTAGTAATCGGCGGCCATCTTATTGCGAGTTTCGCGGTAAGCGGCAAAATCGCCGAGCACATAGTAGACGTCTGCGCCGTCCCACCCCTGTGGCTCCAGTAGCGAGGAACGCAAATCGTAGAAAGCTCCGGTGCCATTGTCGTCAAGAGTGCCGTCAACCAAGGCTTCGAGCACTCGCTTGAGCCCTGGCGTCTGCTCAGCCACCAGCCAGGGATTGTAATCCTTGCGCAACTCCTGCAGCTCGTCTTCATGGGCGCCGAAAATATAGGCATTGTCTGCGCCTACGGCATCGAGAATCTCCACATTTGCGCCGTCCATTGTGCCCAGTGTGAGCGCGCCGTTCATCATAAACTTCATATTCGAGGTCCCCGATGCCTCTTTGCCAGCAGTGGAAATCTGCTCGGAGATATCGGCGGCTGGAATGATGTGCTCAGCAGGAGATACGTTGTAGTTCTCCACAAACACCACTTTGATGAGATCGTTTACCTCTGGATCGTTGTTGACGAGCTTCGCAATTTCATTTATCAGTTTGATAATCGCTTTCGCGCGTAGATAGCCTGGGGCGGCTTTCGCCCCAAAAATAAATACACGCGGAGGCACGTTGCGCTCGCCGTCTTTGATCTTGAAATAGAGATCGAGAATGTAAAAAGCGTTGAGCAGTTGGCGCTTGTATTCATGTAGGCGTTTGATTTGCACGTCGAATATGGCATCTGGATTGATCTCGATACCTTGGCGAGCTTTAATCCACGCGGCGAAATCTTTCTTGTTTTCGTGCTTCACAGCTCCCAGGCTCATCAGCAGATCGCCGTCATTCGCGCGGTCGCGCAGAGCGCGAAGCAGATCGAGATCCCGCACCCAGGCATCAGATCCGAGCTCTTGAGTGAGTAGTCCTGCTAGTCGTGGGTTGCACAGGTGTAGCCAGCGGCGAGGGGTCACACCATTCGTTTTGTTATTGAATTTCTCGGGCCACACATCATGCCAGTCGTGTAGCGTCTCTTTTTTAATGATCTCGGTGTGCAGTGCTGCTACGCCGTTGATCGAATACGCGGCGTAGCAGGCGATCCACGCCATACGCACCCGCTGGTCGTCCACAGGAGCCATGTAATCAATCTTGCCTTGATCGAAGCCTTTTGCAGCGAGTTCGGCGCGGAAGCGGCGATCAATTTCTCGAATAATCTCAAGAATTCGGGGGAAGAGCCGTTCAAAGATGGTGATTTCCCAGGTTTCGAGCGCCTCAGCCAACACCGTGTGATTGGTGTAGGCAAAGCTGTGAGACACGATATTCCAAGCCTCGTCCCAGCTGAAGTTGTGCTCATCGAGGAGAATACGCATCAGTTCTGGAATAGCGAGCACGGGGTGGGTGTCGTTGAGCTGCATTGCATTAAACTCTGCAAAGCGCCGCAGATCCCCGCGTTGCTTAATCTCATTGCCTACAATGGTTTGCAACGAAGCAGAGCAGAAGAAATATTGCTGACGCACGCGCAGCACTTTGCCTTCAAAAGTGGAATCGTTAGGGTAGAGCACGCGGCAGATATCGTGCACGCGCTCGCGTTCCACGATTGCATCGGTGAAGCGTTGGGAGTTGAAAGCGTTATAGTCGAATTCCGCCATTGGTTCTGCTTTCCACAGGCGGAGGGTGTTCACGTTCTGTGTGCCGTATCCGGTGATCGGCATATCATAGGGGATAGCACGCACTTTCAGATCGGCGTAGCTCACCAGCTTCTGCTCTTCTTCGCGGCGGATCACGAAGGGATAGCCCTCTTCCATCCAGGAATCTGGTTCCTCTTTCTGATAGCCATCGTCAAAGAGTTGTTTAAAGAGACCGTAGCGGTAGAGAATTCCATAGCCGCGCACTGGCAGATCTAAAGTGGCGCAAGAATCGAGGAAGCAGGCGGCGAGGCGGCCGAGGCCCCCGTTGCCGAGAGCGGCATCATGCTCAGCTTCCAGCACGTCTGCGAGGTCTTTTCCGTAGGCGCTGACGGCGTTGCGAGCTTTTTCCACGAGCCCTAGATTGTTGAGGTTATTCAACAGCGCACGCCCCATCAGAAATTCCGCAGAGAAATAGTGCTCCATGCGGCCCGAGTTGTATCGTTGCTCGCTCTTATCCCAATTTTCAGCGAGCTGTGCCACCACATCGAGGCTCAGCGCCGTCCAGAATTCCATCGGCGTGCCTGATTGCGGCTCGCGTCCAGAAACGGCACGTACGCTCATTCCTAAAGACGTGTTATCTATCATGTCGTTTGCCATCGTCGTCCTTTCAGCCGCGTGATGGGATACTTTGCATTAGCGCGTCCAACGCAAACAAAAACGCTCTCGATGCAGCCAGATTTGAATGGGTTTGCCACATGAGAGCGCCTTCGCACGGAGTTAGCCTACTACATTAATCATTCTCGTTTCATAGAATTCGTTTTTGTTACCAATAGGATGTCGTTTCTGGTTTGGGTCATATGTGCTCGCATGGCTTGTTTGGCAGCAGAAGCATCGCCAGCGGCAATTGCCTCGAAAATGAGGCGATGGTGGTGTGCTGCGCGTTTGCGAACATCGGGGAGCTCTGTGGTGGAGCGCCGAGAGCGGGCCACTGCGCTGGCCAGAGAGCTCATCATCACCGGAATAAGCGGGTTGTGGCTCGCGGTGAGAATTGCATCGTGGAATGCGATATCTGCTGTGAGAGCGGCATCAATATCGGATTGCTGGGAGGCTTCTGAATAGGCCGCGAGCCAGTGTTGCAGATGTTCAATATCGGTTGAGGTGCGATGTGTGGCAGCAAGCCCGGTGGCTCCCACTTCGATCATGCGGCGCACTTCAATAAGTTGAATTCCTAAGGTGCGTTGATCTGTTTGTGAGGCGAGCACTGCTATCAAAGTGGCTGGATCGCTCCATTTTTCTTGGGGAGCCACGTATGTGCCGCGACCGCGCCGCACATCGAGCACTCCACGATCAGAGAGAATGCGCACAGCTTCCCGCATGGTGAGCCGGGAGACGGCAAACATTTCAGCGAGTTCGGCCTCGCGGGGAAGTGCACACCCCTGCGCAAAGCGGCCATCGGCAATGGCGGTGACGATAAGCTGCACTGCGTTGTGTACGAGATCCGTTGCCACAGGCGCTCCTTTTGTATCATGTGTCTCTGCCTGCCGCGGGCTCCTCTGCCATCGGGTGAAAGCTCACTGCAGGTGAGAGGGATTTTTTCAATTGTATTCCCTTTGATTGTGCATAAATCGTAGCGCTATTTCTGGGGTGAGGAAGAACTAATTGTTTTAATGTGAGCAGCTCGCTGTTCTGAAAGCACGTATTTGCCTGCCCTGGAATCTCGTGATGAAACGCGCCGAGTAACTGTTGCAGCAGCAGATTAGAAACGGATAGGAAAGCAGGATAGAGAGTCTGCCAGAAGCGGCTTGCGGGGCTCCGTGGATTAGATACGTCAGTTGTGCGGCTGGTTATGCGGCTGTGGGGTTGGGTGGGATACGTCGGTGAATTTGCCGGTGAATTTTCCACGTGAGAGATAGGGCTAGAAGTAGTATCCGGGCCCAATGCTCTATCAGCGATTTTCCAAGTAGGAGATAGGTGGCGGTTTTCCAGGCGGGTGCAGGCGGGTGGGTGGCGATTTGTGGTTGCGATGTGGCTCTAAATCTTGTATGTTGTACTCAGACCTCAGAGGTCTGAGTACAAAGGAGTAAAAGACGATGGCGTCATTATCAGATATTCTCAATGGTCTCCCTGAGTTACGGTCAGTGCCAGCTAGTGCAGTACAAGAAGCCCGCGAGGCAAGCAGCGATCACCTTATTTATGTGGTGCTTGACGACGACCCCACCGGCACTCAATCAGTGGCGGATCTACCGGTGCTCACGGCGTGGAGCCAAGCAGATTTTGCGTGGGCTTTTGCCACTGGAAAACCAGCGGTGTATGTGATGACTAATTCCCGATCCCTCAGCCCGCACGATGCTGAAACAGTAAATAGCGATGTGGTGCGCGCCGCAATGGCAGCTGCTCACGAAGCGGGTGTGAGGGTGAGTTTCGTTTCCCGCTCAGACTCCACGCTGCGGGGGCACTTCCCATTAGAGCCGCAGACGATCGCACGAGAGGTGCTGAGCCAGAGTGGGAAGCCCGTAGACGGCTTCATTATCGTGCCAGCTTTCGGAGATGCTGGCCGGATCACGGTGCGCGGCACGCACTATGCGGGAAGTGAGGCAACGGGATATGTGCCAGTGGCAGAAACGGAGTTCGCTCAAGATGCCACCTTTGGGTATCAGTCTTCTTACCTTCCGCAGTGGGTGGAAGAAAAAACTCATGGTGCAGTAAAAGCAGCTGAGGTGCTGGTGCTTGATCTTGCCATACTGCGCACAGATCACGAAGGCGCTGTGAAACTCCTGCGTCAAGCGCATGATTGCCAGCCGGTGGTGGTGGATATCGTCGCGGAAGACGATCTGCGGTTGCTGGCGCTTGCACTCATCGAAGCAGAAGAGGCAGGTTCGCAATTCGTATATCGTGTGGGGCCTCCTTTTGTGCGGGCCCGTATCGGGCAAGAAATACACCCGGCGCTCTCGGAAGCAGATGTGGCTGCGGCGCGCTCTGATCGTGAATACGCTGCAGGAGGGCTCATCGTGGTGGGCTCGCATGTGGATCTCACCACTCGGCAACTAAGTGAGCTAGAGCGGGCAGAGGAGCTACAGCGGGTGGAGATTTCTGTGCAAAAGTTGCTCGATAGCGATGCCGAAGAAATAGACGCTTATGTGAGTGCGCTCGCTGATAGCGTGTTAGCTGGTCTTGATTCTGGCAATGTGGTGCTCGCTACCTCTCGTGTGGTGATCACGGGGAAAGACGCCGATGAATCCTTGGCTATCTCACGTTCTGTTTCGGCCGCAGTAGTGGCAGTAGTGCGCAGAGTGATTGCAGCAAAGGCCCCACGTTTTGTGATTGCCAAGGGCGGGATCACGAGTTCCGACACCGCTTCAAAAGGCTTAGGCATTCGGCATGCTCGTGTGGTGGGGCCGATGCTGCCGGGAATTATCTCGCTGTGGGTGGCTGAAGACGGGCCAGCTCAAGGAATTCCATACATCGTTTTCGCGGGCAATGTGGGAGATGAAACGTCGCTGGTACAGGTGGTGCACAAGCTATCGTAATTCGCTCGCTGGCCCCGATTTGCTAGAGATCGAGCCAACTGTAGATATCTAGTGAAATTGCGAGAGATATGGCTAAACCGCCAGAGATCACACTAAAGCGTAAATCGTGTGAAAGGGAGCTGCTCGCAGTGAGATCAGCTCCCCACAATAGATACCCCTTGTGGCGCTGCTGAAGCATATGGCGCCGCCCCAGAGCGCAGATGCGACTGGAGCGGTAGCCAAGTGCAACGCAGAGCCATTAGGAACGTTTGCAATTTCAAAGGAGAAAAAATGGCAACGAAAGTAACAGTATTGGGCCTTGGCGCTATGGGGTTGGAAATGGCCGCATGGCTCACTGGAAAATTCACGGTAGTGGGCTTCGATATCAGCGCTGAGCGTATGGCGTTGGCGAGTGAACGCGGTGTAGCCACTGCTGATAGTGCAGCTGCAGCGGCAGCGGAGGCAGACTTCATTATTGTGGCAGTGCGCAACCAAGCACAGCTCAACGAGCTGCTCTATGGGGAAGCAGGAATTGCGGGATCGCTCAAAGCTGGAGCAATTATTATCCTCACGTCCACCATCGGCATTGAAGCAGTGGAAAGCGCTGCAGCGAAACTGGAAGAGATCTCAGTGGGAATCGTTGATGCTCCAGTATCTGGTGGCCCAGTACGTGCTGGCAAAGGCGACTTACTGGTGGTGGCAGGCGCCTATGACGACGTGTGGGCCACGGCCAAGCCAGTTCTCGATGAGATGGCGTCCACTCTCGTATTCGTAGGCAACAAGCCGGGCAAAGGGCAGGCTTTGAAAACGGTGAACCAGCTGCTGTGTGGCATTCATATTGCAGCTGCCGGCGAGGCAATGGCGCTTGCTGGCCGCTTAGGGCTGGATCAAGAGAAATCGCTCGAAGCGCTCATGGCTGGCGCTGCGGCGTCATTCATGCTGGGAGATCGCGGGCCGCGAGCAATCCAGGCATATCGAGGAGAAACGGCAGAAGTGAAATCGCGTCTCGATATTTTCGTGAAAGATATGCGCATCGTCACTGATACAGCCAAATCCCTGGGTATGGCCGTGCCGCTGGCAGCTGCCGCCGAGCAAGAGTATCTCATCGGTTTTGAGCATGGCCAGGCTGCTCAAGACGATTCCTCTGTGATCTCTGTAGTGGCCTCGCGCCCGGCGAGCCGCTGATCTGCGAGCCGCTAGGAGGGGGAGGTCGTAATGGGAACTGGTGCACTGTTAGGAATCGCTATTGGTGCAATTATCGTGTTGCTCTTCTTGGTGATCAAAATCAAGATGTCTGCCTACGTGGCCATGCTGCTCGTGTCGCTCGGAACTGCTCTCGCTACGGGAATTAAAGTGGAAGAGGTGGTTCCCACGCTGCAGAAAGGCATGGGAAATACTCTCGCCTCTGTAATGATTGTGGTGGGTTTGGGTGCCATGCTTGGCCGGCTCATCGAAGTGGCCGGTGGTGCCGATGCGCTGGCCATTAAATCCACAAAGTTGCTCGGGCGCAAACGGGTGATTGCCGCCGTCACTGCCGCAGCATTTGTGCTGGGGATTCCAGTGTTCTTCGATGTGGGATTTATTATCCTTGCTCCAATCGTTTTCGGGTTTGCGCGCATTGCTGATATCAATCCTCTCAAGCTCGGTATGCCCGTTGCGGGTGTGATGCTCACTGTGCACGTGGCGTTGCCTCCACACCCTGGCCCTGTGGCTGCAGCTGGAATCACAGGGGCTGATCCCGGCCTCACGTTGCTCATCGGCCTTCCAATCTGTGCTCTCACCGGCGTGATCGGATATTTTGCTGCAAAAACAATTAAAACCGAAGCTATCCAACTTCTCGATTCTCCCGCTCTGCAATCCAACTCTGAAGTGGCTTCTGAAGTTTTCAGCGAAGCTCATGAAGGCGCAGCAGACGTGGCTAAGCACGCAGCACAGAAAGTGCTCGATGGAGCTCAACGCCGCGGGATCACAGCAGGAACAGTTGTGGCGCTGATTCTGCTGCCCATCGTACAAATTATGGTGGGCACAGTGGGCAATATGTTGCTCGCAAAGGGATCAGAGGCTCAAAAATGGGTGGGAATGATTGGCACCTCTGCAGTGGCATTGCTCGTGGGCGTGTTGGTGGCCTATCTCGTGATTGGGCACAAGATGGGGTGGTCGCTGGAAAAGCGTGGAAGTATTCTGGATTCGGCTCTTCCAGATGTGGCTGTGATCGTATTCGTGACCGGCGCTGGCGGCGTATTTGCCAACGTATTGGTGGCCTCAGGAATTGGCAAAGCGCTCTCTGGTGCGCTGGTCTCCGTGCATATGCCCATTATTTTGGCTGCATTCCTCATCGCACTAGCGTTACGCGCCTCGCAAGGTTCGGCCACAGTAGCCATTCTCACTTCAGCTGGTTTAATGGCTGAGCCAATTGCTGCAGCTGGATACTCGCAATTGCAAATTGTGCTGGTAACGCTTGCTATTGGTTTTGGTGCTCTCGGGCTATCGCACATCAACGATTCCGGCTTCTGGATCGTCACTAAATATATGGGGCTTACCGTGAAAGATGGGCTCAAAACGTGGACTCTTCTCTCCACAATCTTCGGGGTAACTGGTTTTGCACTCACGT
>JALELI010000007.1 GCA_022768785.1 Arcanobacterium sp. | reverse complement strand
ACCAACGCTATGGGCTGCAATGTGACTGCTGCATGGCGCGCTCATCGCGCTGGTGCACTGTTCGCTAACCCGTGCTTCACACAGATTCACCCCACGTGTATTCCACAGCATGGAATTTCGCAGTCGAAACTCACATTGATGAGTGAATCGTTGCGCAACGATGGCCGAATTTGGGTGCCCAAGAAGAAAGAGGACTGCAAGAAAGATCCACGTGAGATCCCAGAAGAGGATCGGGATTACTACTTGGAGCGTATCTATCCATCGTTCGGTAACTTGGTTCCTCGTGATATCGCATCGCGGCAGGCTAAGAACATGTGCGATGAGGGCCGCGGCGTAGGGCCGGAGATTGGCGGTGTGGCTCGCGGTGTGTACCTGGACTTCTCAGAAGCTATCGAGCGCATGGGTAAGGAACAAGTAAGTGCCAAATACGGCAACCTCTTCGATATGTATGAGCGCATTACCGGAGATAACCCGTATGAGGTGCCAATGCGTATCTATCCTGCTGTGCACTATACGATGGGCGGCTTGTGGGTGGATTACGATTTGCAATCCACAATTCCTGGGCTGTTTGTGGCCGGCGAAGCGAACTTCTCCGATCACGGGGCAAACCGCCTCGGCGCTTCGGCACTGATGCAGGGGCTCTCTGATGGCTACTTCGTCTTGCCGAATACGATGAATGATTATCTTGCAAATGGGCCATATCCAAAGGTTTCTGAAGATGATCCAGCAGTTCAGGCAGCTGTGAAGGGCGTGAAAGATCGCATCGATTTCTTCCTCAACAACGATGGCAACCGCTCTGTGGATTCGTTCCACAAAGAGCTCGGCCATATTATGTGGGAATACTGCGGTATGGAGCGCACCGCTGAGGGGCTCAAGAAAGCGATCGGTTTGATCCGTGAACTTCGCGCCGAGTTCTGGAAGAACGTGAAAGTGATGGGCGGAGCCCATGAGCTCAACCAGAGCCTTGAAAAGGCTGGCCGGGTGGCAGATTTCATGGAACTGGGTGAGTTGATGTGCATTGATGCGTTGCATCGCAACGAATCATGCGGTGGGCATTTCCGTGCCGAATATCAGACGGAAGAAGGCGAAGCGAAGCGTGATGATGAAAACTTCGCATACGTGGCCGCCTGGGAATGGAACGGAGAAGGCGCAGCACCCACGCTCCACAAGGAGCCTCTCAAGTATGAGTTCATCGAGTTGAAGCAGCGGAGTTACAAGTGAAAATTACATTGGAATATTGGCGTCAAGCTGGGCCGGAAGCTCAAGGAAATTTTGAGACGCATACGATTAACGATGTTGATCCCACTGCTTCGTTCTTGGAGATGCTCGATCAACTGAACGAGGAACTCTTCGATGAGGGCAAGGAACCAGTGGCATTCGATTCCGATTGCCGCGAGGGCATCTGCGGTATGTGCGGTTTGGTGATTAACGGAGATCCACATGGGCCGCAGGTCACCACCACATGCCAGCTGCATATGCGGCATTTTAAAGATGGCGACAAGATCACTATCGAGCCGTGGCGTTCCACCGCTTTCCCAGTGATTCGTGATCTCGTGGTGGATCGCACTGCTTTGGATCGCATTGTGCAAGCAGGCGGATACATCTCAGTGAATACGGGTGCAGCTCCTGATGCCCACTCAGTGCCAGTGCCTAAGCCGAATGCCGACAAGAGCTTTGAAGCGGCATCGTGCATTGGCTGTGGTGCCTGCGTGGCAGCGTGCCCCAACGGTTCCGCAATGCTGTTCACTTCGGCAAAGGTGGTGCATCTAGGGCTGTTGCCACAGGGGCAGCCAGAGCGGAAGAAGCGTGTGGTGGCTATGCTCGCTCAGCATGACGCAGAAGGTTTTGGTGGTTGCACCAATACCGGCGCATGCGCGGCGGCGTGCCCGAAGTCGATTCCGCATGAGTTCATTTCCATGCTGAATAGGGATCTCATTAAGGCGCTGTGATCGCTCCGCTGTGAGGTAGTGACGTCACAGCTATAGAGCAAGGTATAGTCAATGCCTCCTAGGGTGGCCGGAACACTGTTCCGGCCACCTTTCCGTATGTGCAGGAGCTAGTGAAAACCGCAGGACTCCGATTGGTGCGTGATCGGTGCGCTCACTCTTTTTGTGTGCGCAGGAATGATATTTTGTGCGCGCAGGAATGATACAGCTCTGGAAGTGCTCAAGATCTCTGATGGCCCACTTTCCGTATCTATGGGCTAATGGGGATCTAAAGGGCAGTGGGAGGCAACGCAGTATGAGGGAGGGTAATACACATAAAAGTGAGGGAAGGGGCTAGAAGCAGTTGGCTGGTTGCCGAAGTTGCTGCTCACGGCAGGTACTCCTGCAGAATTGCCGCGCGTTGGTTTTCACTTCAGCCTTTACAGCACGGCAGGGCCTGGCAAGAGTGATAAAATTTCGCCCGTGAATGAATTAGTTCTAGGAATTGAAACGAGCTGCGACGAAACGGGTGTGGCGTTGGTGCGCGATGGAGAATTACTCGCAGATGTAACCGCCACTAGCATGGACGAATACGCGCGATTCGGCGGAATTATCCCGGAGATTGCATCGCGGGCACATCTGGAAGCTTTTGTTCCCACGCTTACTGCTGCGCTTGATAAAGCTGGGGTGAGCCTTGCCGATATCGATGCAGTGGCAGCCACGGCTGGCCCAGGGCTTGTGGGGCCACTCACAGTGGGGGTTTCTGCTGCTAAGGCGTTGGCGCTGGCGCTGGGGAAACCCTTTTACGGCGTCAATCATATTATTGGGCATATTGCGGTCGATGAGCTGGTGAACGGTGATTTTCCGGAAGAATTTGTCGGTTTGATCGTGAGCGGAGGGCATTCGCACCTGCTGCATGTGCGCAACATTGCCACAGACGTCACTGAGCTTGGCGGCACAATTGATGACGCTGCTGGAGAGGCTTTCGACAAAGTTGGGCGCCTGCTCGGGTTGCCATATCCAGGCGGCCCACACATCGATCGGCTTTCCCATGAGGGAGATCGCACAGCTATTCGATTCCCGCGCGCACTGATGGGTGAAAAATATAAGGCCAGCCATCGCTACGATTATTCATTCTCAGGATTGAAAACAGCTGTAGCTCGGTATATCGAAGGGGTGCAGGCTCGCGGTGAGGAACTTCGCAAGGCAGATATCGCTGCGGGATTCCAAGAAGCTGTGGCCGATGCTTTGCTCACTAAGGCATTTTTGGCTTTGGAAGAAGAGGGGCTAGATATGCTCGTGATCGGCGGTGGCTTCAGCGCTAATTCGCGACTGCGTGAACTAGCTCAAGAGCGCGGTGCTGAGCGCGGTGTGCAGGTGCATATTCCTCCAATCCGATACTGCACCGATAACGGCGCTATGATCGCCGCTCTTGGGTGGGAAATGGTGCGTAACCACGTGGAGCCCTCGCCTCTGGATATCACAGTGGATACTGGGCTGCCCCGTGAAGTGACGATCGTGCGTTAGCGGCTTTTTATGTATCAGTAGGCGCTGGGTGAATGCGGGAGAGCGTTGAGCTGAGCATGATCAGCGGCAGCGGCCACCACTATCCGATGTTTTCCGAGCAAAGGGGTGGCTATCAGAGTGATGCGTGCTGGCTTCGCGCGTTCTCGCACAGTAGCCAGTGCAGAGGCTAGAGGAGTGTCTAAAGAGTTTCGCTGATTTTTTGCCGTGGCGGGTTTGTGGAGCTTGAGCTGCTGCCGAAAAATTTCTGGCGATATATCGGTGCCGCGCTTTTTTATCTCAACAGCCTTGATTCCCTGCCGGCGCAGCTCTTTACCCACTTGCTTGGCATCGAGTGGCAATACTCCAAGCACAGTGAAACTCTGGCCTACTGCGCGTGGAGCAGGGTAGTTGCCGGTGAGGTAGGCAATGCCCGGAGAAACGGTGCGGAAATCGTATTGTTGCGCCAGTGCTGCGAGAGCTCCAGCGCGAATAATTGCTGGATCTGGATCAATGAGGAATTCCTCCAGCTCACCGGTTTCCACAACTGTGGCAGGATCGCGAGGATCGTGCACAGGGCGGTGAACGGCGGTGGCAGCACTAAAATTGGCAGACGAATCTCCAGCTGAACCAGTTGTGCTGCTGGCGTGAGGGAAGATCGTAGGGGATTCTGGAAACAGCAGTTTCTGGGGCGAATCTGCGTGGAGAGAATCTGCGCGAGAGGAATCTGGCTCAATGATCACAGCCTGGCGGCCAGCAAAAGGTGCTGCGGCTCCTAGCCACAGCACAGCCTCGGCAAGCTCTCTTCGCTCAGATATCCATTGCACAAAAGCGTGTGGTGGCAAATGGCGATAATGAATCCCAGGGGCCACCTTGATTCCAGCAGCGCGAAACCGCTGAGTAAATTCTATGGCACTAGCGAGCGGAGGCTGCCAATCTTCAGGATTGATCAGGCGTTTTCCTCCTGCCCTACGAGCCGGATCAATCCACAGCGCATCGGCAGCAATGCTTTCAAGAGAGAAGCCAGATAGTGGCTGCTCAACTAGTGTGCCATCGGTGCTCCAGGTGAGAGCGATCGCACTAGCTGCGGTGGCACAGGCTGCAGAGTGATGGGGCATTGTGGTGGGGGCGCCGCTGGAGCGGGAACTGGAGCTCGTTGGGTTTAGTGCAGTGCTGTGAGTGAGAATACGCGCATCTGCTTGAATAACTTGCGCATGCGGATAGCTGCGCAAGTTATATGCGGCGGCGAGCGCGGTGTCGCGGTCTATCTCAAGAGCTGTCACAGTGAGGCCGGCTTCGGCAAAAGCGAGAGCATCGGCGCCAATCCCACAGCCGCAATCGAGCACGTGCTGCGCGCCGCTGGCAACTAGGTGAGCGGCATGATGGCGGGCAATACTCAGACGAGTTGCCTGTTCTAAGCCATTGCGAGTGAACAGTGCATCAGCGGCGTATGCTCCAAACTTTGCTTGAGCCTGCTGGCGAAGCTGCAGCTGTGTGATGATCTCAGCCGTTGCCTGAGGGCTGAAGTGGCGGGTGCGGAGAGCGGAATTCAATTCAAATTCGCGCTGGGGAGTATACGAGAACTGTGCGATTGCCTGCAGCGAAGCAGCGGCTTCCGAGCCTGGGGCGGTGAAAAGATCGCGGATACTCACGATCAGATTGTCTCACATTCGTTAGTGGGCGGGAGTAATGCTCATTCATGGGAGTGGCAGGGAATGGCGCACCGCGTGAAAATGGTGCACCGCGTGAATAAGAGGAGAGCTTGAAATGAAGAGACCCCATAAGTGGCATCGAAAGCGAGAGTTGGAATGAGAGCGGAAGAGCTTGGGCGTATCAAATTCTTTGCTTATCGAGAGGCGATCAGCATATCGAAAGCTATAAAAGGTTGTGCTTTGCGGCTTGAAGCAACATGCGGTGGAGAGCGAGTGGGGAGGCGAGAACGGATAACTGGCGGAAAAGAAAAACGGCGCTATGCCCGCTGGCAGTTCCGCTGTGGGGATCCGCTATGGGAACAAAAATGTGAGTATCTCCGTTAACTTTTGTGAGTTCGTTTTCGCCCTCAGCGATGGAACTGCAGCGTGGCGGCAGGGAAATTGACCACTTGGGCGAGTGGCGAATAATCTAAAAGAGAACGTAGTTTCGGCTACGCCTGTGGGCTCGACCCCCGCGACGGCGGGCTCAAACGATTTGTTGTGTTGGATAGACGAAAGAAAGAGGGATCCGCATGTCGGTATCCATTAAGCCTCTGGAAGATCGCATTGTGATCAAGCAGGTTGAGGCAGAAGAAACCACTGCTAGTGGCCTTGTGCTGCCAGGCAGCGCTCAAGAGAAGCCCCAGGAAGGCACAGTGTTGGCAGTGGGGCCAGGCCGGATTGATGATCACGGCAATCGCGTGCCGATGGATGTGAAAGAGGGCGACGCCGTGATTTATTCGCGTTACGGTGGAACGGAAGTGAAGTACGGCGACGATTCGTACATCATTCTTTCGGCTCGCGATGTGCTTGCGGTGGTGGAGCACTGAGCAGTGATGGAACGTTCTGAACGTTAAATCTGCATCAAAAACTCAAGTGTGGCGGTGTGGCCAA
>JALELI010000111.1 GCA_022768785.1 Arcanobacterium sp. | reverse complement strand
TGTGCCACAAAGATTTTCAACCCATACTTTCCGTTTATATATCAACGTTTTACTAGTACTCGAGAGGGGACTCGAACCCCTACGCCCAAAGGCACTGGAACCTAAATCCAGCGCGTCTACCAATTCCGCCACTCGAGCAGGTGCGCATACAGCGCGCACGCATAAGCCTAACCTGTCTGAGCACACAAATAAAACTCGGCATGCTCGTAACTCCCCACAGCAATTTCGTCAGTTGCCTTCCGAGCCTGATGCACTGCTGTGCAGATGCTCCCGCACCTACCGCCTGCATATCTGCGTGTGCTCACAAGCTATTCGGCGCAGCACTCGCTGCCTCTACTCATCGATCCCAAGCTCTTTGCGCAGCCGCGCCACATGCCCTTTCGCTTTTACCGCATACTGTGCACTGGAAATCGTTCCATCTTTAGCCACCACAAACGTGGAGCGAATCACGCCCTGAACAATCCTTCCGTAGTTCTTCTTCTCTCCAAATGCCCCATATGCCGCCATCACAGACTTATCTTCATCGGAAGCCAGCGGAAAATTCAGCGATTCTTTATTCACAAACTTTTCCAGGCGAGCCACCGAATCGGGCGAAATTCCGATTACTGTGTAGCCAGCGGAGCGCAGCGAATTCTCTGAATCTCGGAAATCGCAGGCTTCCGTGGTGCAGCCAGGAGTCATCGCGCGAGGATAAAAATACACCACCACTCCCCGCGGAGCTGCCTCGAGCGCACTGGCGAGCGTCACCGTGCCACCTCCCACCACTGGCAGCTCAAATTCTGGAGCTTTATCACCCACTGCAAGCCGTTGATTGTCAGCCATAATTTTCTCCTCTCTTAACGCCGTCACTGTTATTCTTCTCCTGCGCCACCTCATATGCGAAAGCTGCGCACTTTCGCAACTAGCTTTTCGCTATCAGCGTTTGTGGGAACTCTCTTCGGAAGAGCTACCGTTGCCATCGATCATCTCAAATAACCGTAGCCCCACCGCCAACATAAACACCACAAATCCAGCAATCATCACCGTCATGCCATACGGCGTCGGGAAGAGAATCGAGCAGCCTATCTGCCCGCCAGCTACCCACATGAGCTTATGCTTCCACCACCCGATCATGGATACCACTAAAAAGAGGCTTGCAATCGCGCAAATGAGCACCGGAGCGATCTGTCCGTGGAGCAGCACTGCTGTGCGCCACCCCAGCACCGCCATCATAATTGCGTAAGCCACACACAACACCATCATGGGGCGTTCAAACTTCTGCATATACTGATTC
This sequence comes from Arcanobacterium sp., assembly GCA_022768785.1. Lineage (GTDB taxonomy): Bacteria > Actinomycetota > Actinomycetes > Actinomycetales > Actinomycetaceae > Arcanobacterium_A. Next base: position 10,287 of record JALELI010000111.1, on the reverse strand, counting down.
TCCCACATCGGCACAAAAGCTGGCACAATCAAAGTATGAGTGATGTGGCAGCAGACGATATGGGGCCTTGGCTCTCTCCCGAAGAACTTGCTTTTGTGCGCCGCAAAGTTCCCATTTTGTATTTAGATGTGGTGCCGATTCGCCTTGATGACGCCGGAAAGCTAGAGGCAGTAGGGCTGCTGATGATAGCCAACAGTAACGGGCTGTCACGGGCGCTTGTGAGCGGCAGAGTGCTTTTCCACGAATCGATTCACCATGCGCTGCAGCGCCACATCGAAAAAGATCTCGGGCTTATGGCGCTCCCTCAACTCCCCACATCGCTGATTCCATTCACTATCGGTGAATACTTTCCCACCCCTGGAGAGGGGCTTTATGACGAGCGGCAGCATGCCGTTTCGTTAGCATATCTTGTGCCAATTGCCGGAGATGCAACACCCGCCTCAGATGCAGTGGAATTTTCGTGGTTCACACCCGGAGAAGTGGCAACTCCCGAACTACAAGAAGAGATGAACCCGAGCCACGCCGCTATCTTGCGCCGCGCGCTCGCCCATCTGGGAGCTCTCTAGCGAGCGGCCGAGTGGGCCCGCACTGAGCGCAACTGAGCGTATACGCTGCCTCTGGCACGAGCCATAGAGCCATAAATATCAGCTACACGCAACACACAGCTCTAGCACGCAGCAATACACACATACCCGCATACAGCTAACGAGTGGGAAATTCGCACATTTGCGTGCCCACACAACTGAAAATAAGCGTGGCCAACCGGCCGGAGCTTCCCCCCCGGCCGGAGCTTCCCCGAAACTGTGCCCAGTATTGACTGAAATGCTATGCCAGCAGTTGAGCAATAGCCGGAGCCAACGCCATGAAAGCTCTCCGCCGATGTGAAATCTCATTTTTTTGCTCGGGCTGCATCTGAGCAAATGTGATGGAATATCCCTCGGGTTGGAAGATCGGATCGTAGCCAAATCCACTGTTACCAGAACGCTCGCAGCGCAAAGTGCCATGCACCTCTCCCCGCTCTACGCGATCTGAGGCACCTGGCACCACCAGTGCTGCAACACATGCAAAACACGCCTGGCGATGCTCCGGATTGATATCCGCAAGCTGGTTGAGCAGCAACTCCAGATTGGCGGGATCATCTCCATGATGGCCACACCACCGTGCCGAAAAGATCCCCGGAGCACCTCCCAGCACTTTCACACAGAGGCCAGAATCGTCAGCGAAAGCAGGAATTCCAAGAGTATCCGCAATCTGGTGGGCCTTGATAAGAGCATTCTCTTCAAAAGTGACGCCGTCTTCCACTGGCTCCGGAAGATCCAGGTGCGCGGCAGATCCGATCAGTTCGGGCTGCAAGCCCGGAATTTCCCGCGCCAAAATCGCACGCACCTCCTGCAATTTGTGCGCATTGCGAGTGGCGAAAATAATCGCAGGTTGCATAGCCATATCACACTCCATTCATACGAGAGCACCAACAGTGCTACTCGCTTTCCAACAAGTTTAACCACACCCATCAGCAATCAATTAGCGAGTGCTTCTCGCTGCAGCTGTGCAAGCTGCGCATTGCCAGCGGCAGCCAGATCTAAAAGTATGCCCAGCTCAGCGCGATCAAAGGGTTCTCCCTCTGCGGTGCCCTGCACCTCGATAAACTTTCCAGCACCCGTCATCACCACATTCATATCGGTTTCGGCACGGGAATCTTCCTCATAAGGCAAATCTAAGCACGGCACCCCATCGATAATCCCCACGGAAATGGCACTCACCGAATCTTTGAGCACCGGCTGCTGTGCCTGCGGGTGGATAAAACCACGGCCGATCCCCCACTCCACGGCATCTGCAAGAGCCACATACGCTCCCGTGACAGCAGCTGTGCGCGTACCGCCGTCTGCCTGCAGCACATCACAATCGAGCACAATCGTATTTTCCCCAAGCGCCGCAAAATCCACCACAGCGCGCAGCGAGCGGCCAAGCAACCGCGAAATCTCCTGAGTGCGCCCGCTCACTTTTCCTTTCACCGATTCCCGTTGATTACGAGTGTCGGTGGCCCGTGGCAACATCGCATACTCGCCCGTCACCCAGCCAAGCCCAGAATCTTTGCGCCAGCGTGGCACACCCTCCGTGAAAGAGGCCACGCACAACACCGTGGTATCGCCAAAGCTCACAAGCACGCTGCCCTCGCCATGCTTGAGATAATGTCGCTCAATATGCACTGGACGCAGTTCATCAGTGGCGCGCCCATCTGCACGAGAAAAATGAGATTTAGTTGCTAAAGCCATACTCCTATTGTAGCTGAGTTGCAGCTAGCCTGATCACGCTGAGATCGTACGGAGCGCTGTCCACCGCTCCTGCCGCTGCACCCCGCGCAATAGAAAGTGAAGCCAACACACATACACGCATACAGCATCAACTTTTGCCGCCGTCGGCTCAGACATCACTGGGAAGCGCGGCATGCGGGTGCGAGCACCAATTCACACGGTATATATATCACCAGGGCGCACAGCCACTACCGGCCCCGCAAACACCGCCTGTGCGTCTCTCACATTAGTGGCCGCACTCGTCCACGGCTGTAAATGGGTGAGCAACAGCTGCTGCGCTTGCGCATCGCGAGCCAACTCGCCGGCTCGGGTGCCGGTCATGTGAATTCCTTGCGCCATATCGCGCCCCTGCTCAAACGCTGCTTCGCTGAGCAACAAATCAGCTCCCTGGGCCGCCTGTACTTCGGTGCTGCAGTAATCAGTGTCGCCAGTGTACGCGATCACACTTTGCTCGCCAGAGCCATTTTCAGCTGGGCCAGTGATCCGAATCCCCAGGGCGGGAACCGTGTGCAGCGCCTGGAAAAATTCGATGTGCAATGGGCCGATATGCACACTGTCGCCAGCGGCTACTTGATGAAAGTCAAATTCGCTCTCGTATGTTTCGGTGGCGGGATCATCAGAAATTCCGCGCGTACGCCGAGCTCCGTCGCCAGGAGAAAACACCGGGATCTGCGCGAGCGCCCCTTCGGGATACCAGCGTCGATACACCTGCATACCCACGATATCGGCACAGTGATCGGCGTGGAGGTGGCTTATCACCATCGCATCGATCATGGCTGGATCTATATAATTGAGCAGCTGGCCCATCGCCCCTGGGCCGAAATCGAGCGTAATACTCCAGGTGCGGTCTAACCCACCGAGCTCGGGATCTGGCCCTATCGCTTGCACCAGATAGCTTGATGCCGCACTATTGCGGCCACTCATCGAACCAGAACAGCCAATGATCGTGAGCTTCATAGCGGGTTTCCTTTCCGCAGAGCGGCGTTTTTCTGTAGATCACTCTCGTTGAGGGCCGTTGCCACCTCGGGGCCAAGGAAACGGCGAGCAAGCTTCCCGAACGCATCAGCATCACCCGTAGCGTAGAAAGCGTATGTGGGATCTCCTTGATCAGGCTCACGCGCCAGATCCATATCGAGAAGCACACGAAATACATCTTGTGCAGTCTGCGCTGCAGAGGAAACGAGCGTCACGCCGTCTCCCATCACATAGTTAATCACCCCTGTTAGCAAAGGATAATGTGTGCATCCCAGCACCAACGTATCCACGCCAGCTTCCCGCACAGGGGCGAGATATTCACGTGCCACAGCCAACAGCTCTGCCCCTCCAGTAACGCCATTTTCCACAAACTCAACAAAGCGCGGGCACGCTTGCATTGTGAGATCGAGCTGTGGCGCTGCCGCAAAAGCATCGCGATATGCCTCAGAAGAAATCGTGGCATACGTTCCGATTACCCCGATTTTACCGTTGCGAGTGGCTCGCACAGCACGGCGTACAGCTGGCTGAATCACCTCCACCACGGGAATTCCACGCTCCACGGTGTAGCGCTCACGGGCGTCTCTTAACACGGCAGCGGAAGCCGTATTACATGCAATCACTAGCATCTTCACGCCCGAATCTACGAGATCGTCCATCACGTGCAGCGCCAGTTCTCGCACAGCAGCTATTGGCTTCGGTCCATATGGAGAATGGGCGGTATCGCCAATGTACGTGATCGATTCATGCGGCAGTTGATCGATAATGGCACGCGCTACCGTGAGCCCACCAAGGCCCGAATCAAACACTCCGATAGGCGAATTATTCATACTTGTATGGTACTGGCGGTGAGTTTTTGGCACTAGGCAGGTACTAGTGAAGCTGCCCACGCAGCACACGTCACACCCAAGCTCGAAGCCGCCCAAGCAACGGCCCCACCACATTCTCACGGCTGAGTGAATCTAGATGGTTGAGCAAAGCCCCTACGCAAACGGCCACTGCGCGCCAACCGTGCAGAGCCTACAGCGGCCAGAAAGCGGCTCACACTCGCTCATTTTTACCCTATGAGCTACGGTTATAGGTATGGTAACAACCTTGAATACGTCGGCGTTGCTCACCGACATGTATGAACTCACTATGATTGAGTCTGCCCTCAAATCTGGCACAGCACACCGCATGTCGGTGTTTGAGCTCTTTGCTCGCCGTCTGCCTGGAAATCGCCGCTACGGAGTGGTAGCTGGCACTGGCCGAGCCCTTGAAGCTGTGGAGAAATTCCATTTTGGTGACGCCGAAATTGATTATCTGCGCCGCGCTCACGTGGTGGGCGAAGAAACACTTGAATGGTTAGCAAATTATCGTTTCACCGGGGATATTTACGGATATCCAGAGGGAGAATGCTACTTCCCTGGCTCACCGATTCTCACTGTGGTGGGCACTTTCGCAGAAGCCGTAGTTTTAGAAACAGTTCTGCTCTCTATTTTGAATTACGACTCCGCAGTGGCCACGGCGGCCTCTCGCATGACGATCGCGGCACACGATCGGCCCTGCCTCGATATGGGCGCTCGCCGCACCAACGAGATGAGTGCTGTGGCAGCTGCCCGTGCCGCCGTGATCGGAGGGTTCCTCGGCACCTCTAATCTCGAAGCCGCACGCCAATACGGCATCAAACCGATTGGTACTGCTGCCCACTCATTCACTCTCGTACATGACACCGAAGAGGCTGCTTTCCGCGCTCAAATTGCCACGATGGGGCCAGAAACCACATTGCTTGTAGACACCTACAATATTCCACACGGCGTGGAACTCGCAGTGAAAATGGCGCGGGAAGCTGGCGGTGAGCTAGGAGCTGTGCGTATTGATTCGGGCGATCTCGTGGCACAGGCTTTTAAAGTGCGCGGGCAACTCGATAGCCTTGGAGCCACAAGCACCGCTATCACCGTCACGAGTGACCTCGATGAATACGCCATCGCAGCGCTGAATGCCGCCCCAGTGGATTCTTATGGCGTGGGCACCAAACTGGTGACCGGCTCTGGCCATGCCACCGCCGAAATGGTGTATAAACTCGTGGAGCGCGAAGGTTCTGACGGAAAGATGCACGAAGTGGCCAAGAAGAGCGCCGAAAAGCACTCGGTGGGTGGCCTCAAAGTAGCTGGCCGCACTCATGATGAAACGGGCCGTGCCGCGGAAGAAATTATTGTGTCGGCGGAAAATTGGGAGCAAGGCATCGCGTATCTCGAAGCACACGGAGCCCGCCCCCTACAGGTGAAACTTGTAGATCAAGGGGTGGTTGATTCTCAGCACACTGACGCCGGCGCACTCGCCCGAGCTGCAGAACGCCACCGCAATGCCCGCGCCGCCTTGCCGTACGCAGCGTGGCGCCTCTCAGAGGGCGAGCCGGGATTGCCCACGCGCATGTTCGATATCTTCGAGGGAGATGACGCGTAATCATATAGTGTGTTATCAACACAAAGAGACGACGTTGATAACACACTGTACAACTAGTGGGGGTGGTAGTTGGCACAGCGTGTGCCGACTACCACCCCCACTATTAATTAGTTTGTTAAGCGTTAGGCTTATTGGGCCCAAAAGGCCAGATACCGCCATCGCCACCTAAACCAAGGTGTTCGTAAATCTCTTTGCAGATTGGGCAGATTGGAAAGCGATCGGGGTTGCGCACGGGAGTCCATACTTTACCGCACAGCGCCACCACCGGCCCGCCTTCCACAGCTGAACGCAAGGCACGATCTTTGCGCACGTAATGCGCATACCGTTCATGATCCCCGGGGTCTACTTGCTGTTCCTCACGCTCCAGTAACGCAGTGGAACCGGCAGGCTCACTGCCAACTGTTCCCGGAGCTTCGGGATATCCAGGGGCACCCGGCTCATCGAGAGCCATACGCACGTTGTTAGCATTCATCGTCATAGCTTTCATTCTACAGCCTACAGCCGCTCACTCATCGCTCACAGCACGAGAGCTCATTAGGCTGTGTGCACCACAAGTTCCGACACTGCCGCCTGCGCCGCAGCCCGCGCCTCTGGCACACTATCTCGCGCCGCGAGCGCCACAGCCAGACGTCGGCCAATATGCGCCGTTGGTTTACCGAAAATCCGCAGTTCTGTGCCTGGCTCTGCGAGTGCTTCAGCCACTCTTTCAAAGCGCAAATTCTCTCCGGCCACCTGTGATTTATAAGGAGCAGACGCCGCTGCCGGCACATGCATTGACAGCTCCGCTGGCAGCCCCAGAATCGCTCGCGCGTGCAGATCAAATTCACTGAATTGCTGCGAAATCATTGTGACCATTCCGGTATCGTGCGGGCGGGGCGAGAGCTCAGAGAAATACACATCTGCCCCCTGCACGAATAGTTCCACTCCAAAAATTCCCAGCACCGGATAATCGGCATCAGCCGTGCCCGTTTGTGCAGCTGTATCTTGAGCTAGCGCATCTGTAACAGCTTTCGCAATCTCTTGTGCCCGCGTCAGCACTGCTGGATCCATTGGCTGCGGCTGCCAAGATTCCACATAATCTCCGCTCTGTTGGCGGTGCCCGATAGGCGCACAAAAACTCGTGTGCACCTCTCCTCCCACAAGATGCCGAAGAGTGAGCAACGTGATCTCATAGTCAAATGCAATCTCTCCCTCCACGATCACTCGGCCAGTGTCTGCACGCGCCCCAGAAGCGGCTTCTTTCCACGCTGCTCGCAACTGATCTGGCGCCGTCACTCGTGATTGCCCATGCCCTGACGACGACATCGTGGGTTTCACATAGCACGGATATCCCACTGCCGCCGCGGCCTCCTGTAGCTGCTCAAAACTGGCTGCAAAGGCGTACGGGCTCGTGGGTACCTGGGCAACATCGGCAGCGAGTGAGCGAATTCCTTGGCGATCAAACGTGAGCTCCACTGTGCGTGCTGAGGGCACCACGTTGTATCCCTGCTGTGCCGCACGCACCAGTGCATCGGCAGCGAGTTTCTCCACTTCCGGCACAATGAGATCCGGTTCAAGTTGTTCTATCAACTCTGTTAAAGCGGCAGAATCCGCCATATTGAGCACTCGCGCAGCGTTTGCCACCTGCATAGCTGGAGCCTCAGGATACGAATCGCACGCCGTCACGTGGCAGCCCAACCGCTGCAGCGAAATTGTGAGCTCTTTGCCGAGTTCACCAGAACCGAGCAACAACACATTGAGCGGAAAAGTGGCGGGGAATTCAAAACGCTTCATAGTGATGATAATATCGCGTGCGTTTTCATCACTGCATAGTTTCTCACTGGCATTCTGGGCTGCTCTCGGTGTATTTCCTTCGATCACTACGCTGTATAATGAGTTCAGATTGTACGCCCCCACAGGTGCAGTGAATTCTCACTGTTCTCGGGGCGTTTCATATTCATCAATCAGCTATCGAAAGAACAGCTATGCAGCGCACATGGAAATCAGTGAAAGAATACGACGAAATAATTTTTGAGCGCGCCGATAAAATCGCAAAAATCACGATCAATAGACCGCGAGTGCATAACGCGTTCACTCCGCTCACCGTATGCGAAATGATTGACGCATTCACCATATGCCGCGACGATCCCAGCATTGGCGCTATCATTCTCACTGGCGCTGGCGATAAAGCGTTCTGTTCGGGTGGTGATCAGAGTGTGCGCGGCAACGGCGGTTATGTAGGTGGAGACGGCGTGCCCCGCCTAAACGTGCTCGATCTGCAGCATCTTATTCGCGTGATTCCAAAACCGGTGGTGGCCATGGTGAAAGGGTGGTCGATCGGCGGTGGCAATGTGCTACAGCTGGTGTGCGACATCACTATCGCGGCAGATAACGCCCGCCTGGGGCAAACTGGCCCGCACGTAGGCTCGTTTGACGCCGGCTACGGCAGTGGCTATTTAGCTCGGGTGATCGGCCATAAACGCGCCAAAGAAGTGTGGTTTATGTGTAAGCAATACACCGCCCAGGAGGCCTATGAGATGGGTTGGGTGAATGCCGTAGTGCCACTAGCCGACGTGGAAAAAGTCACTCTCGATTGGTGCGATCGTATGCTGGAGATGAGCCCCACTGCGCTGCGCTTCATCAAAGCGGCTATGAATGCCGACACCGATGGGCTCTCGGGATTGCAGCAATTTGCCGGAGATGCCACGCTCCTCTACTACACCTCCGATGAGGCCAAAGAAGGGAAAAACGCTTTTCTGGAAAAGCGCACTCCGAATTTCGATCAATTCCCGAAGTTTCCCTGAAGCGCCGCTCCACGATGATAATGGATAATTGGCTGCGTAAGCGCGCCTTAATTCAGCCTGATAGCCTGGCACTTGTCTACCGCGGGCACGAGTGGAGTTTCTCTGATCTTTTTACAGCTAGTGTTGCGATGGCGCGCACGCTAGCCGAGAGCTTGCAACTTTCTGAAGAACCACACTCCAGTGAGGCTTCCCGTTTAGGTGGCCCCACCCAAACGGGCATGCCCGGTGTCGCTCGCCTTGGCGAAGAGTTCCGCCAAGGCGAAGCCGGGGCGCACTCTGCGCGGGTGGGCCTACTATGCAACAATTCCGATGCCCCATATATAGCAATTCTGGCGCTGATGAACCTCGGCGTGCAGATCGTAATGCTCAACACTCGGCTTTCGCCTGATGAACTCCGCTATCAAGTGCACGATGCGCAACTCACACAGGTGCTCTACACCGATGACGCCGAGCCTACAGCCCGCGAGCTCCCCACAGCGAGTGTGGCGCTTGATACGCTATGGGCAGCTGTCAAAGCCGAACTAGCGTCTGGAGAGTACCACCCCTCACGTGCTGCTGCCGTTCCCCAAACTGCCAACCCGGTGATACAGCAGCCCAGTGCTAACACCAATACTGGCAGAGCCACCGCTACAGGGCCATACGTACGCCCAGATTTTAATCTGGACGACGTGATGAGCATTCTCTACACGTCTGGCACCACGGGCGAACCTAAGGGAGTGATGCAGAGCTATGGCAATCATTATTGGTCTGCTATCTCTGGAGTGCTCAGCTCTGGAATTTCAGCTACAGATGCGTGGGTGTGCTTCACTCCGCTCTATCACATCAGTGGGCTATCAATTCTCATTCGTGGCTTAATTTATGGAATGCCCGTCTATCTCTTCCACAAATTCGATCCCCACGCCGTCAATGATGTGCTTCTTGAGGGCAAGGCAAACATCGTTTCTGTGGTGGCGTATGCACTGCGTAAACTACTCGCTGATCTCGAAGATCGTGAAGCAGCACGCTATCCAGCTACTTTCCGCTACATGCTGCTCGGTGGAGGCTTCTTTGAAGATTCCTTGCTGAAAAGTTGCGAGCGCCACGAAGTACCGGTGATTCGATCATTCGGCATGAGTGAAACCTGTTCGCAGATTATTGCCACTCCGGTGAGCACTCGATATCTCAAACCAGGGGCTTCGGGAGTGCCGCTCTTCCCCAATCAGCTGCGCATTGGCGATGGCACTATACCCGTGGGAGCGGCCGGAGAAATCCAAATTAAGGCACCCGCACTGTGCGTGGGATACCTCAACAAACCCGAGAAATACGCGGCTGCGTTCACTGCTGATGGGTGGTATAAAACTGGTGATCTCGGCGCGGTCGATGCAGATGGTTTCCTCTATGTGAAAAGCCGCCTAGCAGATCTCATTATTTCCGGCGGTGAGAATATTTACCCCACCGAAGTAGAGCACTGTCTGCTGCAACACCCTGCAATTGCTGAAGTAGCTGTGGTGGGGCATGCAGATTCCGAATGGGGGTTCGTGCCGTGGGCTTATCTGGTGGCCGCACCGATTGCACGATCTTTGAGCCAGAATAAGGCGAATCCGGCTCAGGAGAACTCGAAGTGCGCACTCCCCTCCGATACAGAGCTCATCTCTTTTGTTCGCACCCACCTCGCCGCGTACAAGGTGCCGAAAAAATTTATCTGGCTTGATCAACTTCCTAAAACTTCAATCGGCAAGATCCAAAAGTTCAAGCTGCTGGAGTTGGGAGATTCCCCCTGCTAGTCGGGAGATCCC
>JALELI010000078.1 GCA_022768785.1 Arcanobacterium sp. | reverse complement strand
TCGTGGCGAAAGTCAGTTTCGTGCTGGTGGCATGGGGCCGAACCAGAAATACTGCCCGCGATACGGGGCTTCGATGGTGAAAGATACGGGGCTCTGATAGTGAAAACAGTGAAGAGAAAACGATGGAGAAAAGATAAGTGTGGGCATGGGCAGCCGGAGATGCCGCTATCGCGGGATCGTAAAGCGTACTGTGGAATCACAAAACGGCGGAATAGCAGCGTTGCGGCTGGCCGCCGTCAGGTATTTTTATGCAGTGAGCGGCGTAACGAACTCTTGAACGATTCTTTCCGGTAGCTGTGGGATAAAGTAAAAGGCGCTATGAATCAATACTCGTCAATAAATTCTGCTTCTGTAGATCGTATGCTGTTGGGGCTCAATAAGCATCAGCACGATGCGGTGGTGTATCCAGGGGATTACCTGCTGGTGGTGGCCGGAGCTGGCTCCGGTAAAACTAGGGTGCTCACCACGCGTATCTCTTATCTCATTGCCACCGGTGCACTGCACCCAAATGAAGTGCTAGCTATTACATTCACGAATAAAGCGGCTAAAGAGATGCGGGAACGCCTAGAAACGATGCTCGGCAGCTCGGCGCGTGGCATGTGGATTGCCACCTTTCACTCTGCTTGCGTGCGCATTTTGCGGGCCGAGCATGAAGCTATTGGTATGCGTTCTAGTTTCACGATTTACGATGCTGCTGATTCGCAACGGCTGATGAAAATGGTGCTTGCAGAGCTCAATATTGACGCCAAAACCTATACGCCCAAAGCGATGGCTTTCCGGGTGAGTGATCTCAAAAACGAAATGATTTCCCCCCAAGAATATCTCGCCACGGCAAAAGGGAGAGATGAAGAAGTGCTCGCTCGCGCATATGCCAGCTACCAGGAGCGGTTGCAGGCAGCAAATGCGATGGATTTTGATGATCTGATCATGCGCACCGTACTACTGCTGCGCGAAAATCGGGCGATTGCTGAGCGCTATCGCCAACATTTCCGCCACGTTTTAGTGGACGAATATCAGGATACTAATACAGCTCAGTATCAGCTGGTGCGGGTGCTTGTGGGTGAGGATCGGGATCCGCACCATGGGAAACTCACTGTGGTGGGTGATGCGGATCAGAGTATCTATGCCTTCCGAGGCGCCACGATTCGCAATATCCAGGATTTTGAGAAAGACTTTCCACGCGCGAGCACGATCGTATTAGAGCAAAATTATCGCTCCACACAGAATATTCTCACAGCAGCCAACGCAGTGATTGCTCATAATGAGGGGAGACGTGCGAAAAATCTGTGGACTGATTCTGGCGAGGGTGCACAATTAGTGGGATACGTGGCAGATTCGGAGCGTGATGAAGCGAGTTTCGTGGTAGACGAAATCGATTCGCTGCGCACCAGTGCTGGCTATCATTTTAAAGACATAGCGATTTTTTACCGCACTAACGCCCAGAGCCGAGCGATAGAAGATATGCTCGTGCGCGCTGGTATCCCCTATAAAGTGGTGGGTGGCACAAAGTTTTATGAGCGCAAAGAGATCAAAGATGCGCTCTCGTATCTGCATGTGCTCGTGAATCCTGACGACGCCGTGTCGCTGCGTCGAATTTTGAATGAGCCACGCCGCGGTATCGGTGATAAAGCAGAGGGGGCGCTCACCGCCTATGCACGGCGGTGGGGAGTTTCATTGGGGGCTGCGATCGCTGCTGTGGCCCACCCCGAGATAGCTGCTGCTGCAGGAAGAGATACAGTAGCAGGGCTCACTGCTCGCGCGGCCCAGGCAGTGCAAGATTTTGGATTGATGCTTGAAACTGTGCGGGAGCACGCGCTCGCTGGAGCGAAGCCAGCAGATGTGCTCGAAGAAATTTTGGAGCAGTCGGGATACTCCGATGCGCTATCACATTCGAAAGACCCGCAAGATCAAGGGCGGTTGGAGAACTTGGCGGAGCTGAGTTCGGTGGCGTCTGATTATTCGCAGACAGATCCTGAGGGCACGCTCGCTGATTTTCTCGACGAGGTGTCACTGGTGTCGGATACCGATCAGATTCCTGATCCGGCCCAGGCAGAGGCCGGTCAAGTGGTATTGATGACGATTCATACTGCAAAAGGGCTGGAATTCCCGGTGGTGTTCGTCACTGGAATGGAAGATGGAATCTTCCCGCATATGCGCTCTATGGAGAGCCCACAGGAGATGGAAGAGGAACGCCGCCTCGCTTATGTGGCGCTCACTCGCGCTCGCCAACGCCTCTATCTCACGTGGGCGGCATCGCGCTCACAGTGGGGTGCTCCCCATGAAGAAGTGCCTTCGCGATTCTTGGAAGAAATTCCTGCACAGGTGCTCGATTGGCGGCGCAGTGAAGAAGATGCTCGGCGTTTCAGCGTGGGAGAGGATTCTGGTTGGGAATCGAGCTCCTGGAGCGCCGGCGGCTATCATTCAAACTCTTGGGGGCGGCGCACCGGATCAGGGCACAGCGGCTTAGACGGTGGGTATGGAAACGCTCATGGCGGCTATAGCCGGCGATCAGCTAGTGATGATGGAGATTTCGCGCCCGCCTTTGGCTCTGGCAAAGGGCGCATAGGCGGAGGATTCGGAGGAGCATACGCCGGATCGGCTGCGGGCGGGAAGTTTGTGCCTGGCAAGCTAGGAATGGGGAGCACTCACTCCAAGCGGACTACGAAAACTCACGGCGCTGGGAACGGCTCCCATCGAGAATCGGCACAGACTTCTGTGAGTGGTAGCGCGGCGCTCTCGGAGGATACCCTCTTCGGTGCTGATGAGATGCTCGGAACGGCAGTTAGCCCAAGCACCCAATCTGAGCGTATTCCCGCTCGTGAGCCGGAGATAGATTATCGCCACGGGCTCGAAGTGGGCAGTGTGGTGAAACACAAGAGCTTCGGTGTGGGCACGGTGGTGAAATTTGAAGGCAGCGGGAAATCCACAGTGGCTGAAATCAAATTTGATTCCGGAGCTACAAAGCGCCTCATGCTTCGCGTGGCACCCCTGGAAAAGCAGTGATGCCCAGATGGCCTTTCCCATGAGCACACTAGGCGGAGCCTCTGGAGAAGCAACAGCACACCAACCAATCTGTGGCTGTGGTGCGCTCGTGCCCGCTGCCACCAGATTTCTTTCTGGGCGGAAAGTCCTAGAATTTTCAACGGTAGCTACCTATTTGAGGTATGCTCAGAGAGACGTCTTGATGTAGAGATACGCTGCTGAGCTTGTGTGCACAGCGAGAGAATCGTCTGCATAGGGGCGAGTAGTCACAGCGAAGTGAGCGATTGAAAGGAAGCTTCGTGGATCTTTACGAGTACCAGGCACGTGAACTATTTGCGCTCCACAATGTACCGGTGTTGGCGGGCATAGTGGTAAGCACTCCTGAAGAGGCCTTTGCCGCAGCGCAGACACTGCTGCAAGACAGCGATATTGTGGTGGTGAAAGCGCAGGTGAAAACCGGTGGGCGTGGTAAGGCCGGTGGAGTGAAAATAGCCACGAGTGCTGAGGAAGCCCGAGATAAAGCAGCACAGATCCTCGGTATGGATATCAAAGGGCACACTGTGCGCAAGCTCTTGATTGCTGCCGGTGCCGATATCAAAGAGGAATACTATTTCTCTGTGTTGCTCGATCGGGCTGAGCGCCGCTATCTCGCAATGTGCTCCAAAGAGGGGGGCATGGAAATTGAACAGCTGGCAAAAGAGCGCCCAGAGGCGCTCGCAAAAGTGCCGGTGAATCCGCTGGTCGGTATCGATGAAGCTACAGCACAAGAGATTGTGCAAGCGGCAGGATTTGATCCAGAGCTGGGGGCGAAAATTGCTAGAGTAATCCAGCAACTATGGGACGTCTACAAAAGTGAAGATGCCACACTGGTGGAAGTGAATCCGCTAGTGCAGAGCACGGCGGGTGAGATTATTGCACTCGATGGGAAAGTAACTCTCGACGACAACGCTCGTTTCCGCCATCCGCAGCACCGTGAGTTTGTGGATAAGAGCGCCGTCAATCCTCTGGAAGCTAAGGCAAAAGAGCTGGGGCTCAACTATGTGAAGCTCGATGGCGGCCAAGTGGGGATCATCGGCAATGGGGCGGGCCTGGTGATGAGCACCCTCGATGTGGTGGCCTATGCTGGCGAGCCGTATGGCGTGGGGCCAGCTAACTTCCTCGATATCGGAGGTGGTGCCAGTGCAGATGTGATGAGCAACGGGCTCGATGTGATCCTAGGGGATCCTGAAGTGCGTTCGGTGTTCGTCAATGTGTTTGGTGGTATCACAGCCTGTGATGAAGTGGCGAAAGGTATCGTGGGCGCTCTGGAATCTCTGGGCGAAAAAGCCACTAAACCAATTGTGGTGCGCCTCGATGGGAATAAGGTAGACGAAGGCCGAGCGATTTTAAATGCAGCAAACCACCCGCTCGTCACCATGGTGGAAACGATGGACGGCGCAGCAGCTAAGGCCGCTGAGCTAGCTGGCCAAGCGCAAAACTGAGTGCGGAGGGAGAGCAGAATGGCTATTTTCTTAGGGAAAAACGATAAAGTGATCGTGCAAGGCATGACCGGCTCAGAAGGCTCAAAACACACGCGCCGCATGCTGGGCGCTGGCACGCGCATTGTGGCAGGAACCAATCCAAAGAAAGCTGGCACATTTGTGGATTTTGATGTGCAGCCAATCGGATACGGAGCGGAAAATCGCCAGGCGGGCATTGTGAGCGTGCCTGTCTACGGCACAGTAGCTGAGGCGAAAGCTGCTACTGGCGCAAATGTCTCTGTGATTTTTGTGCCGCCAGCAGGAGCTAAAGGTGCTGTGATCGAAGCGGTTGATGCTGGAATGCGGCTTGTGGTGGTGATTACAGAGGGTATTCCGGTGGCGGATTCAGCGGCGTTCTTCACGTATGCGCACGAGCATGGCGTGCAGATTATCGGGCCGAATTGCCCAGGTATCATCACCCCAGGAGAGGCGAATGTGGGAATTACTCCGCCAGACATCACCGGCCCTGGCCGAGTGGGGCTGGTGAGCAAGAGTGGCACTCTCACTTATCAGATGATGTACGAACTACGTGATCTTGGGTTTAGCACATGTATTGGAATTGGCGGCGATCCGGTGATCGGCACTATCCACATTGATGCTCTCAAGGCGTTTGAGGAAGATCCTGATACTGATCTCATCGTGATGATCGGGGAGATTGGCGGCGATGCGGAAGAGCGCGCGGCGGCTTATATTAAAGAGCATGTGAGCAAGCCAGTGGTAGGATACGTGGCTGGTTTCACTGCTCCAGAGGGTAAAACGATGGGGCATGCCGGTGCTATTGTGAGCGGATCGAGCGGCACAGCAGCTGCTAAGAAAGAGGCTCTCGAAGCGGTGGGGGTGCGTGTGGGCAAAACTCCTACTGAAACGGCCAATATCGCTCGGGAGATTTTTCAGAGCTTGCAGCGTTGAGTTTGCGGCGCTTGTGCGGAGCAGGTGCTCCGATAGTGCGCCCAGGAGATACCTCAAAGCTATGCGGGCCGCTGCACAGTTAGGCTATTGTGCAGCGGCCCGCGCTGGGCAGCGGCAGCTGGAGTTGAAGTGCTCAGGGAAAGTTGGGCTAATGAGCCGGTTCTTTCCTTCGGGAGGATTCTCCTATGTAAGTGCTTCACGTATATATGCGCGGTGGTGATGTACGCGCCGAATATGTGTCATGCTCTGCGTGGAGACGGCAGAGATCACGCTGCAGGAGCGCTTCTTCGGTAGCATAGAGACGATGACTAACCAACGCATTGATCTCTCTCGGGTGTTTTTTGTGGCGCGCGGAGTGGGCCAGCCGGTGCTCTATAGCTGGCTCCTCACAGTGCTGTTCGCATTGCTGTTTTACGTGACCACGGCTTCGGCTCCCACCCTTGGCGATGCCACATGGAGCGGTGCAGCGCAGCTCACCACGTGCCTATGGGCCACCACGTTTGGTGGGCGGTGTTCGATGGGGGCGCTGGGGGCCGCCACCCCAGCTGGTACAGGATATGTGCAGCTTCCGCCGCTAGCGCTCACACTCCTTATCCTGTATACACTCGCCGTCATTGCTCGCAAACGCATGGTGCATTCGTGGGCTGAGGTGGTGCTCGTGGGGGGAGTGCAGGCAGCGCTGGTGGGTGTTATTGGAATGGTAATGCGCTTGCAAGGTTCGTGGTGGATTGCGGTGATCGGAGCTGCAGCGTTGGGTGCGTTGGCTGCGCTGTGGGCCGGGCGAGAGTATCTATTCGGGGAATACCGCTGGTGGGCAGCATTTATGCCGCTCTTTCCTAAAATTAAACGCCTCGGAGGGTTACTGCTGATTTTCACCGCAGTGGCATTTGCGGTGGCTATTTGTGTGGGGGCGCGCCGTATTGTGGATATTCATGCGAGCTATTTCGCTGGAGTGTGGGGCGGAATTGGTTTAGTGCTCGTGCAGTTGCTCTATTTGCCCACGGTGCTGGTGTGGGTGGCGAGTTGGCTGCTGGGGGCCGGCTTTTCTGTGGGTAATGGCACGTATTTTTCAATTTTTGGCACGGTGGCACAGCCACTCCCGGCGATTCCGATTCTAGGCGCACTTCCGCATAACTCGGCCTGGGCGGCGCTCGTGCTGGTGCCGGTGATTGCGGGAATTGCCTGGATCAGTTGGCGCGATTGGCGCACGCTGCATGAACCGCATATCGGTGGGCTGCGTGTGGTAGCGGTGCAGGCACTGCTGGTGGTGGCGAGCGTAGGAGTACTACTTTCGGCGCTCGCGTGGCTTTCTCGGGGAGCGCTGGGGCCAGGGAGAATGGCTGTGGTGGGCACGCGCGCAGAGTTCATGCTGCTGGCAGTGTTGGCAGTGGTTGGTGTGCCCTATGCGCTGACGGCGATGTTCGCAGTTCGTCAGGCCACACGTTCTCTGAATACTCAGTCTGCTCGAGCTGATCATATTGAGCTGGGCGGGCAAGCGGAGCCAAATAAGCATACTGCACCAAGTGCGAGTGCTTCTCGCAATCCAGATAGTTCCACAATTCGAGAGGAATCTGTTTCGCCAGATGAACACATTGTGATGTCGGAGGCCCCTGAGCGGGATAATGAACCCGCAGAGCTGCCGAACACCGAACAAGGCGCAGCAGCTACCGATGGCACTGGCGAGGAGCACAAGAATGCGGATTCCGTTTAAGCGGGCACTCATTTCAGTTTTTTACAAAGATGGCATCGTAGATGTGGCAAGGGCACTTGCTGAGACGGGCTGTGAAATTCTCTCCACCGGATCTACCGGCGAAGCTCTCCGAGCAGCGGGCATCGCCGTCACGGAGGTCTCAGATATCACCGGGTTTCCCGAGAGCTTTGACGGCCGAGTGAAAACGCTACACCCGCTTATTCACGGCGGAATTTTGGCGCGGCGGGATCTGGAAACGCATGTGCGCCAGCTGCATGAGCTAGGCATACAGCCAATTGATTTAGTGATTGTGAACCTCTATCCATTTGCAGAAACGGTGGCAAGCGGTGCAGGTATTGATGAGTGTATTGAGAAAATTGACATCGGTGGCCCTGCGATGATTCGAGCAGCTGCTAAGAACCACGCAGCTGTGGGTGTGGTGGTGGATCCAGCGCACTATTCTTCGGTAATCGAAGCTGCGGCACGTGGTGGTTTTACTGAGGGGGAGCGGGCACGTCTTGCTGCTTACGCCTATGCCACCACCGCTGCATATGACGCTGCGGTGGCCCAATGGGCAAGCTCTGTGCTCATCGGTGAACCAGAGCCACTGTATCGGGGAGCGATGTTTGAGCTGCAAAAATCCTTACGCTACGGGGAAAACCCACATCAGGCAGCGGCACTTTACGCTGATTTCCCGCCGTCAGCCCCAATGCCCTGCGCCGTTGATACCGCCGCAGGCGCTGCACATGAGGAACAAGCTGCAACTGAGGAGGCAACCGGATCTGTATCTGCGACTGCTGCGCCAACGGGCCTTGCTCATGCGCGGCAGCTGCATGGCAAGGCGATGAGCTTCAACAACTATCAAGATATCGATGCGGCTATCCGCGCTGCATACGATCATGAAGCTCCAGCTGTGGCAGTGGTGAAACATGCCAATCCTTGTGGTATCGCACTGGGCAGTGATATTGCTGCAGCACATCGTGCAGCCCATGCCTGCGATCCGCAGAGTGCCTATGGGGGAGTGATCGCCGCGAACCGCACGGTGAGCCTCGCTATGGCGCAGCAGGTGAAGCCGATTTTCACTGAAGTTATCGCTGCTCCTGGCTACGATCTAGCTGCGCTCGAACTGCTAAAAACTAAAAAGAATCTGCGCATTTTAGTAGTGCAAGGAGCCCAGCGCCGAGTGGGCGCATGGGAACTGAAACAAATCTCGGGGGGTGCTCTCTACCAGCAGCGCGATGAGCTCACCGCGGTGGGCGATAGCCCAGCTCACTGGGAGCTTGTGGCTGGAGCTCCTGCCACCGCAGGAACTATGCGAGATTTGGAATTTGCGTGGCGGGCAGTGCGGGCGGTGCGCTCGAATGCAATTTTGTTGGCCAAAGATGGCGCCAGTGTGGGCGTGGGAATGGGGCAAGTGAACCGTGTAGATTCGTGCCGGCTTGCCGTGGAGCGAGCCAATACCTTGGGAGCTCCGAGCGGTGCAGGGGCAGCTGCACCTGAGCGTGCTCGTGGATCTGTGGCCGCATCAGATGCGTTCTTCCCCTTTGCCGATGGATTCCAGGTTCTAGCTGACGCCGGCGTAACAGCGGTGGTGCAACCGGGCGGTTCGATCCGTGATGAAGAGGTGATTGCAGCGGCTCAAGCTGCAGGTGTCACTATGTATTTCACACATGCGCGCCACTTTGCGCACTGATCTCACAGTGTGCTGCTGGAATGTGAGCTGTGGCGGTGTGAGCTGCAGTGGTTCATCAGCCATCACTCAATACGAGGTAGAATAGCGCGCGTGAAAGATCTGCCTTCGCCGTGGTTTTATGCAGTGCTGCTTATATGGTTAGCAGTCGTGATGGGAGTTGCGTATTTTGTGCAACCCACGGTGGCAGTTCAGTTGTTGGCACTGAGCTTAGTGGTGACGGCGGTGGTGCGCGCTACGTGTGGCCCGCGCGTGGTGCCGCACGTGCGGGCACGATGGTTTGATGTGCTGTGCCTGATCGTATTGGCTGTGGTGCTAGCATATCTAGCTCCTTGGGGCCTCACGCGCGCGCTCTAGCCGTACCGCTCTAGCTTGTGCTATGCCGGCTCCACAATGCTGAGCCGACCGACGTCTGTGGTGAACTCTGGATCGCTCACCACGTAGAGCACATCTTTCAGACCGAGCCACCAGGGCTCGTACTGAAGCCGTTCTTCAAGATCGATCAGCTCGTCCATATGCCCCACCGGGAACGTTTCAATTCTTCCCTCGTGCTGGCCAACCAGCATATAGCGCACTTTTTTAGTGGAGAGCTCTTGATCAATCACATCAATAGCGTGTGCCACCATACGGACGGCGAGGCCACGATCAAATGGAGAGGGATTTCCTCCCTGTTGCATATGACCCAAAATAGCGGTGCGCACGTCGAAGAGTTCGCCACCCTCTTGCTCGAACACCCGACGCATTAGATCCGCAGTGTAGTTTGTGGAGGCATCTTCGTTTTTCACCACCAAATAGAGGTGCCGGCCGTTGGTGAAAGAATCTACCATGCGAGCAGAATCTCTGGCTAGGCCCGCGAGCGTGATGCCGTCTTCGTAGAGATACACTTGCTCAGCGCCGGTGGCAATGGCACTCATCAGCGCTAAATATCCGCATTTGCGCCCCATCGTTTCGGCCACAAAGCAGCGCTGCGATGCTGAAGCGCTCTGCCGAATTCTATCGAGCACCTCAGCGTTGTTATTGAGAGCGGTGTCTGCTCCGATTGCTAGCTCTGATCCGGGGAGATTGTTGTCGATCGAAGCTGGCACGCAGACACTCGGGATTTTGAATGCCGGATAGCGATCTCGCTGTG
>JALELI010000047.1 GCA_022768785.1 Arcanobacterium sp. | reverse complement strand
TTTTTCCGCAACATCGGCTCTACCACGGGTATCGCTATTTTCGGTACGGTGATGAACACTGGTTTGAAAGAGGCGATTGCCGCCCATTTGCCGGCTTCGGCTGGTGCGGCGTCAAACTTTAATGCAGGTGCGGTGCTCGATTCACGTGTGCTCGCCAGCTTGCCCGAAGCGGTGGCGGCTGCGGTGCGCGCTGGCCTTGCCGATCGGTTGCACTGGGTGTTTGTGGGTGCATTGCCGGTGATTGTGATCATGTTTGTGCTCACTTTGCCAATTAAGGCATTGCCGTTGCGCTCCACACTGGACGACCGCGAAACCGTGGAAGGTGAATATCTAGCGAGTATGGGGCAAACCACTCCGCAAGATGCACAGCGTTTAGCAGAGCGTGAGCACTCTCCTCGTGAGAATGAGCAAGTTCTAGGAATGCAATTTGAGCTTTTGGAGCGAGCTGCTCGGAGCTCTGATTATCCGTTATTGGAACGGGCCATCACAGAAATTGGCTCGGGAGATTTTGATCGCGGAATGCGGCTCTTGCGGCACACAGCGCGTATGTTGAAGGCAAATTCTGTGGCGCAGATGGCAAAAGAAGAATCGTATGCTGCGGAAATTAGTGCGTTTGCGGCGCGCCGAGAGGGCGCATTTAGCCCGCAATTGCGCGCAGACTTTGATGCTGCAGCGAAGATTAAACGCTCTGCCGATCCAGTGCCTGCTGAGGAAGAAATCACGGTTGCACAGCATTCGGAGCGCGTTGATGTGGATCAACTGCGCAGAATAAGCTCTGCTCTAGGAGCGATGTTGCTTGTGGATCTGGCGGGTGTGTATTACGACTAGCGGTGTATTACGACTAGCGGTGTGCCAAATCCCAGTTGATGGGCTCTGCTCCTTGGTTCTCTAGCAGCGAGTTGGCGCGCGAAAAAGGGCGCGAGCCGAAAAACCCACGGTTCGCAGAGAGCGGCGATGGGTGTGCGCTAGCGACTATTGGGGTGTTGCCGAGCATTGGCGTGAGTTCTTGTGCTTGGCGCCCCCAGAGGATCGCCACTAGCGGGCCACCTCGGTGCACGAGCGCGCGAATGGCAAATTCGGTGATGTCTTCCCAGCCCTTTCCGCGGTGGCTAGCTGGCGCATTGGGCCGCACAGTGAGTGCTCTGTTGAGTAGCATCACTCCTTGCTCGCACCACGGAGTGAGATCTCCGCTGGGCGGTGGGGTGATCCCTAGATCCGAGTGCAGCTCAGTAAAGATGTTGATGAGTGAACGCGGGAGTGGGCGCACCTCTGGAGCCACCGAAAAACTCAACCCTACTGGGTGGCCGGGAGTGGGGTAGGGATCTTGCCCCACGATGAGCACTCGCACGTGTTTGAGCGGATAGCTAAATGCGCGAAACACGTTCTTTCCGGCGGGAAGATAGCCACGCCCTGCAGCTATTTCTGCCCGGAGAAAATCTCCCATCGCGTGAATTTTTTGCGCCATCGGCTCCATAGCCTGTGCCCAATCAGGCGCCATAATATTGCTGAGCGGGGAGTTAGATTCCATGCTTTCAAGAGTACCCGCACTTGTACCTGCGCTCATAGAGTATGGCCGGAAGGATTGAGCGGGCACCTGGAGTATGGCCTGTGGCCACTCGATGTATGTGCTTGGCGATTTCGGCGCGGAGATGAAGTATTTGCCTGCGGGCGCTACTTGGCTACTTGGCCACCAGGTGCTTCGCCAGTGGCTTTCGCCCATGCCCATAAAGTTCATAGAGCCATTGCCGGAAATTTTGCCCTAGCCTCCCGGTAGGCTGAAACCATGGCAGATTCGGAGGATAGAACTGGGGAAGTAAGCTCTGGGCGAGAAGGAGTGGATCGGGAAAAAGCGAATGAAGAATTGAGCGAGTTAGAGCAAGCTGTGCTGCGCGTAGAACGGGAGTGGTGGCGTATCGCTGCCACACGTGAGGCGGCGATTAAAAAAGCCACGGGCCTCACGCCGTCACGATACTATGTGTTGCTCTCTGCGCTCCTGGAGCAGCCGCGCTTTTGGCGGGCAGATCCAGTGCTCGTGGATCGTTTGCGGCATTTGCGTGATCGAAAATTTGACGAGCGGCGAGGGCGCTAGGGATACTGTGGATAAGTGGCTAGATTGGCCAAGAAATTGCGATAGGTTTGCCGTGGCAGAGAAGTTTAGTTTTGATCAGTTCGATCAGATGGCACAAAATCACTCGCGTGCGGGGGCGCACAGAGTGCAGAAAAAATCGCATAAATGGATTATTGCCTTGGTGCTCGTGGTGGTGCTGTCTCCGTTGGTCGGTATCGGGATTGGCACGCTGATGAGTATGATGCGCACAGGTGCGGCACCTACGGCGCAGACGGCGCAGAGCACTGGTGCTGTGCAGGGTACTAGTGGGCAGACCAACTCAGCCACGCAAGGGAAGAAAGCGCCCGATTCTGCTGCTTCTGCGAACGATAATCAGGCGGGGGCAGCGGCTCCCGCGGCTGTGAATCTCGGAGCGAAGATTTCCGTGCTCAATGGCACTGGTAAAGATGGGTTAGCCGCTCGCAACGCAGAGAAGCTCACAGCAGCTGGATTTACCTCAGTAACAACTGGAGATTACCGCGAAACGGATCCTGAACAGAGTGCAATTTATTACCACAGTTCAGAGCTGAAGGCTACAGCTCAAAAAGTTGCTGCAGAGATCGGAATCACGGCGCTCCAAGAAGATGCTGCCAAGGCACACGATGCCGCCGGAATCGTGGTGGTTCTCCGGTGATAAACTTGAGCCAGCTAAGCTCAAGTTTTTAGCCTGTGGTGAACATAAGGGCGATTGTGCGAAATTATTTTGCACAATCGCGTGGGCTAATGCCAGAATCATATGTGGCACCTGGCTTGCTAGGTGAAAAACGCGCAGCTGATGGACGAATTCTTTGCGGAACAAAATCTGTGAAAAATACGTTATCCGTCGCGGGCATCAGCTGAACAACTAATCAGCTCCTAGTGGAGGAAAGAAGACGCAATGTCGAAGATCATTAAGTTTGATGAAGACGCACGACGCGGTATGGAGCGTGGCTTAGACACACTCGCAAACACTGTAAAAGTGACGCTCGGGCCAAAAGGCCGCAACGTGGTGCTAGAGAAGAAGTGGGGCGCCCCCACAATCACGAACGACGGCGTGAGCATCGCAAAAGAAATTGAGCTCGAAGATCCATTTGAAAAGATCGGTGCCGAGCTGGTGAAGGAAGTTGCCAAGAAAACTGACGATGTGGCCGGTGATGGCACTACCACTGCAACTGTGCTCGCTCAGGCGCTCGTAAAAGAAGGCCTGCGCAACGTGGTAGCTGGCGCAAATCCGATCGCCCTGCGCAAGGGTATTGATGTGGCGGTAGACGCCGTCGTCAAGCAGCTGCTTGCACATGCTAAAGAGGTGGAGACCAAAGAGGAGATCGCAGCCACCGCTTCGATTTCGGCTGGCGATCCTGAAATTGGTGAGCTCATTGCTGAGGCGCTCGAAAAGGTTGGCCACAATGGCGTTGTGACGGTGGAAGAATCCAACACCTTTGGCACGCATCTCGAGGTCACCGAGGGCATGGCATTCGATAAGGGCTATCTCTCGCCGTATTTTGTGACGGACGTGGAGCGCCAGGAGGCAGTGCTTGAAGATGCATACGTGCTGCTCGTGGAGAGCAAGATTTCAAATGTGAAAGATATGCTGCCGCTGCTCGAAAAGGTGATGCAGACTGGCAAGCCGCTCGTGATCATCGCTGAAGATGTGGAAGGCGAAGCACTGGCCACGCTCGTGGTAAACAAGATTCGTGGCACGTTTAAGAGCGCTGCTGTGAAGGCTCCAGGATTTGGCGATCGCCGTAAGGAAATGCTTCAGGATATGGCTATCCTCACCGGCGGCCAGGTGATTTCGGAGACTGTGGGGCTCAAGCTGGAGACGGCGGATATCGATGTGCTCGGCCAGGCTCGTAAGGTGGTGCTCACCAAGGATTCCACCACGATTATTGATGGCGCTGGCGCGGCTGAAGATATCGAGGCTCGCAAGAACGTGATTATGGCTCAGATTGAGAAGAGCACCTCTGATTACGATCGTGAAAAGCTGCAGGAGCGTTTGGCGAAGCTCGCTGGTGGTGTGGCCGTGATTAAGAGCGGTGCCGCCACTGAGGTGGAGCTCAAGGAGCGCAAGCATCGCATTGAAGACGCTGTGCGCAACGCCAAAGCTGCTGTGGAAGAGGGCATTGTGGCCGGCGGCGGTGTGGCACTGATCCAGGCTGCTGATAAAGCTCTCGGTGAGCTCAAACTTGAGGGCGATGAGGCGACTGGTGCGAGCATCGTGGCCGTGGCTGTGAGCGCTCCGCTCAAGCAGATCGCTGAAAACGCTGGCCTTGAGGGCGGCGTAGTGGCTGAAAAGGTGCGCACGCTGCCAGCTAATAGCGGTTTGAATGCTGCTACTGGCGAATATGAAGATCTGATGGCTGCTGGCGTAAACGATCCTGTGAAGGTAACTCGTTCGGCACTCCAGAATGCTGCTTCGATCGCTGGCTTGTTCCTCACCACCGAAGCCGTGGTGGCCGATAAACCAGAGCCTCCGGCTCCTGCTGGCGTGGCTAACGAAGCCGACATGGGCGGCGGCATGTACTGATAGCACTGATATGTGCCGATGATGCAGCAGTGCCGAATTTCCTCGGCACTAGCTTGATCGCTGGGTGGGGTGAAAGCGTGGGCTTTCACCCCACCCAGCGTTTTTCTAGTGTTGGTTTTCTTTGGGCACGCTCCGCTAAGGGCT
>JALELI010000039.1 GCA_022768785.1 Arcanobacterium sp. | reverse complement strand
CGCTATTTTTGCTCTCTGTATCCTCAGGTTCTGTCTTTCATCGCCGCAGGTTTGGCTCTGCGCGTTGCCTAGTTGCCGCCTGGGCGCTTTCTCGCACCTGTAAACGTGCTCCCGCACCGAAAGCTCTGCACGCATAAATATGAACTAGGGGGTAGCGATCTGCTGTGCAAATTCGAGCTGAAAGTTCTGCGTACATAAATATGTGTATAGGCCTACGCACATAAAATATGTATGTAAAACCTGCGTGCGTAAATGCGGTGACGATGCGTGCGCAAATGTATTGACGGCGCTGCCCCTTTTCTTATCGCTCTAGCTAGCTGCGCCGTCAATATTCTTAGCCGCATTGTGTGATTAATACCCAAGGCGATTCATGCCCCAAGTTGCATTGCCTTATTAATACATGGTGCTCTCTGGCTCTTTTACTGCGGTGATTGTCATTCGGGTGCTGCCTTGCCCGCCATAAGCTTCTCTGGCTCTTTTACTGCGGTGATTGTGCTGCTGCGTTAGCGCAGCTGGGGTTGTTAATTTCTCTGATCTGTTTGTTGCGGTGGTTGTGCTTTTGGCGTGAAGTGGCAGCTGCCTAAATTTCAACTTCTGGCACCGTTGTGCGGTGTGCTGCCGCTCCGGGTGGGGTGCCGAGTGCTGGCACTGCTGGTGTTACCGCTGTTGGATATTGGTGTTACTGGTTACTTGGGTTGCAAATTCCGTGGCGCATTTCTGCCCCTATCTTCATCGCTGAACCTGTGGTGCAGTTCCGTTGGCGTACTGGGTGCTCATGCGCGGCGGCGAGTGAGTGGGGTTGTGGCGATTGTTGGAGCTAGAGAATGGCAGGGCGGAGATGGGGTGCTCCTGCGATCTGGTCTTAAGTAAGGAGCAGCCGAGGGGCGATGGGCGGGAGATCTATTGCGCATGTGCAGAAAGCAAAGCTAGGAACGACGTTCGTTGAAATGTTGAATATGGCGCCAGTGTTATTTTTGTGAAAGTTGTTAAAAAAGATATTTCTGTTGCATAACTGTGAAAGTTGTTATAAATTGTTTATCAAGCGTTTTTTGAGGCACGTGGGGAAGGTGCCTCAGTAAGCGCTGACGACGTTTAGTTCACTCACCACGCATTGAAGGGCTGAGCATGAAAAAGAATGTGCGGGCAAATCTCCTAGCTGTAGCTTCCCTGGCACTATCACTGAGCGTTGCACCACTGTGCGCTGCCACGCCGGCAGTGGCAGCGCCTGCAACTGGGATTACTCCTGCCACTTCTCGTGTGGTTGCCATGCGTGCCCATCATGTGAAGCAAGAGGTGCCCAGCGAGGGAGATATTGCAGCGGCTAAAGGCGCGGAGCAAAAAACTCAAAGCTCCATTGCGGATATCGAAGTGCAATTAGCAAACCTCTCGGCGCATAGCTTACGAGCACAGCAAGAGGTTGCCACGGCCCAAAAAACGCTTGAGCAAGCTCAGGCAGCTGCTCAAAAAGCTGCTCAAGAATCAGAGCAAGCAAAACAACAAGCGGTAAAGGCTCAGAAAGCTGTGGAAGCGGCTCGCGCAAATATGGCGGCTATCGCGCAAGCTATCTACCAAAATTCGGCCACAAATCTCACCACAGCCTATTACCTCTTTGACGCGAATTCGCTGGCAGACGCTTCAGCGCACGACCGAGCATTCAATGTGGTGGCAGATAGTGCAGACGCCAAGGTAAAGAGCTTTAAAGCCATGCAAGATGTGGCGGCAAACCTCAAAAAACGCGCTGCACAAAAAGCTGCTGAGCAGGCAAAGCTAATGGAAGCAGCTGATGTGGCTGCAGATAATGCCGCCGCTGCCGCCGAGGCGGCGCAGGCAGAAGAAGTGGCTGCAGAGGCACAGCGCGATGCGCTTCTCGATCAGCTAGCAAAGCAGAAAAACACCACAAAATCCTTAGAATCTCAGCGTTTCCAGGCTTTGGAAGAGCAGCGGATCGCCCGTGAAAAAGCGGCTGCAGCAGCGCGTGCACAGGCAGAAGCACAAGCTCGTGCGCAAGCTGAGGCCGCTGCTAAAGCAGCAGCTGCACGCAACCGCTCGGTAGCTCCGGTGGCCCCCACTCAGAAAGCAACTCCGGCTCCCACTCCTGCCCCTAAGCCAGCTCCCGCACCAGTTAGAGGCACAAAACCCGTCATTGATTTATCGAGCTGGCAGTCTCCTTCTCTCATTAACTACGATGCGCTAGCGCGTTCGGTGAGTGGCGTGATCTTGCGTATTGGCTTCACCGGCTCGTATTCAGGAAGTTCGCTCAACAAAGATTCTGCTTTCGATCGGCATTATGCTGAATTTACGCGGCGTGGGGTGCCGGTGGGGGCCTATTGGTATTCCGCAGCTAACGAGGGAAACGAAGGTGCCAACGAAGCACGCGCTGCGCTGCAGTTCCTTGGTGGACGGCGTCTGAGCTTCCCTCTTTATATCGATGTGGAAGATCCCACTCACCAATCCTGGGCTTCGATGGCCACGCTCACAGATCAGACCTTGAAGTTTGCTTCGGTAGCGCGCTCTGGCGGATATCGCCCAGGTGTGTATGCGTCGTCTAGCTGGTATTACAGCAAACTTAACTACGGCGTGCTCACGCGTTCGGGGCTTGCGATTTGGGTGGCGCAGTGGAGCTCCTATCGCCCTGGGTTTAGCTACGGGCTCTGGCAGTACACGGATTCTGCTCGACTCAACGGGTATCCGGGGCGTCTTGATGCCAATGTGTTAGGCTGATCGCCAGTAGCTACGTAGCTTCGGGAGCAGTGCGCCGTAAGGCCAGTGGTGAGCCATAGCAGATGGCGCTAGCCCTCGCTGCGCTGCGGCTATGCTGATCTTCACAGTGGCGTGAACAAGCCACAATTTCAGTATTGGCCTTGACTTTACTGCGGTTACACGAGTGTAATTTATCTAGTACTTTTTCTGGCGAGGAGCGCGAAGGAGCAATTTCATGTGGGAACGGGAGAGTGATTCTGGGCGCGATGCCACCCCGCGGCTACGGCTGGCACATTCCGCTCCCGATGATTCAGTTCGCAGCGAATCGGCTGAATTTGAGAGGCTGAGTGCTCGGGGAGCACAGCGGCTAATGCGCGGAATTTTCGACCTTGGCTATGGCACGATCGGTGGGATCTCGGATCGTTCGTGGATGGAAGATGCGCTGTGTGCACAAACTGATCCAGATATTTTCTATCCCGAAAAAGGGGGATCTACTGCGCCAGCTACATCTGTGTGCAACAACTGCTCAGTGCGGGCAGAGTGCCTGGAATATGCCGTTTCTAACGATATTCGCCACGGGATTTGGGGCGGCACTTCAGATAATGATCGCAAACGCATCGCGCGCGAACGGCGAGTAGGCCGAGTGGCGCGAGGAGGAAGTCGGTAGATTCGCGTGCCAGCTCTGCAGGGGAAACTCAGCGCTACTCATCACGATCGCGTGGTCGCTGTGGTGGTGGCGGCTCACTCTGACGCCGATTTTCTGCGCAGCACTCTGGCTGGCTTAGCTGCTCAGAGCGTGAGTGTAGAGCGCGTGCTCGTGGCAGTGCCAGTGGCGAACGACGCGGAAGCGGGAGTACAACAAGCTGCGCTCCCGGCGGATTTTCTCGCGCGCTGCGTGATTGTGCCAGTGGGGAATGCTCCTACTTTCGGAAGTGCTGTCGCGTTTGCGCGCAAACGCGACAGTGATGGGCGGCCTAAGCAAGCGGGAGCGGCTCGGGCGGAGGAAGAGTGGTTATGGCTGCTTCACGCAGATTCAACACCTCTGCCTGAGGCTTTAGAAAATTTGTTGGCCACCGCTGAAAAATCTGCAAAAATTGGCGTGGTTGGCCCCAAATATGTGGCGCCACGAATAGCTCCAACAGATCCGTATTACGTGCGCGAAGTGGGGATTAGGGCCACGCGATCGGCGCGAAGAGTGCCCGAAACTCGTGAGCTTGAGCGCGATCAAGGCCAGTTTGACTCGCGAGAAGATGTGCTGGCCGTGGGCAGTGCCGGAATGCTCGTGCGCACCCGAGTGTGGGAAGAGCTCAACGGATTTAACCCCAATTTAGGCCCGTTTGGCGATGGCCTCGAGTTCTCACGGCGCGTGCACCTCGCAGGTTACCGTGTGGTGGTGGCTCCTACGGCTTTGCTCGAGCACCATGGCAGAGCGCTTCGCCCCGATGAAAATTTGGCAGTATCGTACGGAGCACGCCGCAGGGCTCAGATCTTTAATGCGCTGCTCGCCGCGCCCACAGCCCTAGTGGTGCCACTGTGGCTGGGCTATATAGTGGGTGCGATTCCGCGCGCATTAATGCGGCTCGCGTGGAGAGATTCAGTGCGGGCAGCTGGCGAAGTGAGTGCAAGCCTGCGGATAGCGGGGGCGCTGGGCGCCGTGCTAGCTGGTCGGCGGGCGATTGCCCGCCTCGGGGGAAGCCAGAGTGCGCTGCGGGCTTTAGAGGCAAGCCCTCGCGATATCCATGAGGCAAAAAGAGCACTGCGTATCGCTGAGGAAGACGAATCAGCAGCCCCGCACGTCGATCCGCTAGTGCTGAAAGCGGCCCAAGAAGAACGGCGTGCTGCCCGCCACGGGGCATTTGCCACGCTTGTGATCTCGGCGCTTTGCGCGGCGAGTATAAATATCAGAAACTTCGCAGCTGGCACACTTATTGGCGGAGTGCTCGCGCCTAGCACACTCACGGCAGACGGGCTCTGGCAGGCTGGAATTCACGGGTGGCTCGCCAGTGGCGATGGCTCTGCGGGCACAATAGATGCTTATTGGCTGGCGTGGCTCCCTGCTGCGCTAGTAGGTGCTCCCTGGGGCGTCACGCTGGGCATGCTGCTCACGATGTGGCTGTATACGGCTCCGGTGGTGGCAGCTCTCTTAGCATATCTCGCAGCGGGGAGATTCACCCGTTCAGCTGTGATGCGCACGTTGGTGGCGTTGCTATGGATAGTGAGCCCAACATTCCTCGAAGCGCTCGCCCAAGGGAGAGTGGCAGGTGTTAGCGTGCACGCATTGCTGCCCCTCGCACTTTTCGCCGTAGTGGGGGCCTGGCGTGAAGGCACAACATCGAGTTCGCAGCGTGCCCACACCCAGATTGGACTTACATCGCTCACTTTTGCCGCGCTCGCAGTGGCTGCGCCAATTTTTGTGCCGCTTGCGATTGTGCTCTCCTTGCTGTGTGTGCTGGTAGGGCGTTCGGGCAGGAAACGGTGGCTGTGGGTGCCGGTGCCGGCGATCGCAGTTTTGCTTCCGGCCGCACTGCAGGTGCGCCCCACGTGGCGGGCATGGGTGGCATTTGCTTTTTCCGAACCAGGAGTGCCGGTGGGTGGCGCTGTTGAACCGCAGGCTATTCTCAGAGGATTCACCACCCGTAGCTTCGATATCGCCCATCCAGATCTGGATTGGCTGCTCTTTATTCCACTGCTGGTGATTGTGGTGTTGGGAATGCTCGCAGCACTCCGGCCAGGCACGGGGAGTGCCCCTAAAATTGGGTGGGGAATGGTGAGCGTAGGCTTAGCTCTAGCGCTCTGTAGTGCATACGTGCCCGTAGCTGCCGCTGTGGTAGATGGGAATTTTGTGCCGGCAGTGGCGTGGCATGGAGTGGGCCTCTCCCTCGCTTGGCTGGGCTTGGCTGTAGCGATTGCTCGCGGCAGTGTGGGGATTCGGCAGCTGTTCTCGGCTCGCACCGTACCCCCAGAGAAAGCACTTCCCTCCGAAAGCGCGCCGCTCTCTGAAGCGGGGCTATCCTCTGAAGCGGAGTTCTCCTCTGAAGAAGCACGTTCCCCAGAAGCGGGGTTATCCTCTGAAGAAGCACGTCTCTCTGAAGCAGAGCTCTCCCCAGAAGCGGAGCTTCCCTCAGTGGAGAGGCGCTGGAGAATCTGGCAGCTAGGATATGGGGCGTTAGCGGCACTGCTGCCGCTCAGCGTGCTCTCAATAGGAGGCTGGTGGGCAGTGAGCACAGCTCTGGCGCCAACGGCCACAGTGCATGGCGCGCCGCACGTTATTGCCCCGGCGCTCGCCGTCACCAATCAAACGTCTCCAGAGCGCTCCCGGGTGCTTGCCCTCAACCCCACGGCTAATGGCCTGGAAGCAGAAGTGTGGCGCTATCCTGGGCTGCAGTTGCAGGAATACACTATGGCTGCCGGAGCGAATCGGGCGAGCGCATTTTATCCGATGCGGTTTGGGCAGCCAATCGCGGCGCAGAAGCAGGCCGCCACCCACTTTGATCCAGCCGAGGCGAATCTGGCGATGACGCTCGCCAACGTGCCAGCAGCTGGCCAAGAGGTGAGTAAGGCGCTGGGAGAACACGCTATTTCGGTAGTGTTGGTGAGGCCGCCGCAGGAGTTCACTGATTCGCAAGCGCGCTCACAGCTCATCGCCGATTTGAATGCGGTGCCTGGATTAGAATACGTAACGAACAATGAAACGGGCGCTTTCTGGCGCGTGAGTGTGGATTCAGCGGCCGGTGCTTCCGGCCCAACTCGGTTACGGTTAGTGGATTCTGAATCTGGCGCTTGGAAAGCGTTGAAATCGCGCACGTGGAGTGCCCATGATGTAGTGGCGGTGGCGCCACACGAGCAGATACTCGTGCTCGCTGAGCGAGCTGATGGCGCGTGGAAAGCGAGCCTCAATGGAGTGGCACTGGAGCGTGCAGATCAGCAGAAAATGGCTGCATTAGGCCTACCGATGTGGGCTCAGGCATGGAAAATCCCCACTGGTGCAAGCGGAGATCTGAACGTGTGGCACAGCGATTGGGTGCTGTGGCTTGTGCTCGGTTGTGCAGCTGTGGTGGTGCTGGTGGGAGTGGTGGCCGCATTGCCAATCCGGCAGCGCAAGGAGGATGTTGCATGAGCGGGATAAAACGTGCAATTGGCGCTGTAGCGGCTGGTGTGGTAGTGCTTGCCGTGGCTGCCGGGGTGGGAGCAGCAGGACTGATGCTCCCAGATCCGCTCCTCAATTCTCCGGCGTTGGCGTTGGCTCCGGGGG
Organism: Arcanobacterium sp.; assembly: GCA_022768785.1. Classification (GTDB taxonomy): domain Bacteria; phylum Actinomycetota; class Actinomycetes; order Actinomycetales; family Actinomycetaceae; genus Arcanobacterium_A. The sequence goes on along the minus strand of JALELI010000039.1, from coordinate 14,678 downwards.
CCGTGAGTTCCAACGAAGGGCGTGTGGCAACGATGTGTCTAGGCGGAGTGGAGCGCACGGTAGCTACGGGGGTTAATGCCGCTCACGCCGATGAGAAGATTCGCTCTGCCACAGGAGCGTTGTTAGCCGGTGTGCCTCCCTCGGCGGCGTTGCCGCGCTGGCAGACGTTCACTGGGAAAGCTCCTGCTGTGGCTGCTCGCGGCGCTACGGCAGATACCAACCTAGGCACCGCCGTCACTACTCCCGTGATTAGCGGAAAATTTGCTGCTAAAACTGGCTTGGGCACCGCCGCGCTCACAGGCGCCGCTTCAATCAGCCGCGCGGTAGATCCCGAAGCGATATTGATGGGAGGCACAGCTCATATAGCGAGCGCTGGAGATCTGCGGGGGCTCGCCCACATTCCCTGCGAGTGGCCAGCCAACTCGATGTGGCTAGTGGGGTCCTCAAGCATGGTGGGTACGTCGAATAGGCTAGTGCTCGCTAATCCCACATTCACTAATGTGCAGGTGAAGATTCGTGCGTTCACATCGTTGGGGGAGGTGCCGCTGGGCACTAGCTCACTGGCTCCGCTCGCTCCACAGACGATCAAATCCATATCGCTTGATGGCCTTGTGAATGACGACGAACGGGTGGCCTTTTTCCTCTCTGCCGAGGCTGGGCAATTTGCTGCTGCGCTGCAAACGAACGCGCTCGAAGGGTTCACTCCGGCTGGAATTGACGTAATCACTGCCGGCCGAGAGGGGCGCACAGTGATGGTGCCCGGGCTCGTGCTGCCGGCTGGCCAGGTGAATCTGGGGGGTATCAAAGCTGCAGCCGAAACGGGGAAATCTGCGCGTGTGGATTCCGCAGTGAAAGCGGGTGTGCGCATAGTAAATCCAAATAGTACAGCGCACACAGCTGCAGTGGCACTTATTGGAGCAGATGGCGTAGCGCGCCCACTCCCAGGGGGAGAGCAAGTGAAGCTCGTGGCTGGTGGAGTGCTGGATCTGAGCCTCGATGGGGTGGCTCCCGGAGCGTATACAGTGCGGGTGAGCGCTGATGGCACCGTGGCGGCAGGAGCGTTTGTGCGCTTTGATTCTGGAACCGCTGGAAAGGATATTGCATGGCTCGCCAGCGAGGGAGCAGTGAGCCATGCAGGAGCTGCTGTTGGGATCGGAACGGCGCATCTGGTGGTTACGCCAGCGCTGAGCGGTGAGCAGGCGCAAGAGGCGGTGTTTTCGTGGAAAGCATTTGCTGCCGACGGCAAGAGTATCGCTGAAAAGAAAGTGACGGCGAAAGGCTCCGTGGCTATTGCGCTGCCTGCTGGTGCGGCGTACGTTTCAGTGAATTCGGCAGTGCCGCTCTACGCGGCGGTGGCGGTGCGTGCTGATCTTGGAAATGGCAGCGGAATTTCGTGGGTTCCGCTCAGCCAGAATGGAGCGGGTAGCTCCACCACCCGGGTGCTATTTGCCAACTGAGCGTGTGCGGGTGGAGCGTGTGCGAGTGGAGCGTGTGCGGGTGGAGCGTGTGCGCTGCTTATAAACCAGCTACACTGTTGGCGTGCCTGATAATCGATCACATGGAGCTAGTGAACAGCGCCAGAGTGCTAATTCTGCCCCGCAGCGCGAGAACGTGCCGCCGGCTGTGCACCGCTCTCGCAGCGCGCGCAGAGTGCGGCGCGATCGGCACGGCCGTGGGATGCGTGGCCCGTCACTGCCGCCAATGCTTCCAGCATGGCGCACTCGCGCTCAAATGTTTGACGATGTGATCGCGTGGGATTTGGGCACTTTTCGGCAACACCTGGGCGAGCGAATGGATCGTTTCGATTTCGCAGTGCTCGACGTGCCGCACTCAGATCCAGCCCCGTGGGAAGATGGAGTGCCGTTGGGGCGGGTGATTCCTTTTGAACGCCCATCGAAGATTGCGGCGCGGGTGATCTTCTATCGCATGCCGATTATTGAAGAAGCTAGTAGGCAGCGCCACCCTAGGATTTTTATTCACGAGGTGGTGACGAATCATCTCGCTAGCGCTCTGGGAGAGCACCCAGAAGATATCGATTACCTGCGTCCCTTCTGAGCACTGCTGTACATTTAGTGCTACTTTTGCCTCATGAGTGAAATCCGTACCTGCTCACGTGCAGCGTGCCCCAATCCCGCAGTGGCTACGATAACGTTCGATTATCGAGGAGCGGTAGCCGTGCTTGGCCCTCTCGCACCGGAGCCACAGCCGGGAGCTCTCGATCTGTGTGAGCAGCACATGGAGGCCGTCACTGTGCCGGTGGGCTGGGAACTGGTGCGGCTGCAGGCAGAATTAGAGGTGGCGGCGCAGGCAGATCCAGAACCCGCTGCGGGAGATCAGCTCACAGCGCTTGCAGACGCTTTGAGCGCTGCAGAAACAGTGGCGCGGGAGAAGAGATCGCATGCCCACCCCACAGGGGATCTTCCAAACCCGTGGATCTCGCAGGTACAGCTGCCTTCAGTGCGGCCGCATCTCACGGTGATTGACGGCGGTGAGGGCAGTGAGCGGCAGGGCAGTGAATAGCGCTCCAAGAGCACGGGCATTGGCAGCTGAGGCGTGGCAAATAGCTGGAGTGGCACCTACCCCGCACGAAAACTAGCCGGTGGCGGAAGTAAGGAGTTAGCTGGCGGTAGGAACTGCGCGAGGCGGATAAGGTGAGGTGTGCAGTTGCGGAGGCAAGGAGCGCGCGGAATCAGCTGGAACATCTGGCTGATAAGGGAGCCGATTCACTGCAGCGAGTGCGCGTGCTTGCCGTTCGCGGGAGAGCTCTGAGCGGGAGAACTCGATGTGGTTGCGAAGCACTAAGAGCGCTGCCAGAAAATCTTCAGGAGGAGTGCCCCACGGAGGGGCAGGGCTCACATACTGTTCTGCAGCAGCTGCGAGCACTCGTGCCTGCTCATTACGCGCCTGCGCGGTGAGTGTGGGAATCGCTTTAAAATGGCTGGTGATGTTGAGCAAGAGGCCACCAGGCACTTCGCGGGTGCGGACGGTAGCTGCCCAGGGGATCATGGAAGCAGGCATTTGGATTGTTAGATCAAAGGAGCGTTTCTTAGGCCAGCGCACCACATAAGTATCTGCGAGCATATCCCCGAATCGCTGCCCTCGCTGAGAGATCACCACTGCGAGAAAAGCTGGCACGCCCTGCAGCAGATACACTTCAAAGATACCCACTGTGGCTCGGATAAAAGCATGGCGAAAAGTGATCACCCCGCCGTCACTGCGCACCACGCGGGTGCGCGTGATTAATTTTCCCAGCGAAGAGCCATGAGTGATTCCGCAAATCAGAGCCGGCAAGAGCCACACCCAGAAGGCTATGATTCCAATAATCGTGGCTCGAAGGGCAGCTGGATTAAGAGCTGGCCCGTATTGAGCGAGCATGATAAGCGTGGCAATGAGCCCCAGCATCAATACGATCCAATCCACCGCGCCAGCTAATATCCGCGATGCCGCCGTGGCGGCAGGAAGATCGAGAGCCACGCCTTCCCCGATCACTATTTCTTCACCGAGGTAACCATGTGCTTTCAGCTGCTCAAATTGGTCTAGATTTCGTGCCACAGCCCAAGCCTATGCGATGTGTGGGCAGATCGGTAGCCGCGGGCGAGCCTACGGCGAGCACTGTGCCCACGCAGATCCAATCTGCGGCACGCGTGAGCCGAGCCCTGAGGCACATCGGTGCCGTATGTGCACGAAGAGCGCACATATGGCACAGTGGAGCCATGGATTCACTGGCCTATGCGAAAGCCCACAGCGGCGAATGGGAACGCTTAGAGCAGCTTGCGAAGCGGCGCAGGCTCAGCGGAGTGGAAAGCGATGAGCTGATCCAGCTCTATCAGCGTGTGGCTGGAGAGCTGGCTGTGGTGCGCACGAAAGCGCCAGATCCTGATGTGGTGCTGCGAATGTCTACGGCGCTCAGCCGAGCGCGTTCTCGTATCACTGCTGAGCCCATCTCGCCAGGGCGCGCTGCTATTCGGTTTTTCAGCGTGATTCTGCCATTTTCGTTTTACCGAATCCGGCGGTGGATCTGGGCCGTCACAGCGGCGAGCATCGCCGTGATGCTGTTAGTGCTGGTGCTCTATGCCACCAATGCACAGCTGCTCGACACCCTTGGTTCTTATTCGGCGCAGCAAGCGTATGTTAAGCAGGCTTTTACAGCGTATTACAAGGAGTATGCGCACTCCGATTTCTCGGTGCTCGTGTGGAGCAACAACGCTTGGGCTGCACTGCAGTGTGTTGCCGGTGGGTTCACAGGGATTTTCCCACTTTACGTGCTGTTTCAAAATATGGTGGGAGTGGGGCAGTCTGGTGCTGTGATGGCGAGGTTTGGAGATCTCGATATTTTCTTCCAGCTCATCTTGCCACATGGGTTTTTAGAATTGACGGCGATTTTTGTGGCTGGAGCTGCTGGACTGCGTGTCTTCTGGGCAATTGTGCACCCTGGCCCCTACCCACGAGTGGCCAGTTTAGGGCGCGAGGGGCGCCACACCATTATGGTGGGGATTGGCCTGGTGTTCGTGCTCTTTATTTCGGGCCTAGTAGAGGGGTTTATCACGCCCTCGGCACTTCCCTGGTGGCTTAAACTCGTGATTGGGGCATTGGTACTTGCTGGATTTTGGGCGTGGGTGCTGATTTTTGGCAAACGTGCTGCTCGATCTGGCGGCGGGCAGTTGGGAAGCTCCTCAACGGGGTGGCATATTGAATATGCGCAGTAATCAGAGTTTCCCGCGCGCTTTGAGCTCGATATAGGTGTCTGCAATAGCTGGAGGCAAGCCATCGGCGCGTTCTTGCACCACTGTGGCTCCCAGCTGCTGCAGATTGCGAATCACAGCTGCTACTTCTAGCTCGGAGCGGGCACTGGCAGCTGCTTGAAAGGCGTCTTCGGCTGCAGAAAAATTCACTAGATCAGATTTGGAGCGCTGCACTGAGCCGATGAGCACTGTGTGCCGGCGTGCCAACTGTGGCAGCACATCAAGCAATCCATCAGAAATAGCAGAGAGCCCGATGGTGGTGAGGAGCACTACGAGAGAGCGCTGGTGGGTGAGGCGATCAATTTCGCTTGCCGCCAACCGCCAATCAGTGGCCGCTAAAGTGGGTTCCGTATCTGCAAACGCCTCTCCGAGCCGGTTGATAATCCCGATCCCGCGGGCGGCGGCCACAGCTGTTTGCACGTGCGAATCCAGCACAAACACGTGCACGCGATCTCCCGCTCGTTCGGCGAGCGCCGCCATCAGCAGGCTCGTTTCGATATAGGCGTCAAAAGCGGGGTTCTCGGCAATGCGAAGAGCTCCGCCGCGGCCAGAGTCGGCCACAATGATCACCTGGCGATCGCGTTCGGGGCGCCACGTGCGCACCACAGTGGTGCCCAAGCGGGCGGTGGAGCGCCAGTCGATGGCACGCACGTCATCTCCCGCCACATACTCGCGCAACGAATCGAATTCTGTGCCTTGGCCGCGAGTGAGCAGCAATGCTCGGCCTTCCAGCTCTCGGAGGCGTGCCACCCGTGCGGGCAGATGCCGACGTGAGGTAAAGGCGGGGAGCACGTGCACATTCCAGAAAGTAGAACGAGAGCGTTGCCGCCCAGCAAACCCGAGAGGGCCGCGGCTGCGCACAGTGAGGTGCTCTGATTTGCGGGTGCCGCGCCGCTGCGGCGTGAGTGTGCTGGTGTGTGTGGTGCTGGCGCCAGGAGCCAGATCAAAACTGTGTCTGCTAGGCACCACATTGGCAGAGGGAGGCCAGGCATCGCGCCATTCGCCGCGCATTCTCCGAGTTCCAGTGTTTGTGAGTGTCAGCACCTGTTCTAGGGTGGTGCGCACGCGAGTGGAGGCTGCCGCTTCGCGGTGCACGCTGAGGTGACGCGGGGCGGGAGCGAGCGCGGCATCGAGTACACACAGCAACGCCAACGCCACCTCAAACAGTATGAGAACTACGTGTGAACTGGTGAGCAAGGCAAGGAGCACTCCCGCGAGAGAGAGCGGCACAACGGAAAAACGAATATACACTGCAGCAGCTCGCAATCACCGTGGGGCGGGCACAGAGGAGAGAATCGTGGTGAGTACTTGTTCGGTGGTGAGCCCATCGAGCTGGGCCTCGGGCTGGAGCTGCATGCGGTGTCCTAATGCAGGCAGAGCGAACGCTTTCACATCATCAGGGGTAACGAAAGTGCGGCCGTTGAGCCAGGCCCATGCGCGGCACACCGAGAGCAGTGCAGTGGTGCCGCGTGGCGACACCGCCACGCGCACGGCAGGATTCACTCGAGTGGCCTGCACTAGCTCCACGATGTAGGCCAAAATTGATTCGTGTACGGTGATCTCTTTCACCTGCTCGCGCGCTGCTAATGCAGTGGTGGCACTCGCTACGGGTCTGATCCCAGCGGTGCGTAGATCGTTGGGATCAAACGATCCAGCATGCCGCTTCAGCATTTCAAATTCCACAGCGGGCTCTGGAAGTGGCACAGTCACCTTCATCAAGAAACGATCGAGCTGGGCTTCGGGCAATGAGTATGTGCCCTCATACTCAATGGGGTTTTGTGTGGCCACCACCAAGAACGGATCCGGTAATTCTTTAGCTTGGCCATCTACAGACACCTGGTGCTCAGCCATCGCTTCTAGGAGTGCCGCCTGCGTTTTGGGCGGGGTGCGGTTAATCTCATCAGCTAAGAGAATATTGGTAAACACTGGCCCTGGCCGGAACGTGAATTCTCCGGTGGAGCTGGAATAGATGAGCGAGCCGGTGAGATCTCCAGGCATGAGATCTGGAGTGAACTGAACGCGTTTAAAATCGGTAGATAGCGCCGCTGCGAGAGAGCGCACGAGCAGCGTTTTAGCAGTGCCGGGCACTCCCTCGAGCAAGATGTGCCCATTCGTGAGCAGCCCAATCAGCACAGCGCTCACTGCCTGATCTTGCCCCACCACAGCTTTTGAGATCTCAGTGCGCACGGCGGCGAAAGCTGCCGCCTCATCAGTGAGCTCAGCTGCTGAGTTAGTGAACCCAACGGAGCTGGGAGCATTGGTGGCGGAGGCAGCCGTGTGGGGAAACTGCTGCGGCTCTGCTGGCCCAGAGGCGCCAGCTGGTGCGGCAGAGCGGTAGGTCGCCTGTGCCGTTGCAGGAGCTGACGGCGGAATTGCTGACGGCGGAATGGGCGCACCAAACGGCTGCGGTTGGGAATTAGCTTCGGGAGGTGGAGGAACGGCCACGAGTGAGCTCCTTTTCTAGTGTGCTCACAGCAGAAACGAGGTGAGCGAGATCGGAATTTGTGTGAACAGGTTGGGTGTAAAGAACGCTCATCACGGTGTGCATTTCGGTGTGGCTAGCGCTGGCAAAGGCGCGTGCCACAGTCTCCGGATCAGCACCAGGAGACAGCCCCAGGCGCTGTGCGTGCCGATTGATAAACGCGGAGCGCAGCACACGCGCAGCGTGGTGCACATCGTGATGAGCTCGGTAGAGATGAGCGCGCCCGGTGTCTGCTTCTTCGGCAGGAACTACCACAGGCAGTGGCTCAGCCACCAATTTCCCGAAGCGGCGTGCCTGAAAAATCGCTAGCCATACTCCGCTGGCGAGCAGTGCCGCAAAGGCGAGTGAGAGCCAAGTGGGGAGCTGTGCAGTGACCGGCGAATCCGAGGTGAAATCGGCGGTGTAGTTCTCTACCCACAGCAGCGTGGGGTGTTGCCCCAGCGCTCTCACAGCCACGCCAGCATTGTTGAATTCTGCGAGATATTGGTTGGTGATTGCATCTGCAGCGCCAAAATAAAACACCTGTGGGTAGCTGCGTGATTGTACCCACGCTGCGCCGTCTTGAGCCTCAAAGCACTGCGAGCTGCTCTCGGCTCCTATCATCACTTGGCTCACTGGCCCGATAGTGGAGCCATCAGAATCATGCTCCACCAAATCAGATGGGGTACATAAGCGAGCTCGGGCAGTGGCACGTATGGGTGCGGTGTCGGCGTGTTGATTGCGGAGCTGAGACGTCCATACATTTTCCCCGAAACCCCAGTCCTCATAATGGATAAAAGAGGTGCCTAAGAGCACGATAGTGGCCCCGGAACGCTTCAGAGCGCTGACGTCGGAATCACTGAGATCGGCTGGCTGTACCACGAGCACCGTGCTTTCGGGGTTGGCTTGAGCGAGATCTGCGGCGCCTTGAGCATGCACCACATTCACTCCATTGTGAGTGAGTAACTGGGCTAGGGCAGCGCCTCCGTGGGGATCGAGAGAACCCGGCGAGTATGAGCGATGATCGTTGCGGTCTCCGAGCATAGTATTTGCCACCCCTGCACCTATGCACAGCAATACGATCACGAGCGTGAGAATGATATGAGTGCGGGCACGATGCCCTGCTGGCGCGGAGGCATGAAGCGTGGGGTGTGGTTGGTGCATCACTGTGCCTCCTCTCGTTTCTCTCCTTGCTCAGTGGGAATAGAGCGAGTGGCCTGAGCGGGAGTGGAAGCCGCAGCAATGCTAGCTCGCACAAAAGCCACCAATTTATCCAGATCGGCCACTGCCTCAGCTGGGGCGTGTAGCCCAGCGAAAAATACGCGGTTAAACCAGTCTGCTCCGCGGTTGAGCAGGGCACTGCCCCCAATGGCAGCCGCTGCCTCATGGGCAGCTTCTGTGGCGGTGAGGCCGGGGTATAATGTGATGCGTCCGTGTTCGCTGAGCAGCCGAATCGCAGCGCGGAAGAGCTCCACCACCACGCGATCGAAATTGCCATTAGCTCGAGCTTGCTCGGCAGCGCTCAGCAGCTGCTCAGCTGAGCGCCTATCGGAAAAGAGCGATCCTAAGGCGGAATTTTCCTCGCTCGGGGCGGAGGAAGCTCGAGAGCGGAACGCCCGCCAGAGGAGCACTCCCGCCACAGCAGCCGCAAACAGGGCGAGCAGGATCACAATGGTGGTGGCTGCGCCTTGAGATGTAGATTGATCAAAACGTATCGTGAGGTTTTCTTTGAGCCACTTTATGATCTTGCTGAGAAGAGTTGCATGTTCGTGATACTTCGATTTCGCTAGCTCTTCTCTCGCCCATTGCTGGGCGGCAGAATCGGTGGAATCAGCGGCGAGCGGTAAGAGCGCGATCATAAGCACCCTCATGCTTGTGCATAGGAAGCATTGGCTTCTTGAATGAGATTGAGATGGAAGTTTTCGCGCCGGAAGCGCATATTCACGTAGATCAGATTCATCAGCACACACTGCACAGGAGCAAAGGCAATGGCGAGTGCCGTGGGGAACCCCACTGAAGAGATAAACGTGACGATTGGAGTTGCTGAAGCGGATGCACTCATGGCCACTAATGCTGCAACCAGGCTAAATACCCCGATCACCATGCCGCTCACCACGCTCACGATGAGTGATACCACCAGCACTGTGCCGAGTAGGTATCCAAAGGATCCCTTGGTGAGATTCCACGAGCGGCGAATTGCTTGAATTGGGCCAATTCCTTCGGCCACGATGGCACTGGGAGCGAGCGCAAACCGCAGGTAAAATACCCACAGTGCCAGCCAGAGTAGGGCAAACATAAAGAGCAAGAGCAAGAGGATTCCAAATGCCTGAGTGGGGAAAGAATCGGGGCTCACGGCGGATTGATCAGCGATCAGCAGCAGAGCAGGGCCAGCCACCGCGATAGCGAGCGCGAAAAAGATCACTGCCACCAAGCCGAACACTGCTCCCACAATTGCTTCAAAGCCCAGCACTCGCGCAAATAAGCGCCCCGCCTGTTGCCGCATATACGAGAAGGATTCTTTCAATCCCACTTTGCGCCCACGCACCGAAGAGATAGTCACTCTGGTGCCCACGATAGTCACGAAAATTTGCACTACGAGCATGAGAATGGTGCTGAAAATTGTGCCGACCCCTGCCACTGATGCCGCGGCGTCGAGAGCTGAGCCGATCGTCGTCATCACTGAAGTTTCTCCAGAGAGCAGTTCAAACACTGCAGAGAGCACGCCCGCGATCAGCCCCATGATGAGAGGGAAAACGAAGTATGCCACGGGATTGAATTTCAGCAGTCGAAATGCGGCGTCAAGGGTGTCGCCAATCCCCATAGGGCGCAGCGGAATCACGGTGCCATATCCGCCTTGGAAGCTCTGTGCCCCTGCGCTTGCCACACCGAATTGGCCATAGCCTCCCGTGAGTGGGGTAGCTGACATTTCGGGCTGTGGTGCATACGGTTGCTGAGGCTGTGCGGGGTGCGCATACATTGGCGGCGTTGGTGGGGCGTAGCCATACGCTCCAGAGACTGGTGCTGAGGTGTTTGTGGGGTTTGGAGAGGCAGGATCGGGGTAAGCCGGAGGAACATAGGTGGGAGTATCAGGTTGATTTTCGCTGTTAAACTGGGTGGGATCAATGCTCATACTCAGGAATCCTCTCGTGGCAGATAAACTGCTTTCATTCTAATAGATATCTCCGGGTGGCGGGGAGCTGCGTAGACCGCTGATTCGATAGCCCCGAGGGGGCGTGATATCTCCGGTGCAGGATCTGTGGGTGTGAGTTTGCTGGTGTGGCGGCCGAATAAGTGCTGCTGGAAGCGGTATGTGCCCCGTTTTTGCGCTAATCTTGAGAGAGGTTATTAGAGCATGATTGCGGGGAGAAAGAGCGCATATGGGCCAAAAAATTCTCGTGGTAGATGACGATCCTGGCATCTCGGAAATGGTGGCTATCCTGCTGGAATCAGAGGGATATGAGGCCATCGTGGTGGCAAACGGGCTGCAAGTGCTTCCGCTCGTGCGGGCAGAGCGGCCAGATTTAGTGCTGCTCGATGTGATGCTCCCTGGGCTAGATGGCGTTTCGGTCTGTCGGCAGCTGCGTGCTGAATCAGATGTGCCAATCATTATGATGAGCGCCAAAACTGATTCCGTTGATGTGATTGCTGGCCTTGAGGCCGGTGCCGATGATTACGTTACTAAGCCGTTTGAGAATTCCGTGCTGCTCGCGCGCGTGAAAGCGCGCCTACGCCGGCAAGAAACGGAGCCGGAGCAGCTGCGTATTGGTGATCTCATAATCGATCTCGCAGCTCATGAGGTGAAGCGCGGAGCGGAAAAGCTCCACCTCACTCCGCTTGAATTCGAGCTGCTCACAGTGCTGGCTCGCAAACCACATCAGGTGTTTTCCCGTGAGGAACTGCTCGAAATCGTGTGGGGCTACCGCCACACTGCAGATACTCGTCTCGTGAATGTGCACATTCAACGCCTGCGCGCCAAAGTGGAGCACGATCCAGAAAATCCGCAGATTGTGCTCACAGTGCGCGGGGTGGGTTATCGAGCAGGATCTGTGCAGGCGTGAATCCTGAAGCGAGGCCAGCTGTTCCTGCCACGTCTGCTGCGGCGCAGCGGCTCGCTGCTGGTGTGCAGCAGCGAGCACGCGGCACGTTTTTTGAGCGCTTGTGGGCTGCCATCACCGGGCTGCAGCACCTGTGGGCTTCATCGCTTCGGCTGCGCGTGATTACGATCATTATTGCGGGTGGCACAGTGGGTGCGGTAGTGATCGGCATAACGATCACAAGCCAAGAGCGAGCAGCGGTGTTTGAGCAGGCGGTGCAGGCCAGCGTGGAGCAATTTGCTGCAGAATCTGCCACTGCGCAAGAGAATTTTTCGGCCGGCTCGGTGTTCACAACGGGCCAAAATCAGCAAGTGGCCAATGAGCTCGTAGCATCGATGTACGATCCGGCGCGCGGTTTGATGGGAGCAGTGCTCATGCGCAGTTCCGGTCAAGAATCCACCGCCACACAGATCGTGGAGCCAGCTACGGCGAGCGCTGCCACACTGCGCTCGCTCGTGTCGAAAGAGCTCCGAGCAGAGGTGGCGCATTCCCCGAATGTGGCCTGGCAATCGGTGGCCGTGCCGCGAGATCCCCAAAATCCCAATAGCACCGCTTATCCAGGGATCGTGGTGGGCACGGCACTGGAGATCCCGAGCTCGGGGAGCTACGAGCTCTACGCCGTCTATTCGCTCAAAAACCAAGAAGCCTTGCTGGATTCCACTTATCGGGTGTTGAGTTTTGGAATCGTGGCGTTGATTCTGATCGTCACGTTGCTCATTGTGCTGGTGCTGCGGCTGGTGCTGCGGCCGGTACAGGAAGCCTCTGAAGGGGCGCGTCAGCTTGCTGAGGGGGCACTCGATACGCGCATGGAGGTAGAGGGCTCTGATGAGCTGGCTCAGCTTGCCACTTCTTTTAACCAGATGGCGAGTTCGCTCGAAGATCAATTTGCGCGAATGGAGCGCATGAGTGCGGTGCAGACGGCGTTCGTTTCGGCCGTGAGCCACGAGCTGCGCTCTCCTGTGACTACTATTCGCATGGCGGGCCAGCTCATTTACGATAAACGCGAAGAGCTCCCACCGGCTTTGAAGCGCTCTGCGGAGCTGCAACACGATCAACTTCTCAATCTCGATACGATGCTCTCTGATCTGCTGGAAATCTCGCGGTATGACGCCGGCGCTATGAACCTCGCAGCCACTCCCGCAAATGTGGCTGAGATTGCGAAGCGAGTAATAGAGATGGCGCAGCCGCTGGCAGATTCTAATGGTGTGGCTGTGAAATTCGTGGAAAAAGGAGACCCCACGGCCGAAGTGGAGCCACGCCGGATCGAGCGCATTATTCGGAATCTCGTGGTGAACGCGCTAGAGCATGGCGAATCACGGCCCATTCGAGTGCGGGTGGTGGGATCAGCGACTGCCGTGGCCGTGGAAGTGATGGATCACGGCATTGGACTGAGCGCCGAGCAGGCAGCTCATGTGTTTGATCGATTCTGGCGAGCAGACACATCGCGGGTGCGCAAAACAGGAGGCACTGGATTGGGGCTCACGATTGCTCGGGAAGATGCTCTGATTCACGGCGGTATCCTCACCGCAACCGGAGAGCTCGGAGTGGGATCCACATTTTTGCTGGTAGTGCCCAAACACCCCGGAGCACCCTATCAATCACCTATAAAGCTTGAGAAGCCAACTCTTGCGCTGGAACAGCAGCTGGCAGATCCAGCAGCTCAGAGCGCCCAAGAGCCAGTTAGTGAGCTAGCGAGTGACGGCGTTGAGCCGGTTGCTAATGACGGCGAGCGAGTTGAGGGAAATGTTGAGCCCGCTGCTGGCAGTGCTGAGCAAGGTGCCAGTCTCCAAGTTGGCAATGCCCAAGGTAGCAGTGCTCAAGCTAGCAGCAGCAGCGCAGCAGATACTCATGGCATAGCAGATAGCGCGCACAGCACGGCAACTGACCCCCACAGAAGCACTCGTGCACAAAAGCAACAGCAGGAGCACCAGAGCAGAATATCTCCTGAAGATCCTGCCACTGCAGGCGGAGCATACAGTGGAGGTGATGAGTGATGGGTGGTTCGCACAAGTTAATGCTGGCACGGTGGGTGGCCGCTCTGTGCGCGATATGCGTGATGCTCAGCGCTTGTTCGGGCTTGCCACGCCGCGGCGGAGTGACTGTGGTGGAACGGAGCACCACTCCCTCTGGAGGGGTAGTGCTTGATGCGAAAGGGCCAACAGTGGGCTCCACTCCTGAAGAGCTCATTCAAGGATTCTTGCGGGCCTCTTCTGCTGGCGTCTCTGATGATTTTAGGGTAGCTCGGCAATTTCTCACCCCTGAGGCAGCTGCTCGCTGGAACCCTTCAAATGGGGTGAGTATTTTTTCTGACTCCGAATCAGTGGAATTTTCGCAAACTCCCAATGGCGCGGTGCTCGCTTCTGTTCCAGCTCTCGGCAGTGTAGATAACTCAGGGAACTACATCGCCGCAACTCCAGGCTCCACTATCAGCCACGAATTCTCGCTGATGGTGAATGAAAACGGCGAATGGCGCATCGCGGCTCTCGATGACGCCGTGATGATGACACAGACGGTGTTTTCATCGGTTTATGTGCGCTCTCCGCTCTATTTCCTCAATTCTACGAACTCTGCGTTGATCCCGGATGTGCGCTGGTTCCCGCGCAGCAGAGCACTCTCGCTGATGTCAACATCACTTGTGACGGGGCCAGCGGCGTGGCTTACAACAACTGCGCATACGGCTTATGTGAGCGATGCTAATAAAGCGGAGATGTCAGTGACGGTGGAAGACTCTACCGCTCTGGTGGAGCTCCCTGCCGGAGTGGCAGGGCTATCACCAGCAAATCTCGCATTACTTGAGGCGCAGTTCACGAAAACTTTGGTGGGATCGGGCTTAGTGCAGCGAGTAGAGCTCACAGCGCAAGGGGCGTATGTGAGCTCTGGGCAAAATCTAGATCTTCCTACGTATCCTTACACCACCTCTCCGCTCATAACGATTGTGCAGGGCAATGTGGTAAGTATTCAGGGAGGTAAAGGAATCGCTCTACGGCTCGATAATGAATACACTCCGAGTGATTTTGCCAACATTGCTGTGGCGCCGGCGCAGCCGGCTTCGCGCATGGTGGGGCGCAGCGCAGATGGGCTCCGGCTCTCAATGTTGCCGCTCAGCAAAGGGAAAGAAACACTTCTCTACGCTAGTGCTAAAAAACCCGCTACAGGAGCGGCGCTCGCGGCGCCGTCAATAGATTCATCGGGTTGGGTGTGGAGTGCTGATGCCGCCATGCCGGGGGTGCTGCTCGCTATTAATCTTTCCACCGGAGAACAGGTGCGGCTTTCAGCTCCTGATCTAGCGAGTGGGAGTGTACTTCAGATCGCTGTTTCTCGTGAAGGCAGCCGCGTGGTGGTGCTGTTGAGCGGCAACAATACGAGCCAGCTTGCCGCATT
>JALELI010000017.1 GCA_022768785.1 Arcanobacterium sp. | reverse complement strand
TGCCGGAACCTCCTGCCGGAATGCTCCTGCCGGAACCTCCTTTTAATGCCCCGCAGTTGCTCTACGAATTTAATACCCGCAGTGCTAGCTACGAACGGGCCAAATCTTGCACTGATTGGGGAATCGTATCTGTTTCTGGCATGCCGTGCACATTCTTGGCAGGCACGAGCAGAATGGCCACAGCCCCCAGCACAGCTGGCACGGTAAATGCGTAGAACACCCACTGTATCCCGAGTGACGATTCGAGCAGCACTCCCACCATAATCGGCGCGAAAATTGCTCCAAGCCGCCCTAAGCCAGTGTTGGCAATACCAGTGGCTGAGCCGCGATATCGCGAGGGGAAATACGTGCCGGTGTAGCCATTGAGTGCAATTTGAGTGCCGTTGGCGCCGTATCCTGCGCAGAACACAAAGATAAATACAATCACATTCCACAGTGCAGAGGCCCCTGCCCCATGAGGCAGATTGGGCAACACCACCATTGCGAAAGCGCCGAGTAAGAAGCTGAGCACTAGTGGCTTTTTAGGCCCGATCTTTTGCCCTACCAGGGAATTTACGATGCCACCCGTCACGGCTCCGGCTGAGAAAGTGAAGAGGAATGTATTAGACCCACCAAGGTTGTATTCTTGCTGCTTCATGATGTTTGGGAGCCATGTGGAGAGCCCGTAGAGCAGCATCATCGAAGCGAACGCAGCCACCACGAAAAGCACCAGAGCAATGCGCCACTGAGTGTCGAGGAGAAAGGTGATGAGGTTGTTATGAGATCCTCCGCGTTGCCGCGCAGCTTCTGCCTCTTGGGAGCTCGCGAGCTCTTCTTGCTGTACCCGCTCTAGGTTCACCCCAAAACGGCGCGCCACTTTTTCGGCTTCTTTCTGCTTTCCGTGTGCCACCAGATACGACACAGATTCGGGCAGGAAAATTAGCAGGATCACGAAAATAGCGAATCCAGCAAAAGCTCCGATTTCCAGCATGAAACGAAACCCCATTTTTTCGAGCCAGATACCTGAAAAAATTGCAGAGAGTACCCCTCCGAACGGATGCCCTGCAAACATCAGTGCATTGTAAAGGAGCCTCCGGCGCGGCGGAGCAAAATCAATCACTGTGGCAATGGCGGTGGGCATCACGCCTCCGAGCCCGATACCTGCTAAAAAGCGGGTGAGTGCAAAAATCGCAGGGGTGGCAGCGTGGGCTGTCCACAAAGTGAGCACTGAAAACCACGCCACTGATCCGAGAATCACTTTGCGCCGGCCAATGATGTCGGTGAGTGCCCCCACTCCGATAGAGCCTATCATCATGCCGAAAAGTGCCCATGAATTGAGCCCGCCCACTTGTGGAGGGGTGAGCAATGGCCAATCCGGCGGGTTATTAAACGTTAAGATATTCGGCACGATTGCCCCGAAAATAAACGTGTCATAGCCATCTATCATGATTGAGAAGAAGCACAAGAGAATAATCGCAAAGCCCTTTTTGCTCTCATTGCTCGCTGTGCTGTTGTGTTCGCGCTTGTGCCCCTGGGAGGCCATAGTGAATCGCCCTTCCTCGTACGTCGTTGTGCCGTGTGGATAGAGCGCGCTCCGTTGTGCGCTCATATCAGGCTCGCCTTATATCAGGTTCACATTGAGTGTAGGTCTTTTGGCCTAGAAAATCTGTTGAATGATCAATTTTTCGCGAGAGCGCACAAAGTGTGCAAATAAGGTGGCCCAATTGAACGCGCGGATAGTGGGTCCCTTACAAATGGTGAGAGATTTTTAGCGCACCGTCGTCAGCGGCCTTGTTGGGGCAGGGGCTCAGAGTGCTATCGCCTGATGTACCTTGGCGTGTAAATTACGCAATTCGCGCTCCAAGCGGCGCTCGCGATCTGGGGTCATACGAGAAGATGGGATCGCAATAGCAATGGCCACGTCGTAGCGGTTGAATTTCCCTAATGCCACGCTGATCGCCGTCACGCCTTTCTCGGATTGCTCTGGGTTAAGGCTCACAAAAATTTTATCGGTGGGATATCCCTCGCGCCGCAGTGCAAGCATGGCTTTGCCTCCGGAGGTTAGGTGTGCAGGCATTCGTATGCCGGTGCGCAGACCCACGCGAAGGTTTTGTTTGCCCTCAATGCCATCGAGAAAGAGAACGTCATCTCCTTTGAGCACCATCAGATTCACTGTTTCTTCTATTGAGTTGTAGAGCATCTCCAAGAACGGGCGAAAAGTGGCGGTGATTGAGGCATTCGGGCGCGCGCGGCCAGCAGAAATGAGGGCTGGCCCGGCGCGATAGAGGCGGTCTTTTCCTTGGATAGCAAAATCTCGCCCCACGAGAGTGGCCAGAATGCGGTGTGCTGTGGAGGGAGCTACGGAAAGTTCTCGCTGCGCGCGAGTTACAGATATGGCTTCGCCTGTTCCGAGCAGGGAAAGGATCGTGAGTGCGCGATCCACGGATTCGATCCGATATGGGTTACTATTCTGCACAACGGAAATTTTCCCAAACTTTTCCGAGAAAGTCTCGTTATAGGACTAAAGTCTGCACTAAGAGTGTTCTGTACCACAGAATTCGATGGAGAATCACTGTGCTGGCGCTCTTTCCCAGTGTAATTGGAGCTTCGCGCGGGGTTCGTATCGTGCTTGTGCGCGTAGATAGCTCATGATTCATCGGGCGTGTTCGAAGAAGAGTTTGCGTGGGGCGCGTGAGCTTATAAGGAGGCGTGATGGCAGAGAGAACACATGCGAAAGTGATTATTGCGGGTGGTGGTATTGCCGGAGTGACTGCCACGCTGATGCTTGCCAAGCAGGGTATCGATTCAATCTTGCTTGAAACTGCACCGGCATTCCAAGAAGAAGGAGCAGGGCTGCAGCTTGGCCCCAACGTGAATCGCAATCTCGATGAGGTGGGGGTGCTGGAAAAGATTCGCCCACTTTCTGTGAACCCAAGGCGAATGATCTTCCGCCAGGGAATCACCGGGGAAGTGCTCACAGTGGTGGATCTGCGCGATGCGGAACGGCGCTACGGAGGGCCGTATCTCGTGATTCACCGCAAAGAGCTGCTCGATAAACTAGTGGAAACCGCACGTGAACAGCCTGACCTTATCAGCTTGCAGCTCAATTCTGAGGTGGTGGAGCACAAAGATATGGGCGACAGCGTGCTAGTGCGCACTGCAGATGGGCGTGAATACACGGGCGAAGTGCTCATTGGTGCAGATGGGATTCACTCACGTATTCGCCGTGCTGATTTTGTGAACGACGAGCGTGTGGAATCGGGGTACGTGGCTTTTCGCGGGGCAATTCCGATCGCCGATATGCCCGAAGCCGGCCGCTCTGCGATAGATGATCTCGTGGGGTGGATAGGCCCGAATTTCCACTTTGTGCAATACGCTTTGCACGGCGGTGAGATGTACAACCAAGTGGGAGTTTTTAAGAGCTACGAATTTTTTGAAGGGCACCGCCAGCACCATTACGGCAACCTCAACGAGATGGCTGTGCGCTTCCAAAATGCTTATCCGCAGATCAAGGCGGCGCTGCCGGCACTGAAGATCGTGCGCAATTGGCCGATGGCCGATCTGGAAAAACTCGATCACTACAACCACGGCCGGGTGGTGCTCATTGGCGATGCTGCGCATGCTGTGCTGCAGTATCTAGCTCAAGGAGCTGGCCAATCGATGATTGATGGCAAAAATCTTGCGGAGCATTTGGGGGCGATAGAAGGAGAGTGGAGCACCGCAAAAGTGCATGCTGCCCTGCAGGGGTACAACGACGATCGCTGTGAAGCATGCGGGCATGTGCAAGATGTCTGCCGCATGTGGGGAGAGATTTGGCATCAAGATTCTCCCATCGGCATACTCATTCGCGATGAGCTCTTTAAGAGCCGCCCCACATACGACTATCACTATGCCGATTGGCTGTGGGGGCCAGTGGTGGATCCAACTCCAAAAGTGGCCACTGAGGCAGAGCTGGAGCAGCTGTATACAGTATGACGACGAGCTTGCATCGTAGCGCTTGGATCCAGGCGAAGATAGCTGCCCAGGTGTTTGCGCAGCCGCATAAGCATTGCAATACGCGCAATACGCTGTGCAGCTGCGGCAAAGCTCTGAGCTGCGCGGCCAGCTGCAGATCGAATGGTGCCATTCCTAGCGTCAACTGGAGTAGCTGTGACTTGTGCGGCCGGGGGGGGGCAGCGGCAGTGAGTTGGATTGACCGCTAGATCTAGCAGGGCAGAGAAGTAATTTCGAGATCTTAAAAAAGAGAAAGAAGGGGTATGTATGAGTAACAATCAATTTAAGCAGCGTGGGGAAGTGGACGAATCGGCAATGCAGCCGGAAGATTCTGAAGAGCTTCGCGCTCTCTACAAGGCGTTCACCGAGAATAATCTCAATCCTCTGTGGACTCAGATGGCCGATCTTATGCCCACCACTCCCACTCCGCGCGCTGAGCCGTGCGTATGGAAGTGGAGTGTGCTTGGGCCGCTAGCCGAGAAAGCTGGGGAGCTTGTGCCTGTGGGGCGTGGTGGCGAACGCCGCGCAATTGGTTTAGCAAATCCAGGGTTAGGCGGGAAAGCCTACATCTCTCCTACACTCTGGTGTGCAATTCAGCACCTTGGGCCGAAAGAGACGGCGCCGGAGCATCGGCATTCTCAAAATGCTTTCCGCTTTGTGGTGGAAGGCGACGGCGTGTGGACCGTCGTCAATGGAGATCCAGTGCGCATGAGCCGTGGCGATCTACTGATGACCCCGGGGTGGGCATTCCACGGGCATCACAATGAAACTGACCATTCGATGATCTGGATTGATGGCTTAGATATTCCATTCTCCTATCAGATGGATACCGGATTCTTTGAGTACGGCTCAGATAAACTCACCGATTACACGATGCCAGATTACTCACGGGGAGAGCGCCTCTGGTGCCACCCGGGATTGCGCCCGCTCGTGCAAGAGCAGGATACGGAATCTACCACGATCGGCGCCTACCGCTGGGAATATACCGATGCGGCGCTCACTGAGCAGCTTGCGCTCGAAGCGGAGGGGCAGCACTCCACCGTGGAGCCAGGGCATGCTGCTGTGCGTTACGTGAATCCCACCACTGGCCATGATGTGATGACCACTATTCGCTGCCAATTCCACCGGCTCAAACCCGGCACCCGCACGGCTGCCCGCAAGGAAGTGGGAACCCAAGCATTCCAGGTGTTCGAGGGAAACGGATACGTTACGATTAACGGCGAGGAATATCAGCTCGATAAGGGCGATGTGTTTGTGGTGCCGAGCTGGGACGAATGGAGCCTGCAGGCAGAGGGTGAGCTATTCGATCTTTTCCACTTCTCCGATGCTCCGATCTTTGAGAAGATTGGCAAGTACCGTGTGCAGATTGGTGGGGAAGATCAATGAAATTAGCAACTATTCGGAAAACGGGTGGCACTGCGGCTGTGCGCGTAGTGGGTGATCGCTATGTGGAGATTCCAGGCTATGCTTCGGTGTCTGAGCTATTAGCTGCCGGTGCTCTCGATCAAGCGGCCCAGGCGCAGGGAGCAGAAGGTGATTTCGCTTCGGCAGATCTCGCTCCGGTGGTGCCAACTCCAGGCAAGATTGTGTGTGTGGGGGTGAATTATCGCAACCACATTAAAGAGATGGGGCGTGAGCCTGCGGAATTTCCCACTCTCTTCACGAAGTTTCCAGAGGCATTGCTCGGTGCGCATGATGATTTCCCGCTGCCTCCAGAATCCACCAAAGTGGATTATGAAGGTGAGATGGCATTGGTGATTGGCACCACAGTGCGGCGTGCCAAGGGGGCTGAAGCGGAGGCTGCAATTGCAGGTTTCACGTGTGCCAACGACGGCACAATGCGCGATTGGCAATACCGCACCACCCAGTGGTTTCAAGGCAAGGGGTGGGAGAAATCCACTCCGCTCGGCCCAGTACTGATCACTCCCGATGAGCTTCCGGCCGATGCTCGCATGGTTACTCGCGTGAATGGCGACGTGCGCCAGGATACGCCGGTGGACGACCTACTCTTTGGCACGGTGGCACTTGTGGAATATGTTTCTACGATGTTCACACTGAAGCCTGGAGATGTGATTCTCACGGGCACTCCTGGAGGTGTGGGGCATGCCCGTAAGCCTCCGGTGTATATCCAGCCTGGAGATGTGATCACAGTGACGATTGACGGCATTGGGGAGCTTCGGAATACGGCCGTGGCAGAGCAGCTGTAGTGCGGCTCACTGGCACTGCCGGCGCTACACATATCTGCCGTGCCAAACAAATGTGCACTGTGCTGAGAAACATGAGGTAGCTCACTGATGTGGCGGTGTAGATGAGTAGTGTGTGGGCGGCGCGAATAATGCCGCCCACACACGCGTTCTTTCAGCAGCGTAGTTTTCAGCAGCGTAAATGGAAAAGCCACGCACCAGAGCGCGGTGAGAGTGAGCAGAAGAAAGATATATGTCTTCTTGCGTTGTGTAGGGCTGTGAGGCTGGGCCTGTGTGGCAGTGCATAGTGGAAATTATGCAGGCGCGCAGAAAAGGCGCGCAGAAAAAGCGCAGAAGAATATGCAAGAGATGAGTGCCTCTCACGGCTAACAAGTGTTGATGTGCTGGGATGGCAGTTAATGCCGCGGTGAGGCAGAGTAGCGAGAGCAGGTAGGAAAACAATGATGGCAGAGGTTGATCAGCAGAATGCAACGCCACGCACGTGGTTAGAGTGGGCGCGGGAAGGCTCGCGCTATATGGTGCGAGCTGTGGATAGCGTGAGCGATGAAGAGCTTAGTGAGCCCACGTTACTGCCAGGGTGGAGCCGCAATATGCTCATTGCTCACCTGGGCTACAATGCGCTCGCAGTACGCCGGCTCACCGAGTGGGGGCGCACTGGCGTGGAAAATCGAATGTATGCCACAGATCGCCAGCGCCAAGAAGAGATTGATTCTGGAGCCACAATGAGCGGCGCTGAGCTGCGAGAACTGGTGCATACTGCGGTGGCGCAGCTCGATGCTGCCTGGGAGGGGCTTGATAATGCGGCGTGGGGTGCGATGGTGGTTTCCGCGCAGGGCCGTGATATCCCTGTGAGTGAAACGGCATGGATGCGCGCCAAAGAGGTGTGGGTGCACACCATCGATCTGGATAAAGGTGGATCTTTCCGAGATTTTCCGGCGCCGATGCTCACAGATCTGATCGACGATGTGCAGGCTAAGTGGAGGCTGCGCTCTGAAACGCCGAATATCACCATCGAGGTGACGGATCGCCCAGGCACTGCTTACGAGCATCTGGAGATTGGTAAAGGGGGGCCACTCGTGCGAGCCACTGCTGCAGATATGGCCCAGTGGCTCACTGGCCGTGGCTACCGCCAGCTCAGCGTATTAGAAGCTCCAATGGGAGTTCCTAATATCCCGCGGTGGTTTTAAGCTGTGCTAAGCCAGTGATTTTATTCCTGATGCTAAGCCAGCGATTGTATCCGGTGCTTTAAGTTTGGCTGGTGCTTTAAGCTGGCAGCTCAGGCTTTTGCTTTAAGCTGGCAGCTCAGGCTTTATTTTTTGCCTCGATAGCCTCCCAGGCTTGTTCGGCAGTTTTTCTGCGCGCCTCTCGTTCAGCCTGCTCTGGAGTGAGATTCTTCTTGGGAGCTGGGCCAGGAGAGAACATGTCATCGAGCTTTTCCAAAGAAGATCGAGGAGCTACTGGCTCAGAAGAGTGGGCGGGAGTACTAGCAGCTGCGATGGCATCGTCTACGAGCATCTGCTCTCGCAGTGCTGCTGCGTCAACTTCATCGGCGCTTTCGGCTTCCGCAATAGTTTCTGGCACGTGGTGAGCCGCTTCAGCGGCGGCTTCGTCCATCTCGTGTTTCTTTTCTGCCACTGGCACCGCGCTGAGCTCAGCGAGCTTAGCTTTGAGGCGCTCCGCCTCGGCCTCCAGATTTTCACGTGCCGGCTGCTCCCACTGCACGGCGAGGGGCGAATAAAAGAGCTTTTTCCGAGCCAGGAGCTTCCCCACGATCTGAGCCCGCGCAAAGAGAAAGTGAGAAAACGGTATATGGGCATACTCCGCCTGAAGATCGCTGAGATAGTGTCGATATTTCTGAGGTTCCACCGCCAGTGAGCCGAGGTGAGCATCACGCAAGGCGAGTTGATCCATATCGATCATTTCAATAGCAGCAGTTTCATCTGGCCGTGGCTCTGATGGCCGCGGTTCTGAGAGGTGCTCGGAGTTGGTATCGTGTGCTTGGGCTGCTGCATGTGAGCCAGCTGCATGTTGATTAGCTGTTTCTGCATGAGAAGTGCCCGTATTCGCGCTGGCTGTGCGGCTCTCTCCGGGTGCGTGGCCGTTTTTGAGCCCTACGATGAGCTTTGCCACGGAGTGCACCACTGCGGCTTCCACACCAAGGCGAGTGAGATAGTCTTCAGCAACTTTTGCGGAGGCCAACTCATCTTCGCCTCCATTGCGCGTATAGACGGCGAGATCCGATGTGGAAAAAACGATACCGTGAAACCACGCCGCGAGCCGCACCCAATCAGCGTGTGGAGTTTCCGGCGCCATAGTATCCACTCGGTGAAGTATATCTAGCAGATGCCGAATATCGTGGTGGTGCCTATCTGGTGCACTCCACAGCTGCACGAGCTTTTCGTAGCAGGCAACGAGTTCCTCTGTGCTAGCAGTGGCGCCAGCAGCTTTAGCGCTCCGGATGAAGCTTTGCTGCACCCACTGAGGCACGTCCCGTGTGAGCATAGTGCCCTCCGATACTAAATCCCCGCGTGGCACCGCGCCCTAGCTTGTGCCACGCGGGATATCGTAGCGCTTTGAGCTCCTTTTGGCGAAAATGATTGTTTTTTTGGCGAAATGGTTTACGTTTATATACGTGAAGAATACTGTACCGCGCGTTCGTCAATTGCCGAATATCCTCTTGCCACAAGTGCTACGCCAAGGTTGGGCGTTAGTAACGGGGGGCTCATCGGGGCTGGGGCTGGCGTTTGCGCACGCGCTAGCGAGCCAAGGGATCAATGTGGTGGTGGCTGCGCGCAACCAAGAACGCATGGAGCATGTGGCGGCGTTGCTCACTGAGACATATGGCGTGGAAACCGAAACGCTGCGCGCTGATCTCTCGGAGCGCGCTGGAGTGGAGGCGCTAAAAGCACGCCTTGCAGATGATGCGCGGCCGATCTCGGTGTTGATTAACAATGCTGGCGCAGGGCTCTATGCTTCTATGATCACCACTGATTTTTCAGAAATTCGCACTGCGGCAGAAGTGATGGGGCTAGCGCCGATGGAAGTGGGTGGAGCTGCGGCAGAGCATATGCTGCGCCGCGGAGTTGGCCTGATTATCACCACCTCATCGGTGTCGGCATTAGTGCCTATGGGCGCCTACTCTGCCATCAAGAGCTTGGTGAAAGTGTGGAGCGATTCGCTCGCCGTTAAGCTCCGGGGCACGGGGGTGCACGTGCTCACATTCCTGCCAGGGTGGGTGCGCACCGAATTCCACGAGCGTTCTGGGGTGTCGAACGAATCCTTACCGAGCTGGGTGTGGATGGACGCCGATCGTGTGGTGGCAGAAACTCTGGAAGCCGCAGCGAAGGGGAAAACGAGCGTGACGCCGTCAAAACGTTTTAAAGTGATCTCGTGGCTCGCAGTGCATGCGCCGCAAGAAGCAGTGAAATCTGCGGTAGTGAAACTCAACAAGGGTAGGCGCTAATGGCTGAAAGCCCCCAGCCTCTCGATGCATATCATTCCGAGGGGAAGGCAAAGCTACGTGCAGTAGTGCGGAAGATGATCACTCGCCCGGTGGTGAAAGCTGTGGTGAAGCCGCATGTGGAGGGGCACGAAAATGTGAAAGACCTCGATGGAGCATATATTGTGGTGGGGAATCACTCCTCGCATCTCGATGCTCCCATGGTGTTTTCGTTGCTCCCTGATCACATGACGGCGAAGCTCGCCACTGGAGCAGCGGCCGATTATTTTTATCGCAAGCAAGGAATTTCGAAGCTCACATCACTTTTTTTCAACACCTATCCGGTGGAGCGCAAAGGCAAGCCGAGCCGGTATCCGGGCCGCGCTGCGCACATGACGTCTCGCCTACTTCAAGATGGAATTCCGATTCTGATTTTTCCAGAGGGCACTCGTTCGCGCACTGGCGAAATGGGCACATTTAAGCCTGGAGCAGCAGCTCTCTCAATCAAATTAAATGTGCCTATTGTGCCGCTCGCTATGCACGGAGGGCATGAGGCAATGCCAGTGGGCAGCTCCTGGCCCACACTTGATCACAAGCCAGTGGAGCTCTACATCGGCAAGCCTATGTATGCCCGTGAGGGAGAAAGCGCTGAAGATTTCATGGCGCGTGTGAAAGAACATATCCAAGCGATGCTTGAGCAGCAGACGGCGTGGCCTCAGGAATAGAGCGCTGGCTGTAGGCGAATGACGCCGTTGGAAGTGCGGTATGAACCTGTTCGCGGTGTGAGTGAGGCGCGCTAGCAATGTGGCAAACACCGACTACAAGTATGGCAAACACCGACTAGCTAGGCTCCCTGCTAACCCACTAGTAACCGATACGTGGGCTAGTGGACGATTGTTATTGATCGTTTTCCTGTTTTTCGTTGCTATTGCAGGGTTTTGTGGGTGAAAAGTCGTTTCGACTCGAGTTTTTGGTCGGACAAAAGTTATTGATCTCGTTGCGAGTTTTCGTGATGTTGGCGCGGAAAAGTCGTGGTGAAAGTCGCTCTCATACTGGTGTTATGGGATCGAATAAGAAGCACTGTCCTTCCTGTGGGGCTGGCATGGTGAAAAATGGTAAAGATAAATGCGGTCATCAACGCTGGCTGTGCCAATCATGTAAGGTCACCACGCGCTGGGATAACGACCTCACCGCCCGGGATCTGCGCGTGTTCCTCGACGTGTTGACAGGCAAGACCACGCAAAGAGAACTACCTGGTCAAGGTAGAACCTTTCGGCGCAGAGCTGCCAAACTCTGGGAAATCTGGCCTGTGAGCGAGCCGGATGGGGAAATTCATCGGGTTATCCACGTTGACGGTATCCAT
>JALELI010000110.1 GCA_022768785.1 Arcanobacterium sp. | reverse complement strand
CGTCAAGATGAGTGATAGTGAAATACGGGTGCCACCCCAGCGCTACCGGCACCGCACGGGCTGACAGGTTTCTGGCTCTCACCGAGAATTGCAGTTCGCGTTTAGCTGTGATGATGAAGCGCACTTGAATTTCCAAATCGGCCGGGAAGATGTTGCTTGCAGGCAGTGTGGTGGTGAACTCTATCGAATCATCGGTGCATTCATAGCTAAACTCCCGATCCACAATAAGCCCGTGCAACCCGCGATTGTCTGGCCCACTGGTATAAGGAGTATCTGCCTGGGCCGTGCGCCGCAGGATATCACCGTCTTGCCACTGCCCACGTGCCAGACGATTTGGCCAGGGAACAAGCACAGCACACCGATAGCCGTCAAGGTCAGATTGCTCAGCCTCGCTCACATATCCATCTATCACGCTCTCTCCCACCCCAGGATCCCACGAGATAAGCGTGGCTCCACGAGTGGAAACGGCAATAGTTGCACCATGTGCCGCGAGATTCACGATCATATGTCCTCCAATGTTTTATGTGGCCACGTAAAAGTGTGTGGCCGCGTAGAATAAAAGCCATCAATGCAATGCAAGGAGCAAGCTTATGGCAATCAAGATAGCACTGGTGGGGGCCGGCTGGTGGGCACATAGCGTGCACGGGCCAATGGATAAGCACTTCTCGGGCACTGATCTTGTGGGAATCTGGGCCAGAAGCCCCGAAAAAGGCCAAGCCTTCGCAGATGAACTGGGAGTTCCTTATTTCTCTGATTTTCACGCCCTCTTGAACGAGTGCGATGCCGTAGATTTTGCAGTGCCACCCAATGTGCAAGCTGCTATGGCGTTGGAAGCAGCTCGCCGCGGCAAGGCGCTGATTCTGGAAAAGCCGCTGGCGCTCGATCTCGCTAACGCTCGGGCACTGGCGGAAACTGTTGATGCTCTTTCGTTGCCCACCGTGGCCTGTTTTACGCGCAGATTTTCTCCCGAAGCAGATGCTTTTGTGGCCACCGCACACCAGTGGGAGCTCGCCAATGCACTGCTTGGAATTCAAGCCACATATCTGAGCAACGGGTTACTCCCGCAGGGCGCACTCCCTCCAAGTGGCACATGGCGCCATGAGCTCTACGGATCTATGCAAGACCTCACGCCACATGTGATGAATCTAGCGATCCACGCCCTCGGGCCGGTGGTGCACGTGCAGGGGGTGGCAGGGAGATTTAGCGCATATACAGCTGTGCACGCATCGGGAGCAGTCACCACTGTGAATCTCTCGTCGCTCACGGCCACTGACGGCGGTGATATTTTCCGAGAATCCCTTTGCTCCACGCAGGGAATCGCCACTTTCGATGACGCCGCCGTCGATCACACAGCAGCGTGGCAGCGGATTCACAGCGAATTTGTGAGCGCGGTGGAAAATGGCACAAAGCCCACTGCTGATATCTTCGATGAGCTCGCTGTACAAGAGGTGATTGAGGCAGTGATACGTTCGCACAAGAGCCGGCAGGCTATCCATATTGCCGATTTGTAGTGATACCAACTGTTTGGGAAGAGTGCATAGCACTGCTCTTAATATCGCTTTTCCACACCTAGAATTTTCCACACTCGTTTTTTCGCCCCTTGTGGCGTATTGCAACCGCCTAGCGAGCTGTGGTGGGCAGCTCCGCGGCGGTTGTTATTGTTTCAATCGAGCGAGGAAACAATAAAAACGTCAGAACACTAAGCCTCTGTTGTGCAGATACGGTATGCAGCGCTCTCTTTGCTTCTTTCCTGCAGTGATTCTTTTCTACAGCTTTATTGTTGGCACTGAAAAAGTGGCTAGCGCCGTCACTATCGCACGCGATGGCAACCATGCTGCCGCACCCAATGCCAACCATGCTGCAGCGCAGCATTCATACCAGCGCCTACTAAGAACCGCACTGCCTGAAACACCACCCAGCTGATATAGCTTCAACTATCTCGTTCAGCTATTTCACTGCCTCATCTACTGCGCGAGCGCCGAGCAGTTCCCGAGCTTCAGCGGCCAGCATAATTGACCCCAACACCGTCACTGAAGCTGGTGCCATCGAATCAGGATCTTGAATTTCCGCGAGATCTGCGGCCTCAGCTATCGCATTAGCCAGCTCTGGCTCAACACGCACCCGATCTTCGCCAAACACCTCGCGGGCAATCTCCGCGAGATCATCAATATCTGCTGCACGCTCTCCGGGCATCTGAGTGATCACTACCGCCGCAAACGCTGGCTCCATCACACCGAGCGATCCTTCAATATCTTTATCAGCAAACGCCGAGTACACCGCCACCCGTGGGCCGGGGAAAGATTCGCGCAGCGCTTCCACTGTGGCCGTCACTCCATGTGGGTTGTGAGCGGCGTCAATAATCACCACAGGCGATCCTTTCACCACTTCCAACCGCCCTGGGCTGCGCGTGCTCATCAGTGCATGCTCCACCACGTCTGCACTCAAAGCGTGGCCATAAAAGAACGCTTCCACCGCCATCAGTGCCACCGCAGCATTCAACCCCTGATAGGCGCCCAGCATCGCGAGTGGAACGTCTTCAAAATAAGCTCCCGGCGTTCGCACCGTCACCATTTGGCCACCCACAGCGGGCTCGCGTGCCACCAACTCAAAATCTTTACCGTAGTAAAACAGCTTCGCCTCTTGCTCATGCACTCGCTCTGCAATCAACTGTTTTACACTCGGCTTTTGCTCCGCACTCACCAACACTTTGCCGGGTTTCAAAATCCCGAGTTTCTCGGTAGCGATTTCTTCCACAGTGCTGCCGAGCCATCGCTGATGATCGAGATCCACCGGCATCAGCACTGCCACATCGGCAGTGATCACATTAGTGGCGTCCCACTGGCCGCCCATACCCACTTCCACTATCGCCACATCAATAGGAGCCATAGCGAAAGCCGAATAGGCCATCACTGTGAACACTTCAAAGAAGCTCATCGCTGGCCCGCCATGCTCCGCGCTCCACTGATCGGTGAGCTCGATGAACGGCTTCACCTCTTCCCAAGTCTCCACAAAATCTGCAGGAGAAATAGCATGGCCATCAATAGCAATCCGCTCTCGCACTGTGCTCAGATGTGGCGAGGTGAAACGACCAGTGCGCAGCCCCTGCTCACGCAACACTGCCTCGATCATGCGGGCCGTGCTTGTTTTTCCGTTTGTGCCAGTGATGTGAATACTCCGGTAGGCATCTTGTGGATCCCCCATGAGGCGCAGCGCATAGCGCACTCGCTCCAAGCTCGGCTGCACCTTGTGCTCGGGAGCACGCTGCATCACCTCGCGATAGATCTCATTCACCTGCGCCTCCAGCGCGGTGTCGTCAGCGAGCTGCTGGGCTGAATCTGGAGCGGCCTTTACATCGTCGAGAATGCTGGGATCTGGGCCTACGATAAGTGAGCTGCTCAGCACTGCCGCCAGCGCCGCATCATAATCGTCTACCCCACCCGGCTGCACATCTTCTTCGAGCGCCTCGAGAATTACCTGCGCATCACGCGGATCCATATCGACCGGAATATGCTGCTTATCAGTCGGAATATGCTTTTTATCGTCTTCTGCCATCGCTAGCCCTATCAATTCTCTCTAACACTCACGAAGCGCACGCCGGAGCGTGCGTATTCCTGGTTTCCCCACCAGGGGAAACTAAAGATTGGTGAAGCAGCTTCCTGCAGAAACCGCTCCACCAATCTCCCAAAATACACTGAATTATTTCATGCTCAATTCATTACATGAATATCACCGTATCCATTCCATGAATACACCGGGAGCATAAAATTCAGTGAATCGCCTCAGCTCAGCGGATCACCTGCACTGCAACTTCCACATCGCTCGCTCCGCCAGCCACATCTGCTTCGAGAGATAGCGTCTCTTCCTTGATCATCTCAAGGTTGGCTTGCACGTCAGTGAGGTGTTCATCTGGCACACGCAACGTGAGTTTAATGCGATCGGCGATATTTAGATCATCGGCCTTGCGCTGATCTTGGATTGCGCGCACCACATCACGTGCATAGCCCTCAGCTTCTAGCTCGGGGGTGAGCACCGTATCCAGAACCACGAACGCGCCGTCGCTCAGCACCGAAGCCACCGAGCCAGCCTCTGCCTCCACCACGGTAGTGAGCTCAAATTGGTGCGGCTCAAGCTGCACGCCGTCACCCACATGCATCAACACATGGCCATCTGCTGCGGGCTCCCAATCCCCCTCACGCGCAGCTTTGAAGAGCGCTGAAGTGAGTTTGCGCACCGAAGGATCGAGCTCCCGCGGCAGCACTGCGAGATTGTGCTTCACTGCTAAGCCAGATTGCTCTGCAGAGAGCACCTCTACGGCTTTCACATTCACTTCGCTAGCAATCAGATCAGCGAATGGTGCGAGATCTTTATCGGTGACGACGGTGAGTTTCGCCAGTGGCAAACGCACCCGCAGCTTTTCCGCCTTGCGCAGAGCGTGCGCATGCGACACCACATCGCGCACTTCGTCCATCACAGCCACCAACTCATCGTTGGCCACAGATTCTGGAAACTCCGGCCAGTCGGTGAGATGCACCGAGCGTCCGCCCGTAATGCCACGCCACATTTCCTCTGCCAACAGCGGCAGCAGCGGAGCCACCACCCGCATGAGCGCCTCGAAAGCGGTATAGAGTGTGTCGAACGCCCGAGAATCTTCGCTCCAGAAACGATCTCGGCTAGTGCGCACATACCAGTTGGTGAGCAGATCGAGATAATCGCGCACTGCCGCCGTGCCCGCTGGGATATCCAGCCCTTCGAGAGCGGCGCGCACCGAATCCGCGAGCTTCTTCGTACGAGCTAACAAATAGCGATCCATCACATCGAGGCCCGCGAGCACACTGGAATCGGAGAGGTCGAGAGCTTTCGCAAGATAGCCCACACCTTTGTTACATGCTCCCGCATAGAGAGTGAAGAAATAATACGTGTTCCACAGCGGGAGAATCACGTGGCGCACAGCCTCGCGAATCCCGTCCTCAGCCACCACGAGGTTGCCGCCGCGCAGCACTGGAGAGCTCATCAGCGTCCAGCGCACCGCGTCGGAACCGTAGGTGTTGTACATCTCCATCGGGTCGGGATAATTGCGCAGTGATTTACTAGCTTTGCGCCCATCGTTGCCGAGCACGATCCCATGTGAGATACAGCTGAGGAACGCTGGCTTATCGAAGAGCGGCGTGGAGAGCGCATGCATCACGTAGAACCAGCCACGAGTTTGCCCAATGTATTCCACGATGAAGTCACCGGGGAAATGATTCTCAAACCACTCACGGTTTTCAAATGGATAGTGTTTCTGGGCATAGGGCATCGAGCCGGAATCAAACCACACATCGAGAATATCGGGGATCCTGCGCATTGTGCTCTTGCCCGTGGGATCATCTGGATTCGGGCGAGTGAGCTCATCGATATAAGGCCGGTGCAAATTTGGCTCTCCATCGCGCCCGCGCGGAAGCCGCCCAAAATCGCGCTCTAGCTCCTCAAAACTGCCATACACATCAACGCGCGGATAGTTTGGATCATCGGATTTCCACACCGGAATCGGGGTGCCCCAATAGCGATTGCGGGAGATACTCCAATCGCGAGCACCCGCTAGCCAGTTGCCAAAGATCCCATCTTTGATGTGCTCCGGCATCCAGGTGATCTGCTGATTGAGCTCTCCCATGCGATCGCGGTAGTCGGTGACCCTCACGAACCATGACGTCACTGCCTTATAGATCAGTGGCTTACGGCAGCGCCAGCAATGTGGATAGGAGTGGGTATACGAGGCTGCCCGCACCAATTTAGCGCGCACGGCTGCAGGGCGCTGCGCAATCGGGCCAGTTTGCTCCCGCAGATCCGCAATCACATAGCGGTTGGCTTCAAATACGTTCATACCGGCGTAATCGGGCACATCGGCAGTGATATTGCCGCTGTCGTCCACCGGCATCACCACACCCACGTGATTTTGTATGCCCACATTCATATCGTCTTCACCGAATGCCGGCGCCTGATGCACTAGGCCAGTGCCGTCTTCAGTGGAAACATATTCGGCGGGAATGATCGTCCATGCGTTTGAGCCGGGGCCGGCGTGGCCAGGCTGATCGATGGTGCCATCTGCAAGCGCCTGCGCTTTCGCCGCCTCAAAATAGCCGTAAATCGGGGTGTAGTGCACCCCCACTAGCTCACGGCCTTTGAATGGTGCAGAAATCTGTGGGTTTTCACCAAATTCTTTGGCGTAATCACCCACACGCGCCTGCGCAATCACCATCGTTTCCCCGGCGAGATCCCCTTCACTCGGTGTCACCCGCACATAATCGATATCTGGCCCCACAGCCACCGCGAGGTTGGCCGGTAAGGTCCAGGGAGTAGTCGTCCAGATCAAAGCCAGTTCGCCAGTCTCCAGCCGCAGCCCCACCGTCACCGTCTGATCTGTGCGATCTTGGTATACGTCGTCGTCCATGCGCAACTCGTGGTTGGAGAGCGGCGTGCCATCATGCCAGCAATACGGCAACACTCGGTATCCCTCATAGGCGAGGCCTTTGTCGTAGAGCTGCTTAAACGCCCAAATCACAGATTCCATAAATGTGGGGTAATACGTGCGGTAGTCATGCTTGAAATCCACCCAGCGCGCTTGGCGGTTCACATATTCTTTCCACTCATCGGCGTAGGTCATCACCGATTCTTTGCAGGCATCGTTGAACTTTTCGATGCCCATTTCCTCAATTTGTGATTTATCGCTGATCCCTAAAATCCGCTCAGCTTCCAGCTCAGCTGGTAAGCCATGAGTATCCCAACCGAACACCCGCTCCACGCGATGCCCCAATTGAGTTTGGAATCGCGCCACCACATCTTTCACATAGCCAGTGAGCAGGTGGCCATAGTGCGGTAGACCATTGGCAAAAGGCGGGCCGTCGTAAAATACGAACTCATTAGCACCATCTGCGCCTGGCTTGCGCTGCTCCACAGACGCCTCAAACGTGTGGTCTTTCGCCCAAAAAGCCAAAACATCTTCTTCGAGAGCTGGCAATTGGGGAGATGCCATCACGCCATCATCTTCGCGGTGCAACGGGTAGCGGGCGGCGTGTTCCTCTGGCAACTGATTGCTCATCATTCTCCTCTGCCTGATATTCACACTAAGAATTTTCCTCAGTGTTCGGCGAGGACGACGTGTAGCGTTATTTCAACCACCACGCGATCCGCGGTACCACCTCGCAAGCTGCCGCACCACACCTTTTGAGGTGCATCGCAACAGCCGCTACGTTTGAGCTCTTACGGAGCTGAATCTTCCGGTTCTAATGAGCTGCACACAGCCGTTCTTCCGGAGGCTCCCCGGTGATAGCCGGATCAACACCACTGCAGATAGTGTAACGCAGGAGTGCACACGGGCTGTATTCGAGCTCGTATCGTGTGCTCACCGCGCTGAGCAACACCTGCTTCAGAGCACTCCATGTTCGCGCAGGTAATGGTAGATTCCGTCGTCCGCCACTGCCCCGCACACATCATCTGCTGCATCTTTCACAATTTGCTTCGCATTTCCCATTGCCACGCCCCACCCCACGGTTTGCAGCATTTCAATATCGTTGCGCCCGTCTCCAAAAGCTATCGCATCAGCAGGGCTCAAGCCGTAAGCCTCAAGCACTGCGAGCACTCCTCTGCCTTTCCCACCGTTGGAGGGAATCACATCTGCGGCGCGATCCCACCACGCCACCACTTTTGCCTCTGGCACTCCCGTCACAAAAGCCTCATACTCCTCGGCACTCCCGCCCAGTTGGAGCTGATACACCGGCTCACTTTCTACAATTTCATCAAGATTATCCACCACAGGCACGTCTACTTGGCCTATCGCAAAAAAATCTGCCAAATCAGGATCTATTCCGTTAGCCACCACGCGTTGAGCAGTGGCAATGCTCACCGGTCGCCCAATCGCGGTGGCATTTGCAATCACTCGCTGCACTGCACGAGTGGGGATCGGATTAGAGAAGATCACGTCTCCATCTGGCATAAAGCAATACGATCCGTTAAAAGTGAGATACGAATCAAAAGCCACACCTGAAAATTTCGGCACAATTGACGCCGCACGGCCAGTTGCAATCACAATCGCCACACCATTTTCCTGCAGCTGACGAAGCGTAGCAAGCATCGTTTTTGTTGGCCTTTTTGTGTGGATATCGATCATTGTGCCATCGATATCAAAAAACGCAATTTTCACGTGAGCACTCATAAGGCTATTATCGCAAAACTCTTCGGCATACGCTGCGCGGCAGCTCCCCGCGTGCCGAGCTGCCGCGCCAGCATACAACGAGCTCACTCACGTGTGCGCGCCACCAACGTGTTGCTCGCTTGCGCTACCGGGCGGATCACCATCGAATCAATATTCACGTGTGCCGGCAACTGCACTGCCCACCGCACCGCTTCTGCAATATCTTCAGCCACTAGTGGCTGCTCTACCCCGGCATACACTGCCGCAGCTTTATCCGCATCTCCGTGATACCTGTTCAGCGAGAATTCTTCAGTTTTCACCATTCCCGGTTCAATCTCGATAATGCGTACCGGCTCTCCCACTAGCTCTAAGCGTAGAGTATCTGGAATTTGCCGTTCTGCATGTTTAGCAGCCACGTATCCAGCACCTCCCGGATATGTGCCGATTGCCGCCGTGGAGAGCATGAACACGATATCTCCACCTCGCTGCCGTAACTGCGGCAACAATGCCTGAGTGAGCGCCAAGGTGGCAATCACATTCACTTCATACATTCGCCGCCATTCATCGAGTTTTCCATCTGCCACAGGATCTACACCGATAGCTCCACCAGCGTTGTTCACAAGCACATCAATTCCACCGTGATTGTGCACGTAATCAGCCACAGTTTGCACTCCCTCTGGTGAGCTGAGATCTGCTGGCACGTATGTGCACCCGGTTTCCTGCGCTAACTTTCGCAGTCGATCTTCCCTCCGCGCCGTAGCTATCACCCGGTAGCCAGCCCCCACAAGAGCCCGCACGGTGGCCGCTCCAATTCCACTTGATGCACCCGTTATTAGCGCCGTCTTTTCCATCATGCCTCCTCGCACGTGAACTCTCGCACGTATTTATACACCATACCCCGCTGTGGCAATCACGCCGGCTGAATAGCTTATTCGGCCGCAAGCACTGTCTCAGCCACAATCACTTTCCCAGCAGAGATCAACTTCCAGATCACACATACACCACTGTAGCTCTCCCGAATACATCACCGAGAGATTGATCAAATCGCAAATTTATTGATAAATCGCTATTTAATAATAAATAGCGGTTATTCTGCCCAGGCGCGCGTTATTCTTGGTACTAAGTGCGCCGAGAAACTCCCTGGCGCGGCATCAGCAAATGGGGAGAGTATCCCTTGGTACTGAGCACGCCAGAAACTCCACCATTTTCCCTCCCTGACGCAACGAAGCGAGAAAGGAAGGCCGTGCATTCCGTTATTGGCTCCACCCACATGAGTGCCAAAGGGCAGATCACTATACCTGTGCATATACGTCACGAGTTAGGTTTGGCAGCCGGAGACGCCGTGTACTTTCTACTTGATTCCACCGGCAACGTGGTGATCTGCGGTGCCACGCTCGCGGCTCTCTATGAGGCGCAACAAGCTCTCGCCCCTGCAGCTCAATCCGCACATATCAGCCGCCCCGAACAACTCAACCGCGCTATCCGCAGAGCACAATCTACTACCTCAATCTGCAATCGCTTTCCTCCGCACTGCTGAGGAAAGCCAGATGAAGATTATGATAGATGCCAGCACTATTCTGGCTGCTGTGGCAATTCCCTCTGCAGAATCCCAAGAGGTATTTCAAATCTGCTCCCGTTTCCCACACCAACTCGTGATCGCAGAAGCCACAATCAGCGCCGTACACGCCACCGTCCACATGCTCTGGCCCAATCGTTTATCGGCTATCCAAGATTTTTTCAAAAATGCGAACTATGATCGCGCCTCCGCTCCACACCATCTACTGCACCTTTACGCCCAGCGTTACCAATTCAAAAACCCGAGCGCAGCCGCCGTATACGTGGCAGCAATCACAGCTGAAGCAGCCGTAATCCTCACCCGCACATGTAATTTCACCCAGCTGCACCAGAGAGCTGTCACAATTCTCACCCCGCGAGTGTTTGTGCGCCGATACGGATCTCTGCACCACCTCAATCAGTGAGCGAATTGAGCTCTAAGCTGCTTTTTCTGAGCGCCCTCAGCCTCATAGCGCTTCACTACTCGAGTACTGTACTTATCGTACTCAGTGGTTTAATAGCACCTATGAAAAAAATTGGCGCTAACCACACCACTGCACCAGCATCGTCCACCCATAGCACCGCGCCCACTCGAGCGCGCACCCGCGAAGACGCCAACGCTCTGCGCGCGGTGATGCTGTTTCCCGCCCTGATTTTCT
>JALELI010000089.1 GCA_022768785.1 Arcanobacterium sp. | reverse complement strand
GGCGCAGGTTTGTTAATTGTGCCACTCTACGTGATGATTGGCGCCTTTATTAAGCCGTCGAAACAGCCAGAGTTTTTCGCCGCCCTTTCGATGGCTTGGGTGGTGCCTTCACTCGTGGGGCCTTCGCTCGCAGGAGCGCTTGTAGAATACGTGCATTGGCGCATGGTGTTCGCTATCTGCCCAGTGCTGCTTATCCTTATGGCGCCCATTGCCATGCGCCAAATGCGCCAGCTTCCTCAGATACATTCGGTGCGGCCGCTCCGCTTCGGGCGTACTCTGTGGGTGAGCTCACTGCTCAGCGGCGTGCTCATTGGGGTGCTGCAAGTGCTTTCCGGCGCCGAGCCAGAGCACATTGGGGCGCCAATGCTCATCGCCACATGCGGCCTTTCAGTAGTGCTCTTTTTCGCTGCTCGCGCAATGCTTCCTGCGGGCACTTTTGCGGTGCGCCGCGGAGTGCCGGCCACGGTTGCGCTGCGAATTCTCATCAATGGCACACTCGTCGCCACTGAGCTCTACCTCTTGCTCATGCTGAAAACGGTGCACCACTGGAGTGCCACCCAAGCTGGCCTCATTCTCACTATCAGCTCGGTGATGTGGGCTGTGGGGGCGTGGATTCAAGGGAAAATCACAGATACTAACAAACGAGCTGTGCTCTTCGTGCTCGGCCCCACCCTACAGCTCATCGGTATGCTCATCACGTTGCTGGCATTGCTCCCTGGATTTTCGGCGTGGTTCGTATTCCTCGGGTGGCTCATTTCCGGGGTTGGGCTAGGGCTCGCATTCCCCGCTGCAGCCGTTCATGCCTTGGCACTCACCGAACCAACGCGGCACGGTGAAGTCTCTTCAGCACTCACAGTGGCCGATACTCTGGGCGCCGCGCTCTTTGTGGCTTACGGCGGCATTGTGTTTGCCCTCACCTATCGCCTCGGCCCTGGCGCTTTTGCCGCCACAATTGCCTTCCAGTGTGTGCTCGCTGCCGTGAGTATTTGGGTGGGCACTCGCACCCAAATACGGCGCCACTAACATTAGCCAGAGTGCTCGCAGCCGCGGGAAAAAGCGTCAATAATTTTTGCTGGCTCATATTCGCCATTCTGAGAGTGCTCGCCGCGGGGAGGCTTCGCTTGTGCAGACCGTACGTGCACCGGCCCTGCATACATACTGCAGCGGAGCGTTAAGCTGTGTGGCTCGCCCGCTCCAGAGCTTTCCAAAATTCACGATAGCGCTCAAGGTGTGCCACCAGCGGCTCAACAATCACCGCTTGCACCCGTTTCTCCACAGTGCGTTCCAGTGCCCGTTGCACTCGGTGCTGCGTGCGCCGCGCACCACAGTTCACAAGTGGTACGCAGAGCACAGCAAGCCCCCACCCTGCCAACAACCCACCTGCTAACAGTACAACCGGCAATGACGCCACTCCCCACGCGGGTGGAACAGGCCATGCGAACTGGAAAAACCCAGCAAGATTCCACAATATAAGCCACACGCCCCCGAGCACTGCCGCCATCAGTGCTAGCCATTGCACAAGGTTCGCCGTAGTCCACCACAGTGGACGGCGTCGATATGCCACTGGCATTTCTTGGAACAGCGACTGCGCTCCAGCAAAAAAATCTGCTGC
The DNA here is from genome assembly GCA_022768785.1 of Arcanobacterium sp. GTDB lineage: Bacteria > Actinomycetota > Actinomycetes > Actinomycetales > Actinomycetaceae > Arcanobacterium_A. The sequence goes on along the minus strand of JALELI010000089.1, from coordinate 12,140 downwards.
TCCGGTGGCCATGTGGGCACGCACGTGCACGGCCCACGCATGCGGCAGCTGCGCAGTAGCGGCGCGCACATACGTGCTCACTGCAGCCCGCCCCGCAGCTGTGGAAGATCCCTGCGCTGGCACCACACCGCCTAGCAGCAGCTCTGTGCCAGCCTCAGGAAGTGCCGCACCAGCTAGATGCCGCTGTGCCAGAGGATCCACTCTCCTGCTGTGCACACCGCGCAGCACTGGCCAGCTCGTAGCTCGCTGCCCACGGATCTGATAGGAATCTCGAGCTGCCCGGGCCACCGCCTCGACGCCCACAGCCTGGGCGAGCGCGGCACTCATAGCTGTGGGGCTCGGAGTGCCGCTGGCAGGTTCGCCACCGCCGTCACGCACTGTGGCAGCGCGCAACGCCTCTGCCGCTCCTCGAATCTCTCCCGCCAACCGCTGTGCCATCGCGGATTTGGCTTTCACAAGCGAATTTAAGCGGGCGCGGATCCGTTCGATTCCTTCCCCAGTGAGCGCAGATGTCGTCTCCACCTCTGCGGTAAAACTATCTGCTTGCAAAAGCCGCTGCACATCAGCCACCACACTCTCCCGCTGCGCGGCAGGAACTAGATCAATCTGATTGAGCACTACCAGTGCAGAGCCCGCCACTGAACGCATCGTGCGCAGATACTGCTCATGCACAATGGCGTCAGCATATTTTTGTGGATCGAGCACCCAGATGAGAACGTCTACACGCTGTACCAAACGTTGCGCAATAATTCGATTTTCTTCCACTTCCGAATCAATATCCGGCAGGTCTAGCACTACGATTTTGCGCGCCCGCGCGTGCTTTCCGCGCGTTTTCAAACCTGTAAACATCTCCACCAACCCTGGGGCTACCACCCGTTCGGGCACAGCGAGATAATCCAGCAACTCTGGCGCGGGAGCCGAGCTCACAGCCTGCGCCACACGGGTGGTGGGCCGAGTAGCTGCCACCCGTGCATAATTCCCGTCGAGCAGCGCATTCATAAGCGAAGATTTTCCAGCTCCGGTGCCACCGGCAAACGCCACCACCGTAGTTTCAATCCCGAAACGGGCTCGCTCCCCCACATGCAACAGCACTTCATGTGCGCGCTCCCGCTCTGGCGCATCGCAATACTGCGCACTTAGTACCAGTGCCTTTTCAAGGGCATCTACCCCTTGCTCAATATCGACTGCCATCAGCTCCTGCTTTCACAGCATGCGCGAGATCCCGATACGCATGCTCTAGCTCCAGCACAACTTCAGCAGACACCGCGGCCCCATTCTCAGCTTCGACAAATGGGAGCTGCTCTCGCTGCCCTTCTCTGCGCACGCGGTGTATCAGATCTGCTTTCGCACGCGCCGCCATGCGCAGGATAGCGCTATCTCCAAACACTGCTTCGAGCACTTTCTGTGCCACCACAGCCGTGCCACCCGCCACAGCTATCTCGCCTCCCACGAGCCCACCAGTGTTCGCAAACACCACGATCATCAACGCCACCCCGAGAGCATTCACCCCAAACGACAAAGTGCGCGCCAGCGCCTTTTTGGAGGGGCCCTGGGTACGCACCATTTCCAGGAGTTCCTCTTCCCATTGCTGCACCAACATAGCTACTGCCCGTTCACGTTCAGCATCGTTGCGAAGCTGCCGTTCAGCCGCTGCCACCACAGCACTCGTTCCAGCTGTATGCTCCCAGGTGCTCAGCACATCGAGGGCTGCAGCACTCAGCTCCTGCGCCACTAGAGTGCGCACACTCTGCGCTATGGCAACTTGCGCCTGTTGCACACTTTCGGCGGGCCGCCCGCTCACAAATCCCACGATACGATCTCGAAGCCGCGAAACTCCCCGCTCAAGCTTACGGCTCCACTCACCTGTGCCTAGAACGTCTTGCCAGCGAGCGAGCAATTCACCCGTGAGCAATGTTCCATTGCCCACCTGTTGTTCAATGGCGTCTACTGCGCGCTCAAAGCGTTCTCGCCGGATTGCACCGAGGCGAGTTGCCACCTCAACCTGCTCAGTGTAAGGAACCAACACCGCTTCTTGATCATTCACTAGTGAATGTACCGTGCCCGCTAAAGTGGTTTGTGCCACCGCAGTGCGCGCCGCGGTATCTGCTCCCAGTTCGGCTAGCCATGCGTGCAGTGGAGCGAGAACAGCGGCGGGGATAAAGCCTTCCGCGTCGAGCGGCATCTCAGGGATCGTAAACAACGGAGCATCGCCTAGCCCGCGCTCAGTGAGTTTCGCTCGCAGATCGGCGCTCACCTCCGCCTGCGCCTGTGGCGGCACACGATTGAGAACGACGGCACTCACCACATTGCGTTGAACCGCCTCCCGCAGCATACTCCATGGCACTGCATCGGCATAGCGAGCAGCGGTGGTCACAAAAATCCACAGATCTGCTGCATCAAGGAGCTCCGCAGCAAATTCTCGATTCTCTCGCACCACTGAATCAATATCTGGAGAATCGAGAAGTGCTAGGCCGCCGGGCAGTGCAGCGCATGGTGCCAATGCCACATCAGTGATTGGCGCGCTCTGCTCAGTAGCTCCTCCGGCCGCCGCGGGTACTAGAGTGTGTGGCGTCTCAGCTTCCTGCTCATGAGCAGTGTGCGCCGGAGCGCCATGAAATTTTACACGCGCTACGTGCGGTAAAACTCGCGTGCTGTCAAACCACTGCTCATCGCTTGGCGCATACACAAGAGTGGGACGGCGAGTAGTGGGGCGAATTGCAGAAGCTTTTGCAACCACGTGGCCCACCAACGAATTCACAAGTGTGGATTTTCCCGCGCCGGTGCTGCCACCCACCACTGCGAGTAACGGGGCATCGAGGGCCGCGAAGCGTGGAATCACGTAGTTAGCCAGCTGCTGGGATACGCGCTGAACTGCCGCCGCTCCGCTTTCACCAGTAGGCAGTTCAAAGGGGAAATGCACCTGTGCTAGTGCCGCCTGCAACTGCTCAAGCGCCCGTATCACGGAGCGCTGCTGCACTGCAGTATCTTTCCCACGCATTGTCTCGCATCTCCTCTGCTGGCCACGCTCCTATCGCGGCCACTATGCGCTGTGCCGAGCTGCTCTTCGCGCATTCACTTCAACGCCTATTGAGCTCTACTCGGCGTCGCTCCCTTGGGCACATAAGCTCGGGTGAAGATCCAGCGCTGGCGGAGCCCACTGCGTTGGGTCGGCGCTGAGCTGTTCCCCAGAGCGAATGTCTTTCACTTGTTCCCCAGCCTCGGTGGTAAACCAGACGAAAGGGATCCCTCGCTTATCAGCGTACTTAATTTGCTTGCCAAATTTGGCGCTATTGGGGCTCACTTCTGTGGGAATTCCTCGAGCTCGCAACTGGTATGCAGTTTTTTCCGCATGCCGCCGCTCCCCTTCGTCATTCACAGTCACCAGCACTGCCGTAGGCACTTTGCGGCTGGGCTTCACCAATCCGCCGCCAATCACACGCGCTAAAATGCGAGACACTCCGATCGACAGCCCCACTCCAGGATAGGTGCGCTTTCCATCAGATACGAGCGAATCATAGCGGCCACCAGAGCAAACCGAGCCGAGATCTTCGTGCCCGATCAGAGTGCTCTCATACACAGAACCAGTGTAATAATCTAGCCCGCGAGCAATTTTGAGATCGGCTGTGAGCGATCCCGGAATCAGCTCATTGGCGCCCTCCACAAGGTTCACAAGCTCTTCGAGCCCCTGCTCCAGCAGTTCCGATCGATAGCCGAGAGCGAGCACCCGATCCGCGAAACTCGCATCAGTGCCGGTGATCGAGGCGAGCTCCAACGCCAAACGTGCCTGCTCATCAGTGGCGTGTACCCCTTCACGGAGCATCTCAACGATCGCCTGTGGCCCTACTTTATCGAGTTTGTCAAGGATTCGGAGCGCCTCTTCTACATCGTCAATTCCAATCGCTTCGTAGAACCCTTGGGCTACTTTGCGGTTTGATGCGCGGATAATCACCCGTGGGATCGGCAGTCGAGCCAGCGCATCAACCATCACGAGCGGCAGCTCGATTTCGTGATGAAAAGCGAGAGCGCCTTGCCCTACCACATCTACATCAGCTTGAATGAATTCCCGGAAACGGCCATCTTGTGGCCTTTCACCGCGCCACACTTTTTGAATCTGGTAGCGGCGGAACGGAAAATCCAAATGCCCTGCATGCTCTAGCACATAGCGAGCCAGTGGCACGGTAAGATCGAAGTGCAGGCCGAGCTGTGCTTCGTTTTTCGCTTTGCCATCGTCACGCGCCTGGAGGCGTTCGAGCAAATAGATTTCTTTGCTCGTTTCCCCCTTGCTCAGCAGCTGGCTCACTGGCTCCACAGCGCGGGTTTCAATGCCCGAAAACCCATGCAGCTCAAATGTGGAGCGCAGCGTATCGAGCACAGTTTGCTCTACGATACGGCCTTCAGGAAGCCATTCAGGGAAACCAGAAAGTGGTGCAATTTTTACCATGTACCTATTCTCCCACTTCAGCGCGAATATTGAGAAATAGCTCTGTGCTGGATCTCGCTAGCTCATAGCGGCGTGCACATACTGATTGTGCCGAGTTTCATGAAACATCGTGGTGGGTGCTCCATGCCCAGGCAGCACGAACGTATCCGGCTTAATCACATTCACAAGAAAACGCAGCGAAGCCTCCATCTCACGCTGATCCCCACCCGGCAGATCGGTGCGCCCCACACTCCCAGCAAATAGCACATCGCCACTGAACATGTAGGAGCGTTCTTCGTCTGTTATCAGAGCCTCAGCAAAGGCCTCGCGCACTGCTCCAGCGAATAAGAACACTGCGGAACCTTCGGTATGCCCCGGAGTGGCCACTGCACGCATGGGGATATTCGGCACTAGCTCCACTGTCTGCGAAAAAATCTCATGCGGCAGCCGAGTGAGCCCCTTCGGACGCACCCACTGCTCGCTCGCCCCCATACGCTTAAATCCCAGTGCAACGCCAGGCATATTTAACTGAGCTAGCGGATCGTCTGCGCGATAAAAATCCGGCCCAGCGAGATACACAGGGGCATCACCTGCCACGACTGCCGAATCCCAAAGGTGATCCGCGTGGCCGTGAGTGAGAAGCACCGCCCCCACAGTGCACCCAAGCCGGGCTAATTCACCTGGAACCCACGCGGCAGCCCCCGCCCCAGGATCCACCACAAGTGCCTCAGAGCCAGCCTCCGCAGCAATCACGTAGCAATTAGCTTCAAAAAATGTTTGTGAGCATTGACTAATAATCATGCTCCTACGCTACCTGAACCGGTAGCGGTGTGCTTGGAAGCTATAAATGCGAGTAGACTTCACATGTTCACACGAGAACGGTGAGGCATTGCGCCTACCCCGTCTAAAGGAGCCTAACTATGACAGCACAGCCACCCCGCCCATTGCCACATCCCATTCCCAAGCCACACCATGCCGCACCACAGCCGGCAGCTATCGCGCCACAGCCCACTATCGACGAAGCAGCTGCTGCTCAAGCTGCGGCGTGGGGCCGCGTAGACGACGCCGGAAACGTGTGGCTGCGCTCATCAGGCGACGAACCAGAGCGCATAGTGGGGCAATACGCTGCCGGAGGCACTGAAAAAGATGCCTTGATGCTCTACGTGCGGCGTTTCTTAGATCTCAGCGCCCAGGTGGCCTTGCTCGAATCACGTATCGCCACTATCTCTCCCGAAGAGGCGAAAAAATCTCTGAATGCACTGCGTGAGCAGCTCGTCGAGCCCGCAGTGATTGGCGATGTGGCATCGCTGCGCGAACGCACAGCTGCGCTCAATTCACGTGTGGAAGAGCGTGAACAAGAAGTAGCTCAAGAACGCGCCGCTGCAAAAGAAAAAGCGCTGGCAGAGCGCACGAGCATTGTGGAGGAAGCTGAGGCAATCTGCGCTCAAGACCCCGCTAAAACTCACTGGCGCGATTCTCACCAAAAGTTTACTGAGCTACTCGATCAGTGGAAGTATGCGCAGCGGCATGGTGCCCGCATTGATCGCAGTGCCGAAGAGGCTCTGTGGAAGCGTTTCTCTACCGCGCGCACACAGTTTGATCGCCACCGCCGGCAACATTTTTCTGAGTTGGAAACCCAGCACAAAGCCACAATTGCTCGCAAAGAGGCGATTATTGCTGAGGCTGAGAAGATCCAAAATTCCACCGATTGGGGAAGCACGTCAGCTGCTTATCGGCAACTGATGGACGAGTGGAAACGCGCTGGCCGCTCCACCAAAAAAGATGATGATAAGCTCTGGGCGCGTTTCCGCGCAGCTCAGCAAGTGTTTTTCGACGCTCGCAATGCTTATAACGCTTCGATTGACGAAGAATACTCAGCAAATCTCGAAGCCAAATTAGCGCTGCTCGAAAAGGCTGAGGCGCTGCTCCCTATCTCCGATGTGGCGCAGGCGAAAGAAGCTATCCGCGCTATCGGAGAAGAATGGGACGCTATTGGCCGGGTGCCCCGTGCCGATGTCAATCGCACGGAAGGGCGCCTGCGCGAGATTGAGCGAGCGATTCGAGACGCCGATCAGGCGGCGTGGCAAAAGAGCGATCCTGAAAAGGAGAAGCGCTCTAATGGCATGGCCGCTCAGCTGGAAACCCTCATCGCAGAGTTACAAGAGCAAATTGCTCAAGCCCAGGCGGCTGGCGACGCTGCTAAGGTGCAAGAATTTGAGGAAGCTCTCGCGGCGCGGCAGGCATGGCTCGCGGAAGTGCTCAAAGACTGATCGCGCTAGCAGCTAATTAAACTGCTTCGGCTAGTGCACTGTGAGTTTTGCTGTGATATTCGATCTTGGGAGGGCTCTGTGGATCTTCTCTTCACCGCTACAGCGCTCGCAGATCGCAATGAGTTTGCCAATGCTCCTTACATCGGAGCGGAGATAGCTAAACAGTATTTTGTGCCCGCGCGCTGGTGCACTAGTGCCACGCTGCGCGGGTACGCAATTCACAGCATTGTGGCTGGCGATGCCGTGGCCACCCATGAAACGGCACTATGGATCCACACCGGCCAAGCTACCCCAGCACTAGCTCGCGGCCTCGCGCTCGCCGACCATGCGAACAACAAGCATGGCCAGGCCCGCAGAAGCTCTATTCCAGCTGCTGATTGCACTCATGCAGGTGGCCAACGCTTCACTACTGCAGAGCGCACTGCTGTGGATCTACTCTTGCGCGATATCACCACAGGGATTCCCTATCTGCTCTCGCTCCTACGTGAATATCCCGCCCTGGATATCGCAGCTGTGCAGGAGTGTGCAGGGCGTATGCGCGTGGCCCGCGGAATTCGCACCGTGCGAGAGGCCCTCGCCCAGCTCGCGCAGACGCTGGGCGAGAACGTGCTACAGCAGAGGTCAACTCGAGAGAGTTAGCCCGCTGGCCAGCGCTGAGCAGCCCGAGATTTTCTCTCCTCGCTGCTATAACGGCTGCTACAACGTGGGCACTCGCTGCAGCCCATCTTTCTTGCCAGCCACCACTCGATAGGCGTCGTAGACCCCCTCGATCTTGCGCAGTTCACGGAGCACATGCTTGAGCAGATGTGGCTCGGCCATTTCAAACGTAAAGGTGGAGTGCGCCACTCGCTCAGAACTCGTGTTAATAGAGCCAGAGAGCATGTTTACGCCATTATCTGACAACACTCGGGAAATATCTGCCAACAGCCCCCGGCGATCGAGCGCTTCAATCTGCACCTGCACCAGGAAAATCCCCTCGGGAGCATTATCCCAAGCGATATCAATAAACCGCTCTGGCTGCCGGCGCAATGATTCCACATTTGGGCAATCAGCACGGTGCACGGAGATTCCTTTGCCGCGCGTCACAAAGCCCACAATCGCATCTGGAGGCACTGGTGTGCAGCACTTTGCGAGCTTCACCAGCACATCGGCGTCATCGATATCGCCCACCACCACAGCAGAGCTCAGATTCCCTTCGCGGCGATGCTGAATGCGTGTGGGAGTGACGGCCTCTGCCATCGTCTCTTCCACACTGAGATTTCCGCCCTGCGATGAAATAATCTGGCGCACCACTGTTTCCGCGGAGATTGACCCCTCACCCACAGAGTGATAGAGCTCTGAGATATCTGCAAGCTGTAGATCGTGAGCCACTGCTCCGAGCGTATCGTGGCTCATCAGGCGCTGCACAGGTTCGTTTTTCCGCCGAATCGCTTTGGCGAGTTTTTCTTTCCCCGCTTCAATAGCCTCTTCTTTGCGGCTCCGCTTAAACCACTGTTTGATCTTGGCACGTGCCCGTGGGGTGGCCACAAACTCCAACCACCCTTGTGAGGGGCCAGCATCATCGCCTTTCGAGGTGATGATTTCCACCGTGTCTCCAGATTCCAGCAGATGATCCAGCGTCACTAGCTTATCGTTTACTTTTGCGCCTACCGTTCGATGCCCTACCTCAGTGTGCACAGCATAGGCGAAATCCACAGGTGTAGAACCGCTAGGAAGCTCCATCACTTCTCCAGCAGGAGTGAATACATACACCTGATCACCGCTCATTTCATAGCGCAACGAATCGAGAAACTCCGCTGGATCAGCGGTTTCGCGCTGCCAATCCACGAGCTGGCGAAGCCACTCTAGCTGAGTATCTTCCGAACTGGTGGCGACCAACCCCTTGGTTTGGTTCGGGTTTTCCTTATAGCGCCAATGCGCGGCCACGCCGTATTCGGCGCGTCGATGCATTTCAAACGTGCGAATCTGCACCTCTACCGTTTTCTCCCCTGGGCCAATCACAGTAGTGTGAATCGATTGGTAGAGGTTAAATTTAGGCGCAGCAATATAATCTTTGATCCGGCCTTGAATAGGAGTGAACACTGAGTTCACCACTCCGAGCGCGGTGTAGCAATCCTGCATTTCATCTACCAGCACTCGCAGGCCAATGAGATCGTAAATATCCTCAAAATCGCGCCCCCGCAAAATCATCTTTTGATAAATCGAATAATAGTGTTTGGGCCGCCCGGTGATGGTGCAGGAAACGTGTGCCGCACTCAGCTCCCGTTCTAGGATCGCTTTCATCTGTTCGATATACGCTTCGCGTTCTGGGCTACGCTCAGTGACCATTCGCTCAATTTCGGCATACACCGCTGGATAGAGGGTGCGGAACGAAAGATCTTCCAGCTCCCATTTAATCGAGTTCATACCGAGGCGATGCGCTAGCGGAGCATAAATTTCAAGCGTCTCTCGAGCCTTATTCTGTGCCGATTTTGCCTCCACGAATCCCCATGTGCGGGCATTGTGTAAGCGGTCTCCCAGTTTGATCAACAGCACTCGGATATCTTTCGCCATAGCGATCACCATTTTGCGCACTGTTTCGGCCTGTGCAGCCTCGCCGTATTCAACTTTGTCGAGTTTGGTGACGCCGTCTACTAAAAGCGCGATCGTCTCGCCAAAATCTTTAGTGAGCTGTTTGAGCGTATAACCGGTATCCTCCACAGTATCGTGCAAAAGTGCTGCCACGAGGGTGTCTTCGTCCATTCCAAGCTCAGCGAGAATCGTGCACACTGCCACTGGGTGCGTGATATAGGGCTCACCACTCTTGCGCTTTTGCCCCTCGTGGCACGTATTAGCCACGTTAAAGGCTTTCACAAGCCGCTCAGCATCTACATCTCGGCCAGCTATCGCCTTCATAATCGGCGCTAAAATTTCTGGATACTGAGGTGCCGGCGATCCTTGCTCGGCACGCTGAGTACCAAACAAGCTGCGGTGTTTACGAACTTTCCCTGTGCCTACCATGCAGGCATTATACGGCTTATGAGTAGAAATTGCTGAGCAGGCACATTCATGAGAACTGTGTGCGAAGCTAGCCTCCTACGCTGTGCCCCCCCCCCGATTCGTCAAGTGCATTGCGGCAAGCTACGATCCCGCAACTACCACTTATGCTGCTCGGGCATGCACGCCTGCTTAGGTATGCATGCCCGAGCCAACTACCGCACGCCTCAGTATGTGAGCACGGCGTCGATTGGAATCGAATTTCCAAGCCGTTGGCGCCCACCGAGCTCAGCGAGTTCAAGCAGCACACACAGCGCGGACGGCTCTCCTCCGGCCTGCCGAATGAGATCAAAAGCTGCACCTGCCGTGCCACCCGTGGCGAGCACGTCGTCAATCACCAGCACTCGAGTGCCGTCTTTCACCGTGAACGGCTGCAGCTCCATACGAGCCGAGCCATACTCAAGATCGTAATTAACTCCCACCACTGGGCCAGGCAAACGGCCCGCTTTGCGCACCGTTAGCATTCCCACCCCTAGTGCAATAGCAAGTGGAGCTCCGAGAATAAAACCTCGCGATTCAAGGCCCGCCACTGCATCAACTCGGCCAGCATAGCGATCTGCGAGGATTCGCACTAACTCCGAAAATGCGTGCCCATCAGCGATGAGCGGCGTGATATCACGGAAGAGCACTCCCGGCGCCGGGAAATCGCTCACTTCGCGAACGTGCGATTCAACAAGTTTCACCACATCATCGGGAAACAGACCGCCAGCGCTCATCACTTATTCCTCCTCTTGCGCTTAGGCTGCGCTTTCACACCTAGATGGCTGCCCGCTTGGCGCTCACCTTCAGGCATATAGCTGAGCATATCGGAATCTTCTTTGCTCAATGAGGCGGCGTCCACATCGTTAGAAACCGCAGCTCGCACCGTGCGCACATGCTCTGTGTGTGCTTTGATATCCGGCCGGCGCATACCGAGTGTAACGGCCAATGGCGCAGCAATAAAGATCGATGAAATCGTGGAGAGCAGCATTCCCACAAACATCACCAACGCCAGATCGCGGAGTGTGTCTGCTCCGAAGAGCCACACACCAATCACCAGCACGCTCATCACTGGGAACAATCCCGTTATCGAGGTGTTCAGCGAGCGAATAAGCGTTTGGTTAATGGCGAGGTTGGCTGATTCTTCATAGGTGTAGCGCAGCTGTTTATTGAGCTGCTGAGTGTTTTCCCGCACTTTGTCAAACACCACCACGGTGTCGTACAGAGAGTAGCCCATAATCGTGAGAATGCCGATGATCGTGGCAGGAGTGATCTCCAGGCCAAGAATCCAATAGATTCCGAGGGTCACCACAAAATCATGCAAGAGCGCGCCAGTCGCGCCCACAGCGATCGTCCAAGAGCGGAAATAGATAATGAGCACGGCAGAGACGGCCACCATAAAGACGATCATGGCTCGAATTGCCTTGTTCATAATATCCGCGCCCCAGCTCGGCCCCACGAAAGTAGAGGTCACTTTATTAGCTGGCACGTTGTATGCCTGGGCGAGAGCCTCTTTTACGGCAGCGGTCTGATCGTTGTTGAGCTGCACGGTTTGCACACGCATACCACTTGACCCCAGCGATGACACACGCGGAGCTTTATCGTTTCCCTCTTTTGCAATCACTGCATAAGCAGGCTGCTGGTTTTGGTTGCTGACGCCGGAAATCGTGAACTGCGAACCCCCTCGGAATTCAATCCCCAGATTTGGGCTCTTCACACCAAAAGAGATAAGCGAAATGAGCACTAGCGCTCCAGCAATTGCAAACCAGATCTTGCGATGCTGAATAATTTTGAACGAGAGCCGCCCACTATAGAGATCATTCCCCACTGTGTACATAGACATTAGGCTCTCCCTTCACTCGTGGCATCGCCATCTGTTGGAGTGCCCGCTGCCGCTGCGTTGGCCTCCGGATGATTCTCTGCTTTAGCCTGCCGGCGCAGCCGAGCCTTACGTTGAGCTAGGGTTTCGTTAGCTTCACGTTCGAGCACTGCCACTTTAGCTGCAGCGGAATCAGAAGCGGCCGCTGGCGAATCCGTGGTGCTCGCAGTGGTAGCGTTCTCAGGAGCAGCTACAGCGCGCGCATCGGGGCGTTGAGCACCCGAGAAGGCATGGCCGCGGCCACGATACAGTGGAGTGCGCTGCAGCTGGCGCTCTTCCAGCCCAGAGAATTTCCCACCCTGGCCGAAATACTTCGTTTTCATTAGTTCCACCATAAGCGGGTGAGTAAACATCATCACCACAACGAGATCGAGCACCGTAGTGATGCCGAGTGTGAAGGCGAAGCCTCGCACCGAGCCCACCGTGAGCACATAGAGCACCACTGAGGCGATCAGGTTCACGCAGTCAGAGATAATAATCGTGCGTTTGGCGCGATCCCAACCGTGATCCACCGCGCCAGGGATTGTGCGCCCATCGCGGATTTCCTCGCGAATGC
>JALELI010000079.1 GCA_022768785.1 Arcanobacterium sp. | reverse complement strand
GCACGACGACAGGCTCGTGGTGGCCTCGTGGTACTCTGAGGACAACCGCGAGGTTCCGATGGAGGTGCTGGACGGGGCGACGGAAAACCCTTTTGATAAAGGGGAAGCCGTCGAGTTTGATTGCTTCCCCTCTGGTTCCACAATGGCGAAGACCGAGCGAAATGTCACGCCACAGGCGTGAGCATTTCCGAGGTCAAGGAAGTTGTTTGAGCAGGAAATGTGCAACACATTTAGGAGCCCGAGGGTGGCGTGAAGTTCTCCACCACTCGGGCTCCGCTTTATTTTCGAAAGTTGATGCGAAGCTCAGACTTCACATCAACGAGATCAACGCAGGCTCTTTACCGTAGACAGCTGCGCGCTTGGCTGAGTACCTTTTGGCTCACGGCACCGATACCCCCTAAAGCCACCACACGCTTCGCGCCCGAGGAATGCAAATATGTGCACGTAATAGTAGGTAGCGTGTCTTTCTGCGTGAGCAGCATCGTTCCATCCGTCAATTCACCGCCAGCCACAGCGTCCACAAACGCAATCCCGTTCGCCAAATACACCGTATCCCGCGTTGCGCTATTCTTCGCTGCGGCCGCTATCTTCGTGGCAGTAGCAAACCGATCAGCGCCAGCCAGTGTGCTGCCGGCACGGAAACCCTTGAGCGCATTGCCACCAAGCTGCACCGTAGCCTTACCAACCACCAAACTACGCGTATCTGCCGTCATCGGCGCAACCTTCGAACCAAACAGGATCGGCCCACCAGTAAGCACGCTACCAACCACGGCATCAGGCGAACCTAAACCATTCGAACCAATGCCGTCCGTCACATATACTTTCGAAAAACCATTCGGAAATTGGTGGCGAGCAATGGCCACGGCAGTGCCGAACCGATCAGAGCCAGCAAGCCTACCTACAGGCAGACCTAAAGCACTCACCTGAGACGCCACACTATTATCTAATACGCCCGATCCGCCCAGCAGGAACACTTTCTCTAGCCCCTGCTTTTTTAACTCCAGCAAATACGCACGCGTAGCATTCGAGAGGCCGGATTTCTGGTTCAGCACCACCGGCCCAGCCGTCAACGAACCAGCAGCCAATGCATCAGCAGTTGAACTCATTGATGCCAAATACGCAGTTTTTGCCCCCAGAGGAAATTCGCACCGACCGATAGCCACCGATGTTTCCACACGCGTAGCGCCCCAAATGCGATCCCCGCAATATGAAGAACGCGCTTTACATGCCGCTACTTCAGATGCGTTCATCATGCGCATCTGAGTCTCCGTCGTCACTTTCTTAGCAACGCTTCCCAGAACCCATGCGTGCTGCGTTGAATTCCACACGTAGGGTGTGGTGGTTACCGTCTTTGTGCGCGTCTGAGCTACCTGATGCGTTGCACATGACTTCGCAGCATCAACCCAAGGCGAATACGATGTGGATACCCGCGCCGCAGGCTGCGGAGAGGTGGTGACGGTGATCGTTGTACTCGCCTTGTACCGCCCGTCCACTGTTGTTGCCGTTAGTACTGCAGTACCAGCAGATTTCGCCCGTATCTCTGCATAAGGTTGCCCTGAAGAATTGTTATTAGAATAATATATTCCCACCACATTTGGGTTGCTTGAAGTCCACTCGACCGCCTTATTGTAGGCATTACTCGGAGAAACGGTGGCGGTGACGTCCTCGAGTTTGCCGTTGGCAACAAAAGTGAGGTTTTTCGGCAGCGAAATACCAGTCACACCTTGGTGAGTAAAGGGCGTACCCGGTGCCACTTTGCAGTTATAAGAAAACCCTTTCGTTGGCAAAATTTTTGTGTTGCGATCCACCTGCAGCGCCTTAACTTCCGCTGCAGTCAGAATAAGACTCTGAGGTAGCACCTCGTCGGAGTAGTAGAAAGAATTATTTACCCAGTAGAGTATCTCCGCTCGCCAGTCTTTCGTCCCTTTTTGATACCGGAACAGCACATCACGCGTATGGGACGCTCCGTTCTTATCCGTATATGTGTAATTCCGAATCAGGATACCGCTCGTAGGGTATTTATCAAACGTTGCGCCAGGTTCGAGGCGCAACCGATCATTTACATAACGCCCATCCACCCAAGTGTCGCGCACAGCATTTGCATAAGGACCAATATTATTATCAATAATATAATCTGTGGTGAAATACGTAAGCGCTCCCACCGTATCAAGCCAGGCTCCGTTTCCTATTGTCTGAGCAATGGTATAGCCGCTGATCTGCTGCTTCAATGCCTTCGCATCGGCGGTGGCCTGCTTCTTCAGATTGAGCACATACGCGTAAATTTTGTTTAGATTATTGCCACTGCCGATGTCTGTGCTTGTGCCATCAAACAGGAAGCCCTGCGTTATATTCTTAGTATAAACAGGGTCGCTGCCCCCATTTCCAGCACCTCCATACGACTTGTTTTGAGTCCCTTTAGCGATGTTAATCAAATAGTGTGCGTACGTGGATTTCACTTCGACGGCCGGATCGAGGCGCCTTGCCACTGATGCCATCAGTCCTGGAAATCCGAGAGAATCCAGCACGTAAGGGTATGCAGCCGTGGAAAGGAGACTATTGGGAACTTGTTCATAAACAGCGTGAATATTATCTAAGAAATAATTCTGATCGTTGTGGAGCGGAGCCTGCAAACAAGGATACCGCCCCGTGGGTTTACTCGAATCTTGTACGGCGGTTGGATATAGCGCGATTTGCGCCAGCTTGCTTTGAATTGCATCGAGCTTGGTAAATAGATCGCCGCCTGCACCTCCATAGTTGCTGATTAGGTAATCAACAGAATCTTTCATGGCGGAAACATTCACAGTCTTGTGGGTGTCTGTGTATTTTCCAGAAGAGTTTTTAGCCTGAATTGTCAAAGCCCCGCCATCAGAATATCCCCCTACGCCATATTCCACACCGATAGAGATTCCCCCTCCGGCAGATTCATAGCCGTTCCAAAGTTCAAAAATATAGCCATTCCTCACCCGGTACGTTGCAGCATTTTCGTATTTCACATCACGGTAAATATGCTTACTAAGCACATAAGTGGGTGTCTTGCCGCTCTGAGCATATTTCGAGTTCCTATCCACCAGGCGGAAACTAGTGGGATCTGGGTTATTCGTCTGAACGTAAAGCACATCGGCAGGGAGGGAATCACTGGGCGAGCAGAATAGGTATAATTTAGCGGATTTACAGCCAAACTGAGCGGAGCACTCACATTAGCTTGCGCCGTTGGCGGCGGAGCAACCACAGTGGCAACAAGCACCAACAAGAACGCGCAGAACAAAGACGCAGAAGAGCGGAATAATCGTATAAATAGCACCCCTAGAGAAAGCTTAATACTGTTTGGCAGTAGTAAAGGCCAAACTAATGCACCGGAGCCAAAAACTTTTATCCACAAGCCAGACCTATCGTCCCCAACTGGCACCCACGGTGGTTCAAGAAGGATAGACGTCACTTCTTTCTCCGTAAGAAATCGGTGAGTTTGGCCGTGGCAAGCACTGCACTCTCAGATACTTGATTCCAAGCCTCCAGGAGCAAATTCCACATTTCTATTGTTTTGAGTAATTATCCATGCCACAATGCGAGCATGAGATGGACAACTCGAAACACCTGGCTGCGCATTGCCGCGCTTCTCATTGTGTTCCTCGCCGTGCCAGCCATACTAGGCGAATTCACTCGCACACTGCCGGCCTGGAATTGCGGATTGGCTGGCGCAATTACGGAGCTGTTCATTATTTTTCCTATTACCACCATCTTTTTAGCTGCGTGGGACGGGGCAAAAGAAGGATTTAGCCTGCTGTGGATTATTTGCCCGATCCTCTGCTTCCCCGATCCTCTGCTTCGTGGTGCCAATGCTTTTATTCTTTAACGAATCAGCTCTCATCTATGGCGCCGCCTATAGTGTGCTTGGCATCGCTGCGAACGGCATCGCTTCCCTGTTTCACCGGAACCCAGGCACACCACAGAACCCTACTGTATGAGTTTTTAATATTATCAACAGCAATGGCGTGTGAGAGCAGGTTTTACTCCTTGCTCTCACACACCATTCTTCCTTTATATTTGCTATTTTAGCGCTTATAGCTACTTCATGCTCCTAGCTGCTTTTGGATTTGCTCTATAGCGTTCACCACCTGATTCCAGAAGCCTTCGCGATCCAGCTTGGTGGCCACTCGAGTGTGGCAATCCTCAGGAGCTGGAGCTCGCAGATCCGTGACGGTCATTCCAGCTGTTAGATCTCCGCGAAGCTCCACATCTACTGGCGCGGGGATTGTGGCCACAATGCTCGGGTCGATCAAATAAGCAATTGTGCACGGATCGTGCACCGGAGGAAACTCAAAGCCTTGAGAATCTTGGTATGCCTTGCGGAAAAAGGTGAATAATCCCAGCACAAAATCTGAGACGGGCCCACCTAGAGCCGCAATTTTCGCCGCCACTTGATCAGTGGCCAACGCCTGATGAGTTAGATCCAACCCGATCATCGTCACTGGCCACGGCTCGTTAAACACAATGTGTGCAGCCTCAGGATCCACATGGATATTAAACTCGGCCACCGGAGAATAATTACCGGTATGATAACCGCCACCCATAAGCACCACCTCGCGCACGCGTTCCACGATCCGCGGCTCTTTGCGCACTGCCATCGCAATGTTCGTTAAAGGCCCAGTTGGAACGAGAGTAATGCTCCCCGGCTCGTTGCTCATCACCGTATCGATAATGAGATCTACAGCGTGCCGAGGGTCTAATTGCACCTGCGGTTCCGGCAGCACAACGCCGTCTAGCCCACTTTCACCATGCTCACTTGGCGCCACTTGCTGTGCTTTCACTAGCGGGCGAGCACAGCCTGCCGCAATCGGCACATCGAGCATTCCAATTTTTGTGGCTACGCCCAGAGCATTGCGCGTCACTTTCTCAAGAGTTTGGTTTCCACCCACTGTTGTGACGGCGAGCAGATCAATTGCATCGCTCCCGTAAGCGAGCATCATCGCTACGGCATCATCATGCCCCGGATCGCAATCGAGAATAATTTTTCTAGCCATATTGATATCCCCCTTGATATCCCTTTTCACATCTTCGTGTTTATTATGGAGTCTTCTTTTCACTTTAGAGCAACACTGCTACATATGATCTGGCAGCTCTTCCGGCTTTGGAATAAGGAACGAGCTCAAAAGCCCCAAGGCAATTATCGCTGCTCCTACGAGCATAGAGACCCTATAGCCAGCCACTTCACCCATGTTGGCAGCCACCGCCGTATTCACTGCAAATAAAATAGCAAACGATAGACCCGCCCCAATGTTGAAGGCTCCGGAATTCATACCCGGAAGATATCCAGGATTGTCTTTCGGGGAGAGCACCACACCAAGCCCGTTGAGCATGATGTTTGTGATACCCGCATAACTGATACCAACCCACAGTGAAAGTACCAGGAGCATAATGGCATTTGGATTATTCACCACTAGCAGCGCAAATCCCACTCCTAAAATAGTTAAAGCGGTGCCTGCACGGAGCACAGTGATATAACCAAACTTTCCAGCGAGCTTTCCAGCAATCGGCCCCATCAACAATCCAGCAAGGGCATAAGGAGTGAGCGTCGTCCAGGAAACATCGCCTGCGGAGAGGCCAGCAAAGTTATCTGATTGGGCGAGGTTAGGCACTAAGCCGTTCATAATGGCAAATACCCCAGTCATAATGAGCGTGGTGGTGAGCAAAAGCCCCCAGGTGCGCCGTTGCTTCATGTAATGTGTAGCCACCAGCGGGTGAGCTGCTGCAGTTTCGATCTTCCAGAAGATGATAAAAGCAATAACGCCCACAGCGATGAGGATTCCTACATACACGAAATTTGCGGCACCGAGCTTTCCAAGCTCGTTGAAAGCAGTCAAAATCGTACCTAGTGAAACCACCAATGCCAATGAGCCCGGCCAATCCATTGGCTCCCCTTCAGAGGCTCGGGTATCTTCAGCACCAAGGCGCACGAGTACCACGGCGATCACAGCTACAACAGCCATTGTCCAGAAAACGGATCGGAATCCGAGAGCATCAGCGAGCCAACCACCCGCGAGCGCATCTACTCCGCCGATGCCACCGTTCACAGAGGCGAGTACTGCCATCCAGAAAGCGTATCTCTTGTTGTCATGCAGCTGGGCACGCAGCATAATCAGCGCCATCGGCACAATCGGGCCTGAAACGCCTTGTATCACTCGAGCCACAAAGAGCATGCCCACGTTTACACTCAAAGCTGCCAACACTGAGCCAAACGCTGTAACGGCCACCATGCCGATCATCACTTTTCGCCGGCCAATAAGATCTCCCCAACGCGGAAGAATGAGTGAGAATAAAGCAGCCGAAGTGAAGAAAGCCGTCTGGCTCAAGCCGATCTGCGCCGAAGTGGTGTTGAGCTCTTTCTCCATAGTTTTTAACACCGGAGACAGCATCGACGCATTGAGCTGAAAAGCTAAAATTGCAGACATCAGTGCCGCAATTAGCCCTGCCATACCAACATTTTGATTAGTTTTTTCCACGTTTTCCCCTTTTTTAGGTGCGCTAAGCGCGCATTTCCTATGCATTAAATACACGTATTGTGGTTGTGTTTACAGCATGTTGCAGCGGTCCCCATTTAGCTGTTTTTAGTGCCATACGCAGGGAAAGGTTAGAACACACTGGGTAGCCTACGCCGCCGTTAGCGGCGGCGTAGCACCGAGAATAAAACGCCCTCTCAGATCGGCGTCTGCGTGGGGATTATAGAGGTTCCGCAGCACCGGGATAAGCCAACACTGAACGGGCAAGCTGGTGGGCCTTGCGCACATTCACAACCGGATCATCGCCGTCAGCTATATAGCTCACCAAATATCCAGCGTTGAATGCATCTCCCGCCCCTGTGAGATCGCGGATCACCGGAGCAGGCTCCACGGGCACCACAGCACATAATTTCCCTTCTCGAAACACTCGAGTAGCCTCTGCGCCATTGCGAGAGAGGAGCGTAGCGTGGGGGAAGTTCTTCAGATTGCCGCCCGGAATATCTCCTTGCGCCAAATCCATTCGCTCTGATTCGTCACTATTGGCCGAGAGGAAATCGGGATCGATTTCTTTCACATAAGCCAAATACAATTCGTCTCCCAGTAGATCCATTGTGAACAGGCTCGAAAGATCGAAACACACTTTCCCACCGCGTTGGTGAACGCGCTTAGCGGCGTCAATCACCGATGAACGAGTGGGCTCCTGCTCTAACGAATACGCCGTGATGTGCAGCAGATCAATCCCCTCCAACCACTGCTCATCGATTGTCTCCAGCTCTCCAGAAGCACCACGTGAAGGAAACATATTGCGTTCGCCAGCGTCGTCAATTTGCACCACAATAGTGCCTGTGGGAGCTGAATGCACCTGCATTTTTACCGTGACGCCGCGCTGTTCTAGATCTTTTGTGAGCGCAAAACCAGCCAGATCATCTCCCACGCTGCCAATGAATGTGGTGGGTGTGCGAGGCCCTGCAAAAGCGGCCACATTCGCAGCCGATCCCCCGCGCGTGATGTGGATTGTTGATTTTGTGTCGCTCGCGTGGCGCACTGGCTCTTCTTGCCACACCACCACGTCTTGGACTATATCTCCAATAACCCCAAGCATTATGCCTCCTCAGTGCACACAGCTTGAGCGATCTGGGCACCAAGACGTATGTTGTTGCGATAGAGGGCAACATTCGCGCGCAACGATTCATCTCCAGTGCCACGCCGAATGTAATCCAAGAGGTATGGAGTAACCTGCTGCCCTTTGATTCCATCTTTTTCGGCGTCTGCCCATGCTTGATCCAGAATCTTAGCCAAAAGATCGGGGTCCAGTTGCTCTTCGAGAGGCACAGGATTGCCCACGTTGATTGCCGTTCCGATTCCAAGGGAGCGCTGCACCATGAGCATGCGCGCCACTTCTTCTGGGCTTTCCACCCGATGAGAGACGGGGAATCCAGAATCAGCCACATAGAATCCGGGATAAGTATCCGTGCGATACCCGATCACCGGCACGCTGAGTGTTTCGAAGCGTTCCAAAGTGGCTGGAATATCAAGAATTGCTTTAGCCCCTGAAGACACAAGAATAAAAGAAATCTTGGAAAGAGCAACGAGATCGGCGGATTCATCGAAAGTTTGGGCCGCTCCGTGGTGCACTCCTCCGAGGCCACCTGTAGCAAACACATCAATTCCGGCTCTATTTGCCAACAGTGCTGTGGCCGCGATCGTGGTGCCCGCTGAACGCCCCGCAGTTTTCATATAGGCAAGATCTCGAATCGACGCTTTAAGTACTTCTGGATCGGTGGCCATATCCTGAATTTCCGCCTCAGAGAGACCCACCACAGGTTCTCCTTTATACACCCCGATCGTAGCTGGCGTCGCTCCATTTTCGCGTGCAATCTCTTCTGCTTCCATTGCCACTTCAAAATTTTGAGGCTGCGGAAGCCCATGTGTGATAATCGTGGATTCCAACGCCACCACAGGCTGCCCGTGGTCAAGAGCTGCTTGAACTGAATCACTGATACGGATCGCATTAAAATTCTGCATTAATTCCTCCTTGAATTGTTCCTGCACTACAAAGTTAAACAGCTTTGTTATTCATAATCAATAGAGAAATTTAAATAATGGTATAGCATAAAGCTATGAATACTGAGCCTGATCCCGTGATCTTTGATGCTCTCGCCGTCACTTTCAAACAAATCGAGGCCTTTTACGCGAGCGCCACGCTCGGAACAATTTCCGCCGCAGCCCAGATGCTGCAACGTTCACAACCCACCGTGAGCAGAGAAATTCAGCTCCTCGAAAAAGCACTCAATGTGCGTTTGTTTCAGCGCGTTCAAGGGCGAGTACGCCTCACCGAAGAGGGGAAAACGCTCATCGCCAACGCGCGCGAAGTGCTCCGCGTAGCTCATTCTTTCGCCGCATCTGCCGCTGCGCTTTCGTTCCCAAATCAGCAAGCCCTAAGAATTGCTTGTTCTCCCAGCATTGTGAACAAAATTATGCCGAAAATCCTCCAATATATAGAAAGAAAATTCCCCACTGTTAGCACTGAGATCATCGAAGCAGACACTGGAGCAGTGGAAAAGATCGTACTCAATCAGCAAGCAGATTTCGGGCTATGCCATGTGCCCCGTTCGATAGACGGCTTACAGATGGTGCCAATCCAGGCAGATCCCCTTGTTCTTGTTGCTTCATACGATGCGATGAAAAAGGTGAATCCACCCCACGATCTCTCAGGATTCGAACGAGTTCCACTGCTTTCTTGGCCAGAAAACAAGCACCCAGAATACTTTCAACTGATCCGCCAGATCTGTATTCAGCGCCATCTCGATCCGCTGATCCTAACCGGCACAGACCACATCTCTGGGTCTAAACGATACTTACTCTCTGAAGGTCGGGCATTTAGTATCGTACCCAGCGATGCCGCCCAAAATCTCGATGCACACGTAACATACACTTCATTAGGAGCACATGCTACCGCACCATTAGCAGCAGTTTATACTGGAAGGCTTACGGCCACAGCACTTGAGATTATCCACGTGCTGCGCCAATGGGCCACTACACATTCACTTAGTGCTCCCGCTCCTAGCAGCTCAGAAAACACTTCTAAACATCTCAGAAAATAGTTTCGAGCAGCGCAACGGGCTCACTACTCTGCTGTAAGGCCCCTATCCTGTGCCGCAGAATGCTTCGCAGAGTGCCGCCCCTCACGGGGTTTCCTAGGCTTGGGGTGCGCCATGCGAGCCATGCGTGCTTTCGCCCGCTCAATCTCGGCCCGCTCCCGTAGATGCCTCCGCTCCACGGCCAGCTGCCGGTTAAACTCCTCCTGCGAGCGCTGATCGAGATAGATCACATCGCTGCGCAAATCTTTCACGATGGCAAACATTAACGCCACGATCACAAAGAGGAACGGCGTGGCGGCCACGATCGTAACTGCTTGAATATTATTGAGCGCGGCGTCGCCACCGGAGATGAGCAGCGTTAAGCCGATCAGCGCTGTCACCAACCCCCACAAACCACTCAGCCACGGTGAAGCGCTGTATCGCCCACCTTGAGAAATCGAACCCATCACGGTTGATGCCGAATCTGCTGACGTGATGAAAAACGTTGCTAGCAAAAGCACTGCCACCACTCCCATTGCCATTCCGCCTGGCAGCTTGTGGAGCAAATTAAAGAGCTGCACCTGGGAATTTCCATCGGCGTAGATCGAATCGCCGTTTTGCTCAAACCAGATTGCAGAGCCACCGAAGATGGCAAACCACACGGTTGAGAGCCCCGCAGGCACAAGCAACACTCCCATGCAAAATTCACGGATCGAGCGGCCGCGAGAGATACGAGCGATAAACATTCCCACGAAAGGAGACCACGAAATCCACCATGCCCAGTAGAAGATAGTCCACCCCGAAATCCATTCCCCTGCTGTGCCATTAGCGGAAGCGGCCGTGCGCCCAGCCATTTCAAAGAACTGTGAAACGTATGAGCCGATTGATCCCGGAAGCAAGTTGAGCTGGGCAATCGTTGGGCCCATCACGAACACGAAGAGCGCGAGCAGACCGGCAAGCACCATATTGGCATTCGATAGGATCCGGATTCCTTTCCCCACACCAGACATTGCCGAAATCAAGAAAGCGAGGGTGAGTACAGACACCAGGCCCACGATCAACCCCATGCCCGGATTTTTCACAAATCCAGCTGCCTCTAGCCCAGCTCGAATCTGGAGCGCACCGAGACCGAGGGAGCAGGCAGTGCCAAAAACGGTGGCAAAAATCGAGAGTGCATCAATCACTCGCCCAAACACTCCCTGAGCGTTCTTTTCCCCAATCAACGGAGTAAACGCGGAAGAAACCAGCTGCTTACGCCCCACCCGAAACGTTGAATACGCAATTGCCAACCCCACGATGGCATACATTGCCCACGGATGGAGAGTCCAGTGAAACATCGCCGTGGCCATTGCGGTGCCCACTTCATGCTCTCCGTGTAGCGGCACGCCGTCACGGTAAAAAGCAAGTGGCTCCGATGCACCGTAAAACATGAGGCCAATGCCCATGCCGGCGGCAAACATCATGGCAATCCATGAAGCATTCGAGAATTCCGGCTGTTCATCAGCCGCACCCAAACGAATGGCACCAAATTTGCTCACCGCCACCCAGATTACGAAAACCACAAATACCGTGCTGAAAAGCACGAATGCCCAGCCAAGGTTATTGAGCACCCACGCAAAAGCAGCACCCGACACATCGGCAAAATTCTTTGGAGCACCCAAGCCCCACACAATCGTGCCCACCACGAGCAACATTGCCGGAATCACCACCGACCAAGAGATTTTCGTGCTATCTGTTTCAGAAGCCAGTTCGATCGGTTTTTCTTGCATATCAGCAGCATTCACATGTTGCTCAACAGAGATCATCGCCGCCAGAGCAGATGTTGCGCTGGTGCTGGCATCTAACGGAGCACTCACCGTATGGCTGTGCACCGCCGATTCCGGTGCGGTATGGCTGCGCGCAGCTGGTTCTACCGGAGCGCAACGCTGCGCAGCCCGCCCTGCTGCGGCACCTTCAGCGTCTGCTTTTCCGCCATCGCGTATTGCTTTTTTCTCGCCTTTTTCTTTGCTTCTTTCCTCGTATTCTCGATAACCCATATACCTATTCTTAAAGGAAACCCCGGCTGCGCTCAAATAGAGTGGCGATTTCACGCCAAAATCGCCACCTATTCACCCTCGCTTTATCGCTCAGCGCTCCGAATTTTCTGGCAAGATCCACGAGCGCTCAGGAGCAAAGGAGAGTGCCACCGATTCCCCTTCGCGGAAAATCTGTGATTCTTCCACATCGGAAGCAATAGAAATGAGTGTGCCCACTTCAGTTTCGATTTCATACTCCACGTGCTCCCCATAGAACACTGCAGCGAGCACATTCCCCTGCATCTGTGGAGTATCACCGAGCTCTGCGCGCTTGAGATGCAAAGATTCAGGGCGCACTAGCAACATATGGCCATGCGCGTCTCCAATTGAGCGCGGCCCCTGCACAGTGAATTCCTTCCCCATCGCAGCAACCTGCGCCCGCACGCCCAGCTCAGATTCTTCACCAAGCGAGAGCAGCTGGGCCGGAATAAAGTTTGCCCGCCCCACAAAATCAGCCACAAACATCGATGCCGGGTGCCGATAAATCTCGGCAGGAGAAGCCACCTGCTCAATCCGGCCCGAGTTCATCACCACGATTCGATCCGAGAGGCTCATCGCTTCGCTCTGGTCATGGGTAACGTAAATAGAAGTGATTCCCAGGCGGCGCTGTAACCGGCGAATTTCCAGCCGCATTTTCACGCGCAATTTAGCATCGAGATTGGAAAGCGGCTCGTCAAAGAGCAGCACTTTCGGCTTCATCACCATAGCGCGCGCGAGCGCCACCCGCTGCTGTTGCCCGCCAGACATCTGGTTGGGCTCACGATCTGCCATCGCGGTGAGATTCATGGCCGCCAGCGCAACTTCTACTTCCTCTTCAAGCTGCGCTTTCGGCACTTTTTTCAGCTTCAATCCATACGCCACGTTTTCCCGCACATTGAGATGTGGGAAGAGCGCATAGGATTGAAACACCATAGCCATTGGCCGCTTATTAGGCGGAAGCACCACCATGTTCTCACCATCGAGCAGCACCTGCCCAGCTGTGGCATTTTCAAATCCTGCAATCATGCGCAGCGTGGTGGTTTTCCCACACCCGGAGGGGCCGAGCAAAGTGATAAACTCTCCCGGCTCAATGTTGAGATTCACGTTATCTACCGCCGTGACGGCTGCCCCGCCAGATTCAAACGTTTTTGTGAGCCCCACTAGGCTCAACCGCCCAGACGTTGTTTCCTCGTGCATGTTGTTCCTGTCTTTCCCTGTTTGGTTTCGATGCTTCCGAATATGCCGCGCGTTTCCACCGCCGATACGATCTCACGCCACGTGAGTGACGGCGAGCGCTGTCGGTTTAGTGGCTCCTGGGCGTCTGCGATTGATTAAAAGATTGATCACGCCGATCACGAACATCACGATCACGATGAGTACTGTGCAGAATGCGAATGCATTGCCGAAACGGCCAGCGTCTACTTCTGCCAAGATCTGGCTAGTCATAATCTTGGTGCTGGGGGTCGTGATGAAAATAATCGGCGAGAGCGTGGTCATTGATCGCGCAAACGCGTAAGTGAGGCCAGTGAGATATGCCGGGCGAATGAGCGGCAGCGTCACTTTCGTGAACGTCTGTAACCCCGAAGCCCCTAGCGAAGTCGATGCTTCGTCAATTGCTTTGTCGATCTGAAGGAGCGAGGCAATGCCTGAACGCTGCCCGGCCGGAGTGGAACGGGCGATATACACCAGCACAATGGCCAGTGCACCACCAGCGATAGCACCGCCACCTGCAAGCGCTGGCAACACCTGCACGCCGAAGAGTTTCACTGGCGTGTTATACGTGACGAGGTATCCGATACCGAGCACTGTGCCCGGCACAGCCATACCCAGCATTCCAACGAAATCCATAACGGCAGCCCCTTTGCGCAGCCGCACCACCACGAGCCACGCAATTAGCATGCCGAAGATTCCAGCAATTGGGGTGGCAATAAGGGCGAGAATCGTGGTGTCTACCATTGATTCATTGCCAATTCCAGAGAGGATATAACGGAAATTGTTGAGAGTGAATGTGTTGTCTACTCCCAAGATGTTCACGAAAGCGCCGATAATCACCGAAGCGTAAATAAGCAGCACAAACGCACACAGCCCCCACGCGAAAATCAACAGTGGCACAGTCGCCACTTTCGCCGTCACCATTCGCGGTTTACCAGCGGGTTTGCCAGTTACCGTCACCGTGGAATTCTTCCCCGCCCAGTAGCGCTGGATAATGAACACTAGCAGAGCCGGCACCAGCAGCAGTAGTGAGTAAGCCGCGCCGGCGGCAGTGTTGTATTCGCCATTGATCGCGATATAGGCACGCGAGGCAAGCACTGTGTAGTCTCCACCAATCACCAATGGATTTGCCAAATCGGCAATCGCCTCCACAAAGAGCAGCAGTATCGACGCCGCAAAACCCGGCACGAGCATGGGGAGAGTGACAGTGGTGAACACCTTCCACCCATTAGCGCCAAGCGATGTGGCAGCTTCTTCCATCGCTCCATCGAGAGAGCGTAGCATTCCCAACAGATTCTGATACGCCACCGGGAAAAACGAAAGCGAAAGCACCAATGTGAGCCCCGGCAAACCATAGATATTCCAATCGAAGCCGAAGATCTGGTTGGAAATAATGCCGCGCCGTCCAAAGAGTGTGATACAGGCGGTGGCCACAGCAAACGGAGGGGAAACGATCGGCATCAACGCCAGCAAATGCATAAAACGCTTGCCGCGAAAATTCACTTTTGCTTGCACAAACGCGAGCAAAAATCCCAGCAAAGTGCCAATGAGCGACACCACAATGCCGAGCACCACAGTGTTTTTAATGATCTGCACGTTAGCGGGAGAAGTAAACATCTTCTTCAGCACTGCCAACCCATCTGTCGAAAATGCCGTTGAGAGCACTTTGACGAGTGGCAGGCCCACGAGGAAAATCAATGCCACGCATATCACCGCGATAATTACTATCGTCACCGGATCCACGTGCACTTTAGTTCGCGCCTTTTTCTGCGGCTTGCGATCTCCCACACCAACCGCTGCGCTTTTTTCTGCATTCTTTTTTGCCATCGTCGCGTCCTTATTCTCCCGCTTATTCTCCCGGCACGCCTCACTCGCGTTCCCAACCAACCTCACTCGGCCTCGGCAAGCCCACTAGGCCCCAGAAAACCTCCTCGGCCCAGCTCCTCCAACTCACAGCAGCTATCTATTTCTTGTAGCCGCATGAGGCGAACGGCCCCGTGAAAGGCCTAGCATAATGTGATGCGCCATGCTGCAAGCCGCATGAGGCGGACGGCTTCAGTGCCGCCCGCCCCTTGTAAGCCGCTATTTAGAAGGTTTAGAAGCGATCTCTTCATCGAAGCGCGCTGTGAGCTCTGGCTTTGCTGCAGCGGCTTTCACGAAATCGTAATCAATCAGCTTCACGCTGGAAAGATCCACCATTTTATCGGAGATCTTAGCCTTCGGATTGGTGGGCACCTGGTTTGATCCAACCGTTTGGCCAATGTTTTGAGCATCGGCAGAGATAGCCCAGTCGATATACTTCTTGGCTGCTTCCTTATGCTTGGAATTAGCCACAAGCCCCACGCCGCCGATCTCATATCCGGTGCCCTCTTTCGGGAAAGAGATCACCAGATCTTTCATTCCTTGATCACGGTATTTCACGCAGTCATGGGAAAATACCAATCCCACAGCTACCTCGCCGCGGCCAGCAATCTGCCCAGGGGCGGTGCCTGATTTCGAATATTGCAGCACGTTATCGTTGAGCTGCTTCATATATCCCAGGCCCTTATCTTCGCTGCCACCCAGCACAGTTTGCGTCCACAGAGTGGTGAATGCTGTGCCTGAGGTAGAGGGGTGCGCCGTAGATATCTGTTTCTTCAGCTTCGGGTTGAGCAAATCAGCCCACGATTCAGGCACTTTCACGCCGAGGCTATCGAGCACTTTCTGGTTGGAGCAAAAGCCCAACACCCCTACATACACACCCGTCCAGTTGTGCTTCGCATCTTTGTATTTATCGGGGATTTGCGCAGCCGTCGGAGAGGCATATGCCTCGATTAGGCCTTTATCCGCTGCCACACCATAGCCATCTACTGGCCCACCGTGCCACACGTCGAATTCTGGATCAGCTTTAGCGGCGTCTAAACGAGCCACAGTTTCGCCCGAAGAAAGCCGCACAAATTTTGCCGCAATCCCCGTTTCTTTCGTGAATTTCTGGGTCCACGCTTGGCACAGATCTTCCATTGCACCGCACACCACTGTGATCTCGTCAGAGCCCTTAGCCGAATTCGATGGGCTACCAGAGCACGCTGCAGCGCCGAGTGCAACGGCCCCTACAGTGAAGCATGTGGCAATTTTTTTCAAACTCAATTTCATGTACAACCCCCTAGCACAATCGCTAACCAGCGCTGGTTAGCAGTGGCACCTTTGCCAACTACCCACGATTCTGAGGAAGTTCCTAGAAAATATCTAGTAAAATTTGGTGACGAACAGTAACGCTCTCGTTACTTTCCAATCTTGGGCATAACTGTGGGAACACTCCATTGGCACCGCCACCCACTGATGATCGCGGAAAAAGGATTCAGAATGCGCATTGAAATTGGCACGATTCTCATCGGCCTTTTTGCAATGTTGTTCGTTCTCTCCACCGCTTTGCTCATCGGCGTGCTCATCAAGCTTCACCACTACCGCCAAAAACTGGAACACGCCAACCAACTCGTGGCCGAGAAACAGCGAAATCCCACAATTATTTCACATGAGATTCGCACTCCGCTCACAGTAATCTACGGATCTGCGCAGCTGCTTGCCGATGAAATGGCCGGCCCGCTCAACACTCGCCAAGCCGAACTCGTGAACCGTATTCAAACGAATTCGATGGTGGTGCACTCTATGGCGGAAGATTTCCTAGTGGAAGCACAACTCGATGCTCGGCTTTTCAACCTGCGAATTCACAAAGTGGATCTGCGCTCCCTCGCCCGTGAGGTGGTGCGAGAGTTGCGCACTGTACACGCCCAAGACGCCGAACTCCACCTCGATGTGCATGGCCGACCACTGTGGGTGGAAGGCGATCGTCTGTTGCTGCGGCAAGCTCTCACGAATCTGATCAACAACGCCGTCACGCATTCTGCCATTCACGCCCAGGTGTGGATTCGAGTTGTGGAAAACGAC
Organism: Arcanobacterium sp.; assembly: GCA_022768785.1. Taxonomy (GTDB): domain Bacteria; phylum Actinomycetota; class Actinomycetes; order Actinomycetales; family Actinomycetaceae; genus Arcanobacterium_A. Next base: position 26,095 of record JALELI010000079.1, on the reverse strand, counting down.
GACGAAGCGATTTTAGAAGTTACCGATAATGGCAGCGGCATGACTTTTGATGAGCGCAAAGACCTATTCACCCCATTCGTCTCTGGCCGCACACGGAAACCTGGAGCGGGTATGGGAATGATGATCACGCAGAAAATTGCCGCAATTCACGGGGGCAGAATTCTCGTGGATACGATCAGTTCTAAAGGCACCACTTTTCTCTTTATGATTCCCTATCGTTTTCACGACCCGCTCACAGCTGCGGAAAGTGCGCCCGCCCATTCGGCATCACCGGTATCCATATCGGCACGAAAGGAGAGTGAATGGCACTCCAGGCACTGATTGTAGACGACGATCCCCAAATCGCATCTATTGTGCAATTTTCTTTAGAGACGCAAGGATTTGAAGCCACTATAGCAGCGAGCGGGGAAGCGGCGTGGAAACTCTTCGAGCAGCACTCTTTCCAGCTTCTGGTGCTCGACGTGATGCTGCCAGGGCTCTCTGGAATTCAACTCACAAAGCGGATCCGCGTGCAAAGCGCCGTGCCCATCATTATTCTCAGCGCGCTCGGGGAAGAGGCGCAGCGCATCGCAGGCCTAGAAGCTGGTGCGAATGATTATGTAGTGAAGCCGTTCTCACCGCGCGAACTAGCATTGCGGGCAGTATTGGCAGCCCGCTCGGGAGCTATGCATACTGCAACTAGAGAAAACGGCGACATCACTAATGGCCCTTTGACGCTAAACGTGGCAGCTGGCACTGCCTTGTGGGAAAACCAGCGCCTCGTGATCACCGAAACCGAGCTGCGTTTCCTCGCCGCACTCGCGCAGGCCCCCGGCAAGGTATTTAGCACCCGTGAGCTGCTCAATGAAGTGTGGCAAACGAGCGAGACGGCCGGAGGAAGAGACATGATTAAATCCACGGTGTATCGCCTACGGCACGGAGTGCTCGAAGATGTGGCGCACTCAGATTTAATTATCTCAGTGCGCGGCCATGGCTATGCTATGCAGCGGCTGCAGTAAAGCGCAGTAACTCTGCAGTGAAGCTCAGTAACCCCTACTTGAGATTGTGCACAAACTACGAAGCCCAGCAGAGCCCACACGAGCCATTACTGCGAGAGTGCAGGCTGCTACCGCGCCGCCGCAAATTACTCGCAAATTACTGCCGTGAGCTAGCGCGGTAAACTGGCGCCGTAGGCTGGCACTGTGAGCTAGCGCCACAGGCGGCACTTGAGCGTACGCCGTGAGCTTATGCTTTCAGCTGCTCAATCAACCAACCCAACTCAGGCTCAAACTCTGGGCCATACCAATGCCCATCGTCAGCCACTGTGCGCTTGATACACCGCACAGTGAAATCTGCAGCAATCCGAGCACTCTCGATCACTGAATGGCCGTTCATCACACAGCCCACGAACGCAGAGCTATATACATCTCCCGTGCCGTGAGCTCCTTGAGCGATTTTTTCATGCTCATAATAGGTGTACTCACCGTGCTCGAACACTACTACCCCAGTGTGGTTCGCTTCGTAGCTCACACCAGTGAGCACAATAGTGCGTGCGCCTTTCTCAGTGAGCGCTGCCAACAGGCCATCGATATAGGCGCGGTCATACACCGCTCGATATTCAACACCGGTGAGCATTGCCGCTTCAGTGATATTCGGCAAGATCACATCGGCTGAGAAAGCGAGCCGTGCCATTGCTTTCACAAATGCATCGTCAAAGCCAGGATAGAGCGCTCCATTATCGGCCATCGCAGGATCCACGATGAAAGGAGCCCCTGGCTTCAGCAGTTTGTGCGCAATATCAGTGACGATATCAATCTGCCTCTCACTGCCGAGATATCCAGTGTAGATCGCAGCAAAATCAATTCCCTGCTGCGCCCAGTGCGCTTCAATCGCTGGCATGTCATCAGTGAGATCACGGAATGTGTATCCGGTGAAACCGCCAGTGTGGGTGGAGAGCACAGCAGACGGCAAAATAGCCGTCTCTTGGCCACATGCCGAGAGGATAGGAAGTGCTACGGTGAGGGAGCACTGGCCCACACATGAAATATCTTGGATTGTGAGAATGCGGTTGTACGCCATCTCTAACTCCTTCGTTCTCAAAGCGCCGCGCTGCTACGAGCACTAGCTGCCTGCCCAGTATACTAGCGCACGCCAGCGGGTGCGCACTCGTTCACTGCTGTTACGCCTAGCCCCAGCCATAGTTGCAAGTACGAGCGTTCTCCCCGAAAGCGAGAGCCTCCGTGAATTGCCGCCCAACAGACCTGCTGACCAACCCGCACTCAGCCAGCCGTAACCACGAGCGCCATTTCAGCTCGCGCTATCACCGCCACCCTGTATGTGCAATGCTACAAATTCCATCACGTTCGCAGCGAAATGTGCAGGCGCATAGGCATTCCAATCAGCCTGTGCCTGCGCGATTGTGAAGAACTCTGCCTGCTCAAGTGCCGCATGTGCGGTGCGTGCACTTGCTATTGCGCGACGGTTGTTCTCTGCAGCCAGAATCCGCACTGGCAAGCCAGCTGCGCTCACAGCGCGAATCTGATCGCTCAGCGAAATTCCGGCAAGCGCCTGGAGATAACCAGCTCTCTGTGCATACCGAGCATTTGTAAATTTTCCGTCTGCACTGCGCGGAGCAGCACGATCTCCATGCAACCTCGCCGCCATTTTGGCAGAGCGCACCGCTCCTGAGGTGACGGCGAGCTGTGGATCGGAGAGGAGCAAGCCTGCAATATCACCGGTATCTACATTGCGAGCGCAGAATTCAAGCGCTGGAATTGCGCCCTCTTCAGTAGCTACCACAAAAATCGGCGGCTGCACGAGCACTTGGCCAAGATCGTGCACACTCGCTTGATTCATTGCGCCCAGATCTGTGCGGCCATGCAGTTGTGGGGCCACCACTCCCCACGTCTGCGGAAAACTATCGGAAACGCTGCGCCACACTTCAGGGAGCTGGCGCGCACCGTGGAGCATTAAAATCGTTGGCATAGCACATCACTTTAGGCGCACTGCGCCCAAGATGCACTACGCACGCCGCCGATCGAGCAGCGAATCAAGGGTGGCCCCCACTCCCAGCACATGTGTGCGCTGATGCCGCTCTGGCTGGTCTGCAATTGCCTCTGGCACAGCGTGCGGAGCTTCGGGGAGTGAATCTCCTATGCGCTCTCCCACCTCATGAGGACGATACGGCACTGGAGCTTCCGCTGCGGGAGGAGCCACATACGGCTTCACAAGTGGCCGGCTGCTCCGATGCGGCTTTAAAGTGTAGCTTGGCAACGAGATCTTCTGAGGCACTGCTGGCTGTGCCGATAGTGGCGCCACTTCGGCTGTTGTAGGCGGCGCAGCCGGTGCGGGCCGAGCAGCGGAGCCACTCCGTTCACCATGAGCTGCGAGCTGCCGTTCAGCCGCTAGCTCCGTATCTTTCGGAGCGTGAGCGGAAGCTACCGCCGGCGCTACGTGACGAACTCGCTGCCCTAGCGCCGCCACTTCATCAGTAGCCACTGCTTTTTCAGAGTGTACAGGGAGCGCTGCGCTCTGCTGCTGTGCAGATTCCTGCTCTGCTTCCTGATTAGCCCCACGATTTCCCGCCCTGCGGGTTCCACTCATCGGAGCAGTGCGCGCCGAGTGCTGGCGCCCATCGCGGTTAGTTGCGCTCGGCACCGGCCGCTTTAGCGGAGCTTTTTTGCCGCGTTTGAGCACATCTAGCTTTCCCTGAACCACTGTGAGCTTTTCGATATCGACGCGATCTTCTCGATTCCAGAGCCGCACCAGATATCCATACCCCGCTAGATATGCACCCAGCACCACGCTCAGCACAATGGCCACTGTGAGTGGTGCATGCACCGAACCCACTAGCACCCACAGGATCGCCGTAATCGCAGCTATTGCCACCGCTCCAATTCCGTAGCGAATCCGCGCCGCTTGGCGGGCGGCGATCCGAGCTTTAGCGTGTGAGCGGGCGCGCGCTAAAGTGCGCAACTGAGAAGTGTGCCCCTGCCCGCGGCGGGTATTCACTGGTTGCTTTTTCTTATCCATCACGCGCTCCGTTGGGAAAATTGTGCACCGATATTCTGAATCACTCGTCTGCTCGTATGTGCGCTCGTGAATCATTCTCAGATCTGGCGCATATCGCTCATCTCGGGGAGCTTCCGCAACCACCGTCCGCTGGCGATAAATGGCTGGCACCACAATCCCCACAAGCAGCAATACTGCTGCAGCAACTGCGATTCCTTCCACTCCCACAACTATCAAGCTATGCAAAGAAATCCCGCAATGCACCACATCTCGATGGTGTGTCGCACCTATTTTTAGCCTGTGAGCGCGCCGTCTCCAAGAAAAAATTCTCAGGAAAAACACAGTGCTCATATACAACTTTATTCACACGTGCCACTGCACGAGCTGCTGCTACATCACACCCGCCGCACGCTACGCGCCACATCGATAATTTCCACCACGCCGCACCTTGTGCTTTCGCTCATCGCAGCGCTCCGCAGCGAGCAAACGCTGCAAATTATCTCTCATCACCCACTCACAAATCGAGAATGATGCACTGCACCTGCTCTCCCTCACTCACTGTTCCCAGCTCTGGAGGGAGCACAGCTAAACCATTTGCATGCGCGAATGCACTCATCAGCGTAGTGGCCGTAGGCACTAACGGAGTAGCTCGATAGCCATCACGTGGATTCCCCTCAGCACGCACTGGCACATAATCTTCAAGCCCTTTATGCCCTGGCCACGCAGCTGTGAGCCGAGCTGTGATTGGCCTGCGATGAATCTGTGAGTAGCCGGCCATATGCCGCAATGCTGGGCGAATAAAAATCTCAAATGCTGTGAGCGCCGCCACCGGATTCCCTGGCAAGCAAAACACCGCTGCCTCTTCGTTGAGAACCCCCACACCGAGCTGCCGGCCGGGCCAGAGCGCCACGGCGTCAAAGCGCACTGAACCGAAAGAAGCGAGCACCTCTTTCACGGAATCTCCTCCGCTGTACGAAAGCCCACCCGTGGTGATGATGATGTCTGCACGCACCAACTGGTCTTCTAATGTTTCGCGCAGCACGCGTTTCTCATCGCTCACCACACCCACGCGAAACACATTGCCGCCGGCGTCACGCACCGCGCTAGCAAGCGCATGCGAGGTGGCATCAAACACCTTTCCGGCCCGCGCTGGCCTCCCCGGCTCCTGCAATTCATCACCCACAGCTACAATCACCACCCGCGGGGAGGGGTGCACCATCGCTGAAGCGTGCCCTTCAGCAGCCAACAGCGCCAAATGGCGAGCGCTCAAACGCACTCCTGCGGGCAGTAGCTCTTCTCCTGCTCGCGCATCTTCTCCCGTATGCCGCACATAGCTTCCCGCCATCACCGCACGTTTCACCTGCACAGTTGCCGTGCCGTGATCAGTGAACGCCACTGGAACCACAGCGTCTGCTCCGGAAGGTAGTGGAGCTCCCGATGCCACTTGCACACACCCACCGGGCACAATCGAGCCAGCACTCACACTCGCGGCATTCACAGAATCGATCACCGCTAGGCGTATGGGGTGATCCGCACTCGCCTGCTCGATATCACTTGCGAGCACAGCATAGCCGTCGCCATCAGCCACATCATGAGCGGGCACATTAACGGCGGCATGGACGGTCTCCGCCAGCACACAGCCAGCAGCCCCGGCGAGTGACACTCCCAAAGGCGGCAGCGGAGCGCTCACTTCCACACATCGATCCAAAAAATCTGCAACTGATTTCATGCGGCCTCCCAGCCAGGCGCGGTGCGGAAAATTAATACGCTCTCAGCATACCTGCGCACTAGCAGAAAAAGCGTGGGATACTGGAGGCATGAATCAGCTCTCACTTCCGAAAACTGCGCAATATGATCCAGAAGACGCAAAACAACTCGTGCGCTCTGCCATACGCGCCCATCGGAAAGAGCGAGCAGACGCCGTACTCCAAGAGGCAAGCGAGCACCTTGTAGAGCACGTGCTGCGGTTTGTGGACGGCATGCACTGCGTGGCGTGCTATGTGTCGGTAAACAAAGAGCCGCCCACGCGCACTCTCTGCACCGCGATTGCAGACGCCGGAATTCAGCTCCTTTTACCCAAGCTGGGGCCGCGTCTCACACGCTCGTGGGGATACTTCCGCGGTGACGCCGATTTGCAGACAATGGCCCCCGGCCGCCCACCGGAACCCACTGGCCCGGCATTCGACAACTCCATCTTGGCTCACGTAGACGCCATGATTATCCCTGCACTCACCGTGAATGCTGCCGGAGAGCGCCTGGGCCAAGGCGGCGGCTGGTACGATCGGGCACTCAAAGAGATTGGCCCGCATACTAAAGTGGCAGCACTGCTTTTTTCTGATGAATTCGTGCACGATCCACTTCCACAAGATGGACTAGACGTGCGCGTGCCGTTCGTAATCACACCAGACGGCGTTTTCCCCACTGCCGCCGCACGCCGCCTATAAATGCGCACCTAGCTCGTAAATACACGCCCGAATCCGCACAGCTAGATTGAGGGATTGAGGATTTTTAAAGCATTAGCATGCCAGTAATCTCGGCTGAGAATTCCTGGCTATAGGTAGAGAAGCTGATACAGCCCACAGATGGCTAGGTTCAACAATTGGCCAGATTCAGGCAGTTTTACCCGCATTGGCAGCTCTTTCTTTCAGCGCTTTTCTTTCAGCGCCTCTTTTCCAGCTTGGTAGCGCCTCTTTTCCGGCTTGAAATATGCACAGGATTTTCAGCACAGAATGTGCACAGGCACTCAGCGGGGAGCGTTTATCCACACATAATTATGCGGCGCATATCTTCGAGGATTTTTCGCCACAGTTGCACTATGAGTTTCTGGCATCGAGATTTTCACCAAATACGCGCCCAGCGCGCTGACGGCGTGCTCTCACGACCGCTGGAAACCGTGCGCGAGGCACAGCCACAGCACACAACTAACATGAGCACCCACCTCACAGCGCAGCGGCCCGCTCCGCCACTCGGGCCACAAGAACGCCATCGCCAGGCGAGTAATAATTCTGTGGCCCATCATCGCGCTATCCGCAGCCCTTCGAGAATGAGAGCTCTGCTATGGCGCTGGCGATGGGTGTTGGTGGCGCTTATCATCGGCTCCATAGCGCAATCTGTGCTCTCTGCATTCGGCTTACGCGCACAGCCCATGGCCACGATTGTGGTGGCGGCTCATGATCTCAGCACAGGGAGCACACTGCAACGCAGTGAACTCACTCTCGCATCAATACCTGCCACCGCTGTGCCACCCGGAGCTCTCACTGCTCCCGAATCTGCTCTGGGTAGAGTACTGATGGCTCCGCTTCCTGCCCATGCGCCGATCATCGCCCAGCAGCTTCTCGCCTCGCATTTCGCCACTACAGCACCTCCCGGAATGGTGATCACCGCCGTCACTCTCGATGATCCCACCACCGTTTCGGTGCTGCAGCCTGGAGACCGTATTCAGCTCTACTCTCCTCCCCCGGAACTCAACGAAAAAAGCGAAGCTCGACTGCTCACTTCTGCAGCGCTTGTGATAGCAGTGAAATCTGATCACTCTCGCACCGGAATCTTGCGTGACACCAGTAACAAAGCCTCCATATTTGTGGCAATTCCTCAAAAGGACGCTAATCTAGTTATCGGTTTTGGGGCCAAAGTCTCACTCCACGCGGTGCTTCTTTCCCAATAAGAATCTCGCAATCTGCGGCAAAAAGAGCCTGAGCTCGGCCTGGCGCACAACTTTCTGGGCACCCAGCACATAATCACACGAAACGTGAAAGGAACAAACATGTTTCAAGGTTTTAAAGAATTTATTTCCCGTGGCAACGTGATCGATCTGGCCGTAGGCGTGATCATCGGCGGCGCTTTCGCTCCGATCGTAAAGACTCTCGCAGACAACGTGATTATGGCACTGATTGCCGCCATTTTCGGCAAACCAAACTTTGACCACGTGGGAGAATTCGTGCTCAATGGTGCCAAGGTTATGCCAGGCACCGTGATCACAGCCATCGTTAATTTCCTGCTCATCGCCGTTGCAGTGTATTTCTGCATCGTGGTGCCGATGAACAAATTCCGCAAAACCAAAGAGGCGGAAGAGGTGGCAGAGCCGAGTGAAGACGTTGCCCTGCTCACCGAGATTCGCGATCTGCTCAAGCGGAACTGACCACTGGAGCGAAACCGAGCTGCACCATACTTTCTTTAGCTACCGCTAAATTTTTCCAAAATGCGGTGGTAAATTTTCCAGGATCTCACGCTCATGGGGCGTGAGATCCTGTGTATCTAGAGAGGTATGCCCACGCGCTGCGTGCGGCACCTGCGCAGCAAAATCTTGATGAATCAACGCTTGCTCAGGATAGCTCAGCTCGCCGCGTTGCAAGCGCTCACGATCCACTCGGGAAAGCGCTACTGCCCGTTTCCCGAGGCGGCTCTTCCTCCGGGTTGAATCGCTCACCGTGCAGCTCCTGGGTCGGGCCAATCAATCGGGGCATGCCAATCAACATTTTCTGAAGCATCTTCTGAAGTGTGCGAATCTGAATGGCGCTCATCGAGCGACTGATCCGCCCCCGTTTTGGCCGCCTCCACTTCAGCAGTGAGTGGTTCACTGCCAGGCTGCGGCGCTGCCGTTTCTGCTGGCACTTGAGGCTCCACAGCTAAGCCAGAACGGCGCACCACATTGCCGAGCACCAAATCTGTTTGCCCACCACGGCGCTCAATTCCAAGCTCATTGCGCAGCTCTTCAAGAAGCTGCTGCTGAGTGCGAGGCACTTGATCAGACGCAATCCACACGAGCATATCGTCTAGCTCGTCGTCGGTATATGCCGCTAACGGCATGCCCACCGAAACTTCCGGGCGTTCGCCCCGTTCCACTGGTGTTGCTGGCACCGGCGATTGTGCTGCCTCAGCAGCGCCCTGCTGCTCGGGATTCGCTGCAAAGAGATCCCGCTCGGAGCGTTTTTGATCTCCGCTTCCTGCCGCACTGCTCTCCGCTGTGCTGTGTGCCTCTCCCGAGGGAGATTCCGCAGCTAGCACGCGCTCCCCTAGTTCATTCACTGTGGGCACCACCAGCTGTTCGCGTGGAGTTTTTTCGCTCTGGAGGGCCGCTTCTAACAGCTGTTCTACGGCCTGCGCTTGGCCAGCCGGATCCACAAAAAGTGATGTGGAGTAGGTTTGGAACACGCTCCACCCTGCCTGCCTATACGCTTCTACACGGTGGCGATCACGCCGGCGGAGCGAACGCTCTCGCACATACTCGGCGTCATCGAGCAGCACAGCCACTGCCCATACTCCTGGAATTTCTTCGCTCCCCGCCACCAACGGGATCTTCTGAGAACCGGGGAATCCGAAATTCAGAGCCGTTTTCCAACCAGCTGCTTCTAGCCGAGCAGCGAGATCTCCTATCAGAGGTGCAAGCACCTCTGATTCTTCTCCCGTCGCTGCACTCACAAACCCGCTATCTGCAGCTGCAATCACCTCTGCCAAAAGCTGCGGGCCAGGGGTAGAAACCTTGCTCTTATCAATGTCTCCAGGGGCAATCGAGCTCATCACGGTGAGCTCTCCCCGAGCCGCTTCGATGGCGTCCACCAACCCCAAGAAGCCACGCGGCTGAGCGAGTTTTCCGAAAGAGTGCAGGAGCCGCCCATGCACGGTTTTCCCAAATCCCACTGTGAGCACTACATGATCGCGGCGCGCGCCGTTCACATGCGTGATATCCACTATATCAAAAGGTTCTTCGGGGTGAGCCTGTGTGAACTCATACAGCACTGGAGAATGATCCAGCTCTTTCTGGAATGCATTACGCACGCGTGCCGCATGGCGCTCGTTGGCAGCAATCACGATTAACGACTGCTCAGGCCTGTCCAAAGCATGATCCACAATGGCATCGATCACGGCTTCCACTTCCACGGTCGTAGTTTCGATAGATCCATCTCCACCGAGCGAGGGCATTCCTTTCCCGTCAAGCAGCACCAAACTAGCTGAGTGCTGGCGCGGATTAATGGGAATCGGGGAATACACTCCTGGATAGCCATGCCCATTGAGTGCCATCGCGCTGAGCTCGTTGAGTTGCACCCGATGAGTGGGGAGTTGCACAGCTGGTAGCACTTTCGCAAATTCGCTAATCGCCAATTGGGGGTGATCCTCTTGATCAGCTCCGCTCACCTCCAGCAGGGCAGAGCGCCGCGTATCTCCCACAATCACTGCCTGCCGACCGCGCATAGCTGCTGCCACCACAGCCGAAAGCGGCACATCGGCACCAGCATCTATCACACACACATCTGCCCAGGGAGCAGCTGGAAGATACTCCGCCACTAGCCCTGCAGGCATGATCCACACTGGGCGCGCCAGCTGTACAATCCGTGGATAGCTCGCAAAAGCTTCTTTGAGTGCGCTGGTGTCTTCACGAGCCAGAATCGCATCAAGGCTCAATGTGGCATCGCGATGTGCCCTGGCAAAGATGCGCATCTCAGAGACTGCCGCCAGCCGCACAGGTGCTGCCAATGATTCCACGTGGGCCGTATCGAGCTCACGCAACCGATCCAGCAACGCAGAAACATCACGCGGCCCTAGAGAAGCCAGCATCGGAGAATTCACCATCAGCTGCTCAAACACTGACGATGTGCAAGCCAGCTGGAACTCCTCCCCCACCTGCTCAGCGGGCACTCGCCGCGCTTTCATATCTTCAATGAAAACGCCCATTCCCCAATCTAAAAGCTGTTTGAGCGCCGCATTGCGCTCCGGAAGCGTGCTCAACCGATCTTTCTCTCCCGCCAGCGCCGCGAGTTTTTCGTTTAGCTCCGCCCACGGCAGCACCGCGAAATCCACATCGGTGAAAAGTTGCGACAGCTCTTCGAGCTTTTGCTCCAGCAACACTCCCTGCGCACGAATCTGCGAAAACCCTTGCGGCAGAAGCGGCCACCCACCGTCTCGAGAATATTTCTTCCACAGCTCACGGCGCTCTTGCACGAGCTTCAACTCCGCATGCACATCTTTGGGAGCTGCTCCAGGCCGCACAAGATCTTCCACCTGTTTACGGATCAACCGCCGCTCTGAATGCTTCATGCGATATCCGCGCTCTTCACGCCACTCTTTTGAAGCCGTAGCAATCACCATATCCTCTGGCGACCGCTCAAACACCTTTGGCAAGAAAGTATCTAGGCTCTCCGAAATGCCATCGAGCATGTTGATTTGGTCAATCCATTCGCGGGGGTTGCGCGCCGGCACTAACCCCGTCTGCTGCGCCACCGCCGTCAGCAGCTCCTGCGCCTCAGGCACCACAGAACCACTGAGCTCTTGCACCAATGCCAACGATTTCTCAGCGTCAGCTTCAGTTTCAACAGTTGCAGCAAACCACAGAGAATTAGCGTATGCCCCATCGAGCACTCCCAGCTCAGCTGCGTGCTCTAGCTGCTCTTGCACAACGTCATAGCCAGCATCTCGAATCGCGCTGATACCAGCTTCTGTGAACCGCACCCGCGTGTGCGGCCCACCTGGCTGCGCCGTGAGATCCGCTAATTTTTCCAATAAATCGTGCACTGAGGTATCCCACAACAGATCAGTGCGATGTAGATCATTCACAAATATGGAAAGTTGCTTGCGAGCTTTCACTAATTCCGCGCGCAACTCCAACACAGCGTTGCGATCCACAGCTGGCTTCTCCAGACGCAAGCCAGTGCGCAAACGATACGCCACGGCGTCACGATCCCAGAAATTGAGCACCAGATCGCCCACACCAGCCGCTTCAAATTCGCGCTGTAAATCGGCACCCACCGCCGCGTGAGCTGGCACAATCAACACCGAACGCCCACTTGCTGCAGCATCTGCCGCAATCGACACCACCGTGCCCAGCTCTGCTGAGCCAGGCGGGCAATCTACCACAATAGAGCGACCAGACGCCACAGCCTCCACCGCGTGCAGCTCTTCAACGTCGCGATCTCCCACTCCTCTTTCCACTTCAGGAGAACGATCCTCAGGATCTCCCGGAGGCAACGGAGCCGCCGTGAGACTACTCATGTGGGAATCTCCAGCCAGCGCGGCCATCACACCAGAGCTCTCAATAGCGGGCTTCATCTGCTCAAGGTCATGCACTAGGCACTCACCTGGATGCTCGAAACATCCGAGTAGCGCTTGCGGCTCATAAGAAAATTCCGCAAGATACTCCCGCCCCAGCTCTGAGAGCTGCGCCACCACGGCATCGGCCACCGCACCAGAATCAATCAAGCTCTGTACAGCAGCCAACTTTTGATTATCCACCCCTGCTTTCACGAGAGCTTGGCGTAGCCGCGGGTGAATCTGCACGGCGCGCAAAAGCCGGATTTTCACATCTCCAGCCGCGAGGAATTCCACGTGCACTGCACGCATCAACAGCGAAGAGCTCACCGGCTGCACTGCTTGCTGAGGCGTTGCTTGCCCAGATGTTTGCTGAGCCCTCTTCAGCGCTGCCGATTCCTCACTCTCTGATTCGTTTTCTAAGCCACTTCCATTCCCCGAACTGCCATCTTTCGGATCTTCCGGCTGCGGATTCTCCAGCTGCGGCACCCAGGTGGCCCTGCCGGCAGTGAGCGAGAGGTTGGCAAACCCATACACATCATTCAACCGCGAAACGAGTTGCCGGAGCCGCTCCGCTTGCGCCACTGCCCGCTGATAGGAGCGTTCTTCGCGCACGAGCGAACTGAGCGATGTAACCGCTCCCGAGTAAAGTTGCGCCGCCCCGGTTGGGTGCACATGCGTGAGATCCACTGTGGCAGCAGTCAATTCTGCCAGCGGAACAGCCTCACAGCTGATCTGCGCTAGTTCACTGTGCCAACGCGCATAAGCCGCAGCTACTGCAACAGCCCGCGCAGAATGAGCGCCACGCGCCCGCGTCTCCGAAGTAGCAGAGGCACGCCACCGAGTGACGGCGGCATCGGCGTCAGCCCGTTCGCCCGGCAGAGGGTCGCCGCCGTTCTCAGGCGCAGCACTAGACGAGGCGCCCAAATCGCGCTCCAGCGCGGCGTCGTCATCATCTTTATTGCGTCCAAAGAGAAAACTCACCCTTTAACCGTACTTTTCTTTGCGCACAATGAGAATTTCCCGCGCCGGAAAGGCACAAACTCGGAAAACTAGTCCGGTACGCCTCACGCTGCACCGGTTGGGAGAAATCTTCAGAGGAAATCTCCCAAAATCTCCGCGAAATGGTGCCCCCGAGCCGATTCGAACGGCCGACACCCGCTTTAGGAGAGCGGTGCTCTATCCCCTGAGCTACGAGGGCTTGCGCCTCTACTGTAGCGGAAGAAACTGCCTGTAGGCACATTGTGCAACTTCGCTGCATGCAACTCAGAAGCTGACGCCGCTCCAACCAGGCACCCAAAATCAGCCCACCGAATATCGATGCAGAAACGTCTTATGCCACAAAACGGGTGGCCAGAACCCAGTTCTGGCCACCCGAAAAGTATTTATAAACGAAAAACTCAGCCTACGCGCACAAACTGATAGGAGCCATAGAGAGAAGTCTCCACTGTGCCGGTGCTCTCGTCCTGCGCACCAATGATCATTCCGTTGCCGGCATAGATAGCAATATGCCGCCCTGGCCACCACACGAGATCTCCCGGGCGCGCCTCAGAAGCTGGAATTGATGTGAACATTCGCGCAATCGGATCACCTCCATGAGGAACGGAAATCCCCACATGGCGCAGTACCCACATCACGAAGCCTGAGCAATCCCAACCAGCAGGAGTTGATCCGGCCCACACATAGGGAACGCCAATCCCGGTGCGTGCAACGGCCACAATCTCATTGCCGAGCGTGGGGTTAGCTGGTGGCACATACTGCCGCAACTGCCCGCTTCCGGCATTACTCGCCGAGCCGCTCGCCTCAGCAGCACCGGCACTTCTATCAGTATGCTCAACGGGAACCACAGGTGCTGGCTTCACACCAGCTTGCGCCACAGTGAAAGCCCAGCCGGATTGATTTCCCACATTTGCCTTAGCTGCTTTAGCTGGCACACCTTTGGCGAGATTCACTGTGGCCGCCACAACTTTATGGGCATTGGGAGCCGCCGTATGGCCAGTTTCAGGAGCCGCCACAGCCATCGAGCTTCCCATACCGAAGACTGCGCCTGCCACCGTTGCCGCAGCAAAGGCCTTTGCCCCTGGTGTGGCAGCGATACCCTGCGCAGTTTTCACGATTGAATGCTTACCCATTCAGACTCCCATTTACCCACCGTGCACAGCACTGAAGCATGTGCTCTTCGATATCCTGCAAACAGTATAAACACAAGATAACAAATTGTCACGATTTAATAACGGTGTATCAGATCACGTCGAGACGATGTATCAGATCACGTCGAGCTCATCACGTCCACACACCCGATTCTCGATCACGCCGTAGCCGCGCGGCACAGATTCACCCGAAACCAAGACCCTACAGGCACCCGCCCTAAAAGACGCCAAGACCCAACGCCACCCAAGGCCGAAGCCTCATGCGCACCGAAAAAGTGCTCACAAGCAGGCACCCGAGCCACACATCGGCGTTAGGAACATACGTACACTCCCTGTTAGGAACATACGTACACTCCCTCGGCAACATAACCCGGCACGAGGAGTTCGCGCCCATTAATCACCAACACCACATCGGTGCCGCGGGTTCCTTGCACTGTGACGATGACATTCGGGCGCACTCCAGCCTTATCAAATTCCATTAAATCAGTAGGGTCTGCCTGCACGCGTTCAGAAAAGCGCGCCACCTCAAAATCTTCACCGGCATTCGTTTGCGCCACATCGGCCAAGGATTTCATTCCCGCCACTACTCCATCGGGCAACCCCGCTACACCCTCTCCACACTTTTGAGGCCGCAGCTGCGGAATTGGGTTACCGAATGGATCTGTTTCGGGATTGTTGAGCAACTCTTCGATTTTATTTGCCACCGCTGTGCTCACCACATGTTCCCAGCGGCACGCTTCATCGTGCACCTGAACCCAATCCACATTAATCACATCGAGCAGCAACCGCTCCGCCAAACGATGCCGGCGCATCACAGCTTCTGCGCGGCAAAAGCCCGCATCGGTGAACTGAATCTGGCGCCCAGCTCCAATGCGCAACAACCCGTCTCGCTCAAGGCGAGCCACCGTTTCTGAAACAGTGGGACCGCTTTGCCCCAAGCGCTCCACAATTCGTGCGCGCAAAGCCGGCACTCCCTCTTCTTCAAGCTCATACACAGTTTTGAGATACATCTCCGTGGTATCTATCAGCTCGCCACCCATACCTACCTCCTGCGATTAGCGTCTCTGAAGCCATTTTACGGGCATCGCACAAAAAGAAACCGCAGAATCGCTCAGAGAATAACTCAGTAGCCACACCACTAACACCACCGCACTTTTCTCCCACTGGCCCCACTGGCCCCACTGGCCGGCCTCACGAACTAGTCTCACTGGCCGGCCTCACGAACTAGCCCCACTGGCCAGCCTCGCTAACCGGCACGCATGGCTTCGCTAGCTGGCACAAATAATTTCACCGCTAATTTCACCCACTGGCCGGCCCACAAACCACGTGATCAGCCATGCCACAATAGCAATATGGCTGAAAAAGTTTCTCTTCCACACGAAATGCTCCCTGCAGACGGCCGCTTTGGCTCCGGCCCCTCGAAGGTGCGCGCAGCGCAGGTGAATGCTGTGGTGGCAAGCCCGCTGGGTACCTCACATCGCAAACCACCAGTGAAACACTTAGTGGCCCATATCCGCGCTGGCTTACGCGAACTCTTTCACTTGCCAGATGGCTACGAAGTGCTCCTCGGCAATGGCGGCGCCACCGCGCTCTGGGACGCTATCCCTTTTGCACTTGTGGAGAAACGCGCACAGTGCGCCGTGATCGGGGAGTTTTCCGATAAAGCAGCCACAGCTGTGAGCCGAGCTCCGTGGCTTGACGGCGCCGACGTGCGTCGCACTGAGCCCGGCCATATGATCACCAACGAAGCCCAGGAAGGTATCGATGCCTACCTCTATGCCCACAATGAGACGTCCACCGGTGCAATGAGCCCTCTCGCTCGCTACGGCACTGCCCCTTCTAACGGTGACGCCGGCGCGCTCACTATCGTAGATGGCACCAGTATCGCAGGTGGCGTAGTTTTTGATCCGACGAACGTGGATTTCTATTATTTCTCGCCGCAAAAGTGCTTTGGTGCTGACGGCGGGCTATGGCTAGCATTCGCTTCTCCAGCTGCATTAGAAAGGATTGAACGGCTCACCGCCACGCGCTGGGTGCCTGATTTCCTCAACCTGCAGCTCGCCGTCAATAACTCGCGCAAAGATCAAACTCTCAACACTCCCGCAGTTGCCACCATCGCTATGCTGGCCGATCAAGTGCAGTGGATGCTCGACAACGGAGGTTTAGCAGGTATGGAAGCACGTAGCCGCGCAAGCTCCAATTTAGTGTATGAGTGGGCAGCGCAGCGCCCGTATACCAGCTCATTTATCACCGAACCTGAGTATCGCTCCTGCACAGTGACCACCACCGACATTGATCCCGCAATCTCCGTGCCAGAAATCTCCCAGCTACTGCGGGAGGCCGGCATACTCGATGTGGACCCCTACCGTTCACTCGGCAGAAATCAATTCCGCATCGCCACTTTCCCTGCAGTAGAGACGGCAGACGTGGCTAAGTTGCTCGAGTGCATAGACTCTTTAGTGTAACTATTGCGTGTACCTATCAGTACCTCTAAGTGCAACTCGATACAGCTAGGTGCACTTCGGCGTAGCTCAAGTACAATCCATGCAACCCATCGCAGCTGGTTACCAGAGCGATGCCACCGGATCGCATCGCGGCCAATTATCAGATCGTATACGTCATATACACATATCGCGCCCGAGATTTAGCTGCCCAATAAGCTGTAAAACAGCATTGCTTGCTGGCTCGCTGCTTCTCTCCTGGCTCACCAACACCTCACACAGCCAGCACTCATAGTGATACCGAGCGGGGCGAGGTGCTCCTGGCTCACCAACACCTCACACAGCCAGCACCCCACAGCCCAACATAAACAAAGCTATATAGCATGCTCCCGAAATGGGGCTGAATCAATCAGCCCCATTTCGGGAGCGTCGTAGTTTGCCGTGTGCACTAATACAGCGCGCACAACAAGCAGATTAAATTATCCAAACAGCAGCTTCTGAATCGGCCCCATGAGGAAGTACACCACAAAGAGCGCAGCCACCACCCACATCAGCGTATGTACTTTTTTGGCGCGGCCGGCGAACGTCTCGATGAGCACAAACGAAATAAATCCGATTCCAATACCCACCGTGATGGAATAGCCGAATGGCATAAACACAATCGTAAGGAAGGCTGGAATCGCCACAGCCAGATCGCCCCATTTAAGGTCGCCCACCTGCTGCATCATCAGCACCCCCACAGCGATGAGTGCTGGAGCCGCAGCTTCACTTGGCACGAGCGAAACGATCGGAGCAAAAATGGTGGAGAGCAGGAACAAAATACCCGTCACCACCGAGGCTAAACCGGTGCGTGCGCCGTCTGCCACCCCCGAAGTAGATTCCACAAAGCTGGTGTTGGAGGAAACACCCCCGAGGCCGCCGGCCACTGCAGCAATTGAATCCACGAGCAAGATTGCACGGGTTTTGGGCGGATTTCCCTCTTCGTCGAGAAGATCGCCAGCAGCTGCAACTGCCACCATTGTGCCCATGGTGTCGAAGAAGTCTGCGAGCATCACGGAAAATGCCAGCACCACAACGGCGATCACGCCGAGTTTTTGGAATGGGCCGGTGACAGAGAATGTGCCGATCGTACTAAAATCGGGAGCCTGCACGATCTGCGCCCCGGAGAAACTCGGCACAGAGCCTTTCCAGCCGCCCAGATTCACAGCCCCAAGTTTCTCGTCTGCGTTGTAGTGGCCCAGTTTGAGAATAGCTTCCACCACAAAGGCCAACACTGTGCTGCCTAGAATCCCGATGAGGATTGCCCCCGGCACTTTCCGCACCATCAGCACAAATGTGAAGAACATGCCGAAGAGGAAGAGCACGAAAGGCCAGGTGTCGATCGAGCCAGCATCTCCGAAAGCCAGCAGTGTGCCGTCACCATTTTTCACAATGCCCACGTTGGAGAAACCAACGAGCGCAATAAAGAGCCCAATTCCCACGGAAATAGCAGTGCGCAGATAGCGTGGAATCGCACGGAAAATCGCCTCGCGCAAGCCGGTGAGCACCAGTAGCGTAATTACGATTCCCTCGATCACAATCACGCCCATGCCATCGGCCCACGTCATTCCTGGGATTTGCACCAGAGTGTAGGCCACCACCGCATTGAGGCCGAGGCCCGCAGCAATTGCGATCGGAAAATTAGCCACAGTTCCCATGAGAATGGTCATAATGCCAGCCACCAGCGCCGTGCCCACTGCAATAGCTACTTTGTTGGGTTCGGTGCCACCCCCGAGAAATGCCCCTGTGGAATCCGGCCCCGAGAGGATAATCGGGTTGAGCACAAGAATATAAACCATTGCGAGGAACGTGACGAAACCGCCTCGGATTTCGCGCTTTACGTTCGAGCCACGCTCAGTGATGCGGAAAAATTGATCGAGAACACTGTGCTGCTGTGCGGGTGCAGCTCCCGTTTTAGTATTCACATACTAAGTGTTCCCGGGCAAACGCTCCTGAGCCAACCAAGCTCACTATTCGAAATCACGTATTCCAAATAATGAAAGATACGTGACGATGCCCACATTCCGCATTGCACACCACTGCTAATACAACGCACCGCAGCAGTTAATACGCCCACACGCTATGCCAGAAACCATAGGTGAGCTTATAAGCAACGCTTGCGCTTTGCACTGCGCGCAAACGCCAGCAGCCGTAGAACTGTATTCAGCCTCGCGGGCACCCATAATTTCACGATCCAAATGCCAGCAGCTGCAGGGCTAGCACGGGAGATTTCCTCTGAAGATTTCTCCCAACTGGCAAATACCAGCAGCCGTAGGGCTAGCACACCAGCGTTATCATGCTGCGCCGTAGTGCCTCATTCCACTGCGTTTCACTCCACGAGGCTCGCCGTTTTGTTTTCTTCTCCAGCGTTTTCTTTTCCAGAATCGCCAGAATCATTAGCGCCGCTGCCGGATTCGGCGCGCGCCCCCACTTCAAAATCCGCCTCATCTATCACTGGTTCAGACTGCACCCATAAGCGTTCACGACGCTTCACGTCTGTTTCCGAATGAGCTCCACAGCCGTGATCCACAGACACCGCCCGCCCGTCAAAGGGGCTCCACTCATTTCCACATACCCCAAAAAGCTGCCGAGCAGATCCAGCCATCTTCATAAAATAACCGCACGTGGCGCAGTGTGCCCTAGCTTCGCGAGTAGCCTGATTCTTCGGGCCACCCTCCCCGCGATACCAGCGGCGAAATACATCTGCTTTGCCAGATTGAGACAGCACTCGTACACGCCCCACGCCCAACTCCCATTGAGCGGCACGATCGGCGTCACAATCAGTGGCTTCATACCCTTGCTTGAGATCCGGATTGAACTCTGAGAACTCTCCAGCTGCCTCTAGTTTCTCCGATTCCGCCGCAGCATTCACCTCTGTGAGATGCGGATCTTTCGGATCGTATGGGAGCCGATCTGTGGCGCCAATATCCCCTGGGCGCAACCGATCAGCCCACGGCACCCATTCCGGCGCGAGCAATGCCTCCGCTCCCGGGCGGAGCGATACTTCATTAACCGTCACTCGCTTAGAACGCGAAGCCCGAGCGAGCGTAACCGTCCAAAACCACCCACGATATCCAGGCATAAGGCACACAAAAGCATGGGTGACCACCCGATCGCCTTCCTGCACTAGGCCAGCGTGTTCACCCACATTTTTTTCACTGGTGACGCCGAACAGCGCTTCGCGAGCCACGTCGATGGCCTGCGCGAGCAGCGGTTCTTTCGTGAGCTTTTCTTTGGGATTAATCCGCAAATTAGACATCAAAATCCTCCGCTAAGGCGCGCAGAGCTTGCGCAATTCGCGGCCCGCCCTCTGGGTACTTTCCACGCCGCAATCGATCTGAAGCGTGGTCAAGAATCTTAATGAGATCTTCTACGAGCGGCACTAATTCTGCCGGCTTGCGCCGATTTGCCTCCACGAGGCTCTTCTCTTTATGAAGCACCGACACCTGCAATGCTGCCGGGCCACGCCGAGTATCTCCTACGCCGTATTCCACTTTCGTGCCCGAGCGCAGCCGCGCCCCAATTGGCACCGAGCTAGCGGGAAGATACACTTCTTTCCCATCGTCTCCAAGAATAAAGCCGAAACCCTTTTCGGCGTCAAAAAATTTAACTTTTCCGGTTGGCACCCTGGCCCCCATCTCTCGCTCATCTGCGCCAAAACGATGCCATGAGCGATTCGCACTGCGATCTATCTCAGGCACAATTTGGCTGTCTACTCGTATTCACTGCTCCTATTATGGCATTTTTAGTTGCTTTTACCCTAGCGAGAAGTGCAATGAACTCACTCCGCGGCCCATCGCTCTCGCTCGCAGCGAAAATTTCTCTGAAATTCACCCCATGCGCCTTGATACGCTAGTGCCGTACGGAAATGAGCGTGCGGTGGAAAGGCGAGCTTATGCAGTGGATTCGCAAGGTAGGAGCAGCGCTACTCATAGCAGCAGTGATGCTAGGTGCGCCAAGTGCAGCATACGCCGAAGAGCCCACAACACTCACCAACAATTTTCAGGATCTCGCCGGTGTGGTCAACAACGATGCAGCAGCTCTCGCTGCAGTGCAAGAGGTGCCTGGAAATGATCTATGGATCGTAGTGGTGCCTGATTTCGGCGGCATTGAGGCACAGACATGGGCAGAACGCACCGCGGCTCAATCAAAGCTGCAGCAGTACGACGGCTTGGTGGCCATCTCAGTGAACGGCAAAGAAATTGGCTTTTACGCCGGCGGCACCGGCATCACTAAAACGCTCTTACAACAAGCTGCTGGGGATCAGCGAGTGCGCGATGCGCTACACAACGGTGAGTGGGATAAAGGCGTGCAGCTCATTGCCACAAACGTGAAAACCCTCTTAAGCGGGGGATCAATCGCAAGCAAAACTCCGCTCTATGTGCTTCTAGGAGTGGTGTTCTTGGTTGGCATAGCGCTCATCGTGAGCGCGAATCGAAAAGCTAAGAAAAAAGCCGCGGCAGATGCGCGCAGTTTACACGAGCTAGCCACTCAAGCCGGTGCTGAACTCGTGCAGGTAGATGATGCTGTGCGCTCCGCGAGCGCCGAGCTGGAATTCGCGCGGGCAGAGTTTGGATTGCAGGCCACACAAGAATTCGCGGCAAGCCTAGAGCAAGCTAAGCAGAATATGCAACAGGCGTTCTCGCTGCGCACTTTGTTGGGCGATGAACACCCAGAAACTCCCGCCCAACAGCGGCAGATGAACACCCAGATTCTGCAGTTAGCCAGTGCCACTCGCCGCACATTAGAAGCTCAGGAAAAGGGATTCAGCGAATTACGCAATCTAGCTGCTCGGGTGGAAGACAAAGTGGCTCAGTTGGAAACCCGCCGTCACGAAGTGGCGCAGCAGCTTCCACTCGCACAGGCAAAGCTAGAAAATCTTTCACTCAGCTATTCGGAAGCGATGTTTCACAGCCTAAGCACCTACCCAGATCAAGTGAATAAGCTGCTGGAGAGCGTGAGCAAATCACTGGATCAAGCGCGAGAAGAGATCGCACACAACGATCGAAACTCTGCTGTAGAGTTCACAAAACTTGCCGAAGGAACCTTGGAAAATGCCGTTCGTATGCTCGCCCGCGTAGATTCTGCTCCACAGCTCCTCGAAAAAGCCACGGCCCAGCTTTCCGCTAATATTCATTCTCTCAGCGCAGATGTGGAAGATGCGCGCCGCCTCGGCGCCGGAGATGCAGCGATTGCGAGCGCTCAGCAAGCTGCTCAAGAGGCGCTACACGCGGCTCAAAGTGGCACCGCTCAAGATGTGCTCGCACTGAATGAACGGCTTGAAAGCGCCGAAGCAACTCTAGATCAGGCATTGGCTGGCGTGCGAGAACGCGAACAGGTGGAGCTAAAACAGCTGCAGTCTGCCGCCGCGGCAAAAGCGAGCGCTCAAGCTGTTATTGATGAGGCAGAGAGCTTCATCAATGGTTATCGATCCGGGGTTGGCCCTGACGCCCGCACATATCTCGCCCGTGCCCGCACAGAATTTTCTCAGGCTCTGCACGCCCCACTTGAACAGCAAACCCCGCTCTTCCGTGGGGCAGCCAGCCTGGCAAAACAAGCTATCACCACTGCCCGAAATTCGCTGGAGAATGATCGGCGCTCTGGCTCAGATGATTCAGGAATGGGCAGTTTCCTTGCAGGAATGGTTATTTCTTCGGTGCTCAATGGAGTGGGAAGAGGCTTTAACAACAACTTCGGAAGCGGGAACTTCGGAGGGGGTGGTTTCAGCGGCGGGAACTTCGGTGGGGGCGGTTTCAGCGGCGGAGACAGCGGAAGTGGAAGAATCGGCTTCTAAGTGAAAAACTGCAAAATAATCGTGCTCCCTCAGCGTTTTCTTTAACATGAGGAATGAAAACTCCAATTAGAAAGGTTCATACCGATGGCAGAAAAGCAATCGATCTTGGGGCGTATCGCCCAGCTTGCCAAGGCCAATATCAATGCGCTTCTCGACAAAGCTGAGGATCCGCAGAAGATGCTCGATCAGATGGTGCGGGACTACACCAACTCCATCGCCGAAGCTGAAGATGCTGTGGCAGTCACCGTGGGGAATCTACGGTTAGCGGAGGCTGATTACAACGAAGATGTGCAGTCGGCAAAAGAGTGGGGGCAGAAAGCTGCCGCCGCTGTGGCAAAAGCCAAAGAGCTCACTGCTGCGGGAAATGCCGAAGCTGCGGAACGCTTTAACAACCTGGCTAAAGTGGCTCTCGAGCGCCAGATCCAAGCCGAAAAAGAGATGAAAGAGGCAGAGCCGATTATCTCTTCCCAGCAAGATGTGGTGAACAAGCTCAAAGATGGCCTCAATGTGATGCGCACAAAGCTCGCAGATTTGAAGAACAAGCGCGATCAGCTTGTGGCCCGCCAGAAGAGTGCAGAGGCACAAAATCAGGTGCAAGATGCTATTGCGTCTATCAACGTGCTCGACCCCACCTCAGAGCTTGGCCGCTTTGAAGATAAAGTGCGCCGCACTGAAGCGCTTGCAGCCGGAAAAGCCGAAGTGGCTGCCAGCTCACTCGATGAACAATTTGCTCAGCTCACCGCCAGTGAAGATACCGCCGAAATCGAGGCACGCCTTGCAGCTCTCCAAGCTGGCGAAGCACCCGCACAGATCGAAGGCAAAGAGTTCACAGCATACTGATGTACCCCTAATGTGCACACATCGAGTGGGCAACGTGAACGCTACCAATCCGTAGCAATTCGCCCACACTTATGCGCGCACACGGAAAGCGATATCAGCCCGTGACTGCTCATCACAGCTGCGGCTAGCTCTGCGAACCGCACAATGCGGGGAGCAGCGGCGTGAGTTCTCTGCTCATTATGGCTGCAGCAAGCCTTGCTATAACGGCGATTTTCCAGTGTTGAAACACTGGGAAATCGCCGTTATACGTGTGTATAAACTCATACTGCACAGGCTGGGCGCTCGCCTTAGAGAGCACCCACAGCTAATCCTCATTCCCAGCCAATTCCCAGAAAAATCGAGCACAATCAAGTGTATGGCTGAACAAAAAGCACCAGAAGCGCGCCTCCTCGTGGTGGACGATGAGCCCAATATTCGTGAGCTGCTTTCCGTTTCCTTGCGTTTCGCAGGGTTCTCCGTAGAAGCAGCCGCAGATGGCCACCAGGCCCTAAAAATCGAAAACGATTTTGGTGCAGATCTCGTGATTCTCGATATTATGTTGCCTGATATGGACGGCTTTGAAGTGCTCCGCCACCTACGCGAGCACGAGCCAGATCTGCCAGTGCTATTTCTCACCGCAAAAGATGACGTGCACGATAAAATTCAAGGGCTCACCATCGGCGCCGATGATTACATCACCAAGCCATTTTCACTTGAAGAATTGATCGCCCGGGTGCGGGCGATTTTGCGCCGCACCCGCCCGTTGCAAGAAGAGAGCTCAGTGATTCACTATCACGATCTGGAGCTCGATGAAGATTCGTATGAGGTGCGCCGAGCAGGCCATGAGATTGAGCTCTCACCCACGGAATTCAAACTCTTACGCTATCTGATGCTCAATGCCGAGCGAGTGGTGTCAAAAATCCAGATCCTCGATCACGTGTGGGATTACAACTGGCATGGAGACACCGCCATCGTGGAATCCTACATTTCCTATCTGCGCCGCAAAATAGATTCGCCTGAAGGCCTGGGCATCACCAACCCAGCAGAAGCTGCCACAATCGAACCACTTATCCACACAAAACGCGGCATTGGATACATGCTGCGGGTGCAAAAATAACAGGTGGCCACACGAGCCACTAGATCCGAGCGCCCATGAAGTTCACAAAGCAAAAGGCTCCCACCCGTATCCCGGTGCCAACGCCACTGCCCACTCACTCACCAGTAGCCCCCAAACAAAAGCTCTTAGGCTCACTTTCATTTCGAATTATGCTCACATTCGTAGGGCTCATCTCGGCAGTGCTCACCGTTGTAATCTTCTTAATCGGCCTCACGCTGCGGCTCTATCTCACCGACGAAGTAGATCGTTCACTTATCTCCTCAGGCCGAATCATCGCGAGCCAAACCGTGGATCGCATCGTCAATGATTCTGAAGTGCAAGTGATTCCATCGGATTTTTACTTCTACATCGACCTCACCTACCGCACCCCTATCGAAGTGATCCATTCGCAGGTAGATGCGGCGTATGGCACTCCCGCCGAATCAGCTGCCATGCTGCGTACTCCTGCAGCCGCCGCGAGCGTGCCATTCACAATGCGCGGCACGAAAGACGGCGTGCTCTGGCGCGGCATTGTGGTGCCACTCAAATCTGATGCTTCCGGAGAATCGGCTGGAAACGTGCTGATCGCATTACCATTGGCATCTGTAATGCAAGCTGTGAGCAGCCTCGTACAAGTGATGATTGCTCTCGCGATCATCATCGTGCTGATCGGAGCTTTTCTCTCTTATATTGTGGTACAACGCGCTTTACGCGGAGTGCGCACAATCGAACGCGTCACTCATCAAGTGGCAGCTGGAGAGATCTCTAGCCGCGTGCCCCCAATCCCACCGAGCACAGAAGTGGGCGCACTAGCTGATTCGATCAACACCATGCTCGCTAATATCGAGTACGCCTTCGGGGTACAGCATGCCTCCGAGCAGCGCATGCGGCAGTTCGTTTCCGATGCCTCTCACGAGCTGCGCACTCCGCTGGCCACTGTGCGAGGATACGCCGAGCTCTACCGCATGGGAGGAGTTCCAGAAAACCAGGTGAACCACGCTTTTGAACGCATCGAATCGGAAGCCACTCGCATGGGCAATCTCGTAGAAGATTTGCTCAAGCTCGCTCGGCTCGATGAAGGACGCGGGCTCACTTACACCGAAGTGGATCTCACTAATGCCGCATTTGACGCCGTAGATGATTTCCACGCCCGCGCCCCTGAGCGGCACGCCACTGTGATTGCACTCGATGGTGGCGCCCCCCAGCCACTCAGCGTGATGGCAGATTCCGATAAGGTGGAGCAGGTGTTAGCCAACCTGCTGGCAAATGTGCTCACGCATACCCCCACCGAAGCTGCAGTAGAAGTGGCCGTGGGAGTGCGGCCAGAAGCACCCAATGAGGCCGTGGTGGAAGTGCGCGATCACGGCCCTGGAATCAAGGCCGCAGATCGCAAACGAATTTTTGAACGTTTCTACCGCACAGATGCATCTCGCTCCCGCGATACTGGAGGTACTGGCCTCGGCCTCTCTATTGTGGCGGCTACTCTCGCTGCCCACGGCGGCACAGCGCGTGTATCTCAAACTCCTGGCGGCGGGCTCACAGTGAGCCTCACATTCCCTAACGTAATCACCAAACGTATCAAGGGCGATATAGTTACTCCGCACGATTAAATCGTTCACTCCGCCGCACCTGCTTCGCCACAACACGCCTCCCACTGCCCCAACGTATCGGGGCTATAGGACAAAAGTTATTGATTTTGGGTTAGTAGTCGTTGCGGTATGGCGTGGAGGTGTGGAGGTCGTTCCAT
>JALELI010000073.1 GCA_022768785.1 Arcanobacterium sp. | reverse complement strand
CTGTGAAGAAAATACGCTTATGGGCAAACGCCACTGCTCCTACTACTCCGCCGAGCACCCCAATCACCACTGCTTCTACAATCGGCAGCGTTAATAATTCCCACGAAATACTCATTGCACTCGGGCTCCTACCTCGGGTTGGGCTATTTTCAGCTCACTGCGAGCCAGCCCGTTCTCGGCTCGGCGGCTACACCGCCGGTCTACGATACGGCGCGCCACTGCGAGCATTAAGAATATCGCCGTCATCGTGAGCGCTACTGTGGCCTGCGGAGAAAGTGAGTGGTGCGTGGGCAATGCCACTAGCCGCATTCCGCAGTATCCAGCTCCCACTCCCACGGCGAGTGCAATCACAACCATCTCTCGGGGAGTGCGTGCCCAGAGCCGTCCAGCTGCCCCTGGGATCACGATATAGCCGATCACCAACAGCGTACCAACAGCAGTTGCAGCGGAAACTACCACTGCCGCCACCGCCATATTCAGCACTAAATCCATCGCAAAGGTGTTAATTCCCCCAGTGCGAGCACCGATCGGATCAAAGGCACATGCCACTTGGGCCCTCCAGCTCAGCGCCACAACCACACATGCTGCCGCACACAGCACCAGGGCCCACGCCAAGCGAGAATCCGTTACTTCTAAGAGCCTCCCAAACATCAATGCTTCGAGCTGGCCAGACATATCTCCTTTGCGCAGCGAGAGCACAATACCAATGGCGAAGAAACTCGTGAGAATCACAGCTGTGCCAGCCTCTGAAGCATCTTTGCGGGCTAGGTGATCCACCACTGTGAGCAGTGCGGCCGCCACCACAGCCACAGCTCCAGCGGCCGGAATAATCCAATCGATTCCCCCAAATACGGCGCCCGCCACAATCCCTGGAAACACCGCGTGCACGAGTGCTTCAGCGTGAAACTCACTGGCTCGTAGATTTACGAGTGTGCCCACGAGGGCACACACGATTCCCAAACACACCACTAGTATAAAAGGGCGGAAGAGATAGGGAGCAGCAGCGAGCGTGCGCAGCCCCACGAGAGGCGCGCACAGCGAGCGCAGCGCCTCCACTATATCTGCGGTACTTGAGATAATCATTGGCGATGCCCGAATCCGAAAGTCTGTTCAATGAGTTCTGGCGTCAGCACCTGTTCCCGCGGGCCAAAAGCGATTTGCCGCCCTGCTAATAACGCCACTTTTTCGCAAGCGGTGTGAGCGAGTTCGAGATCATGGGTGGAGATCACCAAGCCAATCCCCCGCTTTTTAAGCCGATTGACGATCCCTAGGAGCGCTTCACGATTAGGTTGATCGAGCCCATTAAAAGGCTCATCGAGCAGCACTAACTGCGGCCGAGCGGCGCTGCAGCGGGCCAGCAGCACACGCTGCTGCTGGCCCCCAGAGAGCTCTCCAAACCGCATTGCAGCCTTCTCGAGTAATCCCACTTCTGCTAATGCACTACGGCAGCGCTGCGTGAGCTCGCGATCTACCGTGCGGAAGAATCCCAGCCGAGAATAGAGCCCCATCTTCACAACTTCCGCCACAGAAATCGGAAAAGTAGGGTCTAAATCAGCCACCTGTGGCACATAGGCCACTGATCCCGGAGGGTATTTTCCAGGCTGCGCGCCGAGCACACTCATGTTTCCAGCGCGCAGGGCCACCATTCCTAGGATTGCTTTGAGCAATGTGGTTTTGCCGGAGCCGTTGGGGCCAACGAGGGCCAACGCTTCACCGGAATTCAGCTCTCCATTCACTCCCGTGAGCACTGGTTCACCCGTATAGGCAAAGGCAGCGTTTCTCCACGAGATGAGCGGAAGCTGTGTGCGAGGTGTGGAGGGAGAGTGCTCTCCCTCCACACTGTGCGTATATTGTTCGTTGTTGTCAATATAAGCCGTCATGTTGTATGGCAACGCTATCGCACTGATCTTTTCGTACTATTTCACTTGTTCTGCCCGCGGCGCCCAGGCTTGAAGCTGCGCAGGGATAGCTGCAGGAGCCCCACCCCAGGCTTTCACGAGCTGCGTCACATTGTGCAGAATTGAGCCGATATATGTAGCTCCATCACTGCCCGGTTCCCCGAGAGAATCACCGTAGAGAGCCTCATCTCCGATCACAGCTCGCACTCCAGCCAGCTGCGCCACTTTCTGCACAGACTGCGGATTGTTGGAATTTTCAGCGAAGATGGCCTTCGCGTGGCTCGCTTTTACCTTATCTACAGTCTCTTGGATTTTTTGGGCAGTGGCATCTTGCTGCGAATTGAAATCGGAGAGTGCAGCGCCTTCGAATTTAATGCCGAATTCTTTACTGAGGTAGCCAAATGCATCATGGCTGGTGAAAAGCACTCGATCAGCCGGTGGCACCGAATCAAAGGATTTCTTGGCCCACTGATCAAGATCCTCAAGCTGCTTCACATACGTGCTCACATGGTCTTTGAAGATAGCAGCTGTTTTTTCATCGAGGCCGCTCGCGCTTTCAAGCGCTGCACCGATGTTTTTCACTTGTACGATCGCATTGCGTGGAGCTGTCCACACGTGTGGGTCATATCGGAATTCTGGCTCTTTCTCTCCACTTTCCGGCGGGAATGGCCACTTTTCCACAGCCACTTTTTCTTTGCCGCGCTCCACACGGTAGCTCAGCGCCTTTTCTTTTTGCACTTGAGCGTCCAGATTGTCGATATCGCCCGCTGTTAGCACACCCGACGTCACTACCATCGTCCCCTTAAAGCCTGTCGAGGCCACCGCTCCATCGAGGAAATGCTCCAGATCCACTCCAGAAACGAAGAATAGATCTGCCTCAGCGAGCGCTTTTGCTTGTTGGGCAGACATATCGTGCTCATGTGCAGAAGCGTTGGGTGCTAGCAGGCAGGTGAGATCGAGCTCCGCCGCGGGTGTTCCTGCTTTATCCCCCACAGTTTCAGTTTTCCCATCTGGGCCAGTACGCCGAAACACCAGGCCAGTGCCTTTGCTTCCAGAAGCTAGCTGTGAAATGTAATCGCAAATCTGCGTAGTAGACGCCACGGCTTTCACTGTGGCCACTTTCTTATCGCCCTTGTCAGATCCGGAGCTCGGGTGCGAGGCGCCACCGGCTGTGCACGCCGACAGTGAAAAGGCTGCAACGGCAATTCCAACAACCACTTTTCTGATGTTACTGACATTCTTTATCATTTGTGTTCTCATGGCTATCAGCTTAAGTTAGGGCACCCTAAGTTTTCAATATCGCTCCGCGTACGTGACGTAATTATCATTCATCACCAACAGACGGAAAACTTCCCCACACCACTTTTATAGGACGTTTGGCTTAAAGCCCATTCACGTTGCTGAGAATCACCTCATACCCTCCGCGCAGATTCTCGTTCCACGAGCTCTCCCGCCACTTCCACTAGCTGCGGAGGTCGGGTGCGGCCTTCCCACCGGGCTAAGAGCGTCGTCACAGCCGCTCGCCCCGCTGCCACAAAATTTTGCCGATAGGTGGTGATCCCCGGATTCCACACAGATGCCAAGCTATGATCGTCAAATCCCACCACGGAGATATCGTCTGGCACTCGCACACCGGCATCTTCTAGCCCACGAATCACGCCCATAGCAATTTCATCATTACCCGCAAAAATAGCCGTAGCCGGGTGTTCGTGAGCAAGCTGCCGCCCTACAACACGAGCATCTGCGGGATCCCACGTGGTAGCAATAATCGGAGGCACCGGAATCCCCCGCTCTTTGAGCACCGATTCCCAACCATCTGCACGGCTCGTTCCCTGTGAGCGAATCGGCACTCCAATATGGGCCACAGTGCTATGCCCTAATTCCAATAGATATTCCGTCATACGGCGCCCACCGGCGTATTCACACAGTGAGATCTGATCAATCAGCGGCTCCGGGCTCCCCCCGATCACCACCAACGGAATATCCCGCGGAATCATCTCACGAGCCCGCTGAGCCACCTCATCGTATTTCAGCACCACCACACCGCTGGGATTCACATCGAGCACTAAATCGATAGCGCGCTTCAGATCCTCTGGAGATTCCCCGTCGAGGCGCGAGATCATAATTGAATAGCCCTGCGAGCGAGCTTCATCTTCAATACCCTGGATTGCCATAGCCGAACCCAGCAAAGTGGTGTTGCTGGAGAGCACTCCAATCGTGGCCATTCGCGAATGTGCCAATCCACGAGCCACAGAACTAGGCCGATAGCCCAAAATCTCCACTGCCCGCGCAATTTTTTGCGCGCTGAGCGCACTCAAATGCGAAGAGCCGTTCAAATAGCGCGAGACAGTAGCCACAGACACCCCCGCACAGGCAGCCACATCTTTAATCACAGGTGTAGAACCCTTTTTCAAGGAAACAGCACTCTCCTTCGCCACTCATCTCACCCCTTCCAGCCATGGTCTTTCATTCATTTTCCGCTCGCCGTCAGCCAACAATACACAGCATACGCTCCGGGCTCCCACACCCCGAGCAGCACAGCATCATTTCACCGCGCCTCCAGTAATCCCAGAAATAATTTTGCGCTGCCCGAAGATAAATACCAATAGCAGCGGCACCGACATCAAGATGATGTAGGCAAAGATGTAGTGCCAATTGTTCACATACAAACTCGCGCTCGCCACTTTATAGAGGTTGAGAGGTAATGTGTCGAGTTTGCCAGAGAGAATAAAGAGCGCATAAAACACATCATTCCAGATATAGAGCACCACCAGAATCGTGGCAGAGGCAAGGGTGGGAAGCAACAGTGGGAAAATCACCTTAAAGAAGATTTGCCACGGTTTCGCCCCATCAATGCGCGCCGCCTCTTCGAGCGAGTATGGAATAGTGCGCACGAAGCCAGTGATCAGGAAAATCACAATCGAGAGATAAATTCCGGTGTATACACTCACCATGCCAACGGCTGTGCCAGCGAGATGCATGTATTTCAGCAGCAGCATCATCGTCACCACCGAAGGAGGCAAGATCAGCCCAGAGATAAACACCGCATAGAGCACGGCCACGAGTTTGCTCGTCCGCCGAGCAAAGATCCACGCCGCCATAGACCCTAGTAAAAGCGCCAAAAATACCGACGGCACTGTGACGATCAAGCTCCCGAGCAATGCCTGGAACATCTTCCCGTCAGTGATCACATGCAGAAAATTACTCCACAGATGCCACTGCGAAGGCAGCTGTAAATTCGGCGTGAGCGCCTCTTGTTGCGCTTTGCCCGCCGTCACCACAGCCACCCAGAATGGCACGGCCAGAAATAGCCCGATCACAGCAAAAACCAGCGCTGCATGCCCAATGCGGTGCACAAAATCTCGGCGGTGGATCATTGGCGTAGCAGTGCCGAGCGGGCGTTTGTGCAATAGTTGCGGCTGCGATGCATGCTGCAGCGTTGTAGATTCCGGGGGCAGCACCGTATCAGAGTGTTTCTGATTATTTGAAGCAGTATTGAAAACCGTCACAGCGCCTTCTCCTCTCGCTTGCGCAGATACATGATGAGTGGAACCGCCATAATGGCCACCAGCACAAAGAGAATCAAACTCATCGTGGTGGATTGCGCATACAATCCCTTGCCGAAAGTGTTCCAGATAAAGAGATTGAGCACTTCAGTGCTCTGCCCTGGGCCACCCGCCGTCATTGCCTGCACCACATCAAACGAGTTCATCGATCCCAAGAGAGCCGTAGCTATATTAAATGTGAAAGCGGGAGCCAGTAGCGGGAATTTTACTTTCCAGAAAATTTGCCTCTTATTGGCACCGTCGATCGTAGCCGCCTCAATCACTTGGGTGTCGATCGTTTTCAGGCCCGCAATGTAGATGAGCATCGTGAAGCCCATCCACTTCCACGCGTGCACTGCCGCCACTAGCACTATCGTCCACGTGGGAGAGCCGAGCCATTGAATTGCTACTTCATGGCCAGCGAGCGCCGAGAGCATCTGGTTGAGCACGCCGTTGGTGCGCAAAATAGCCTGCCAAATATAGCCGGCAGCAAGTGCGGAGATAATCACCGGAATGAAGAACAGTGAGCGGCCAAAACGGTTGAGGCGAGTGTCTTCTTCGAAGAGCACTGCGAGCGCCAGCCCAAATGTGTTTTGGAAAATGGCCACCAAAATAGCGTAGATGATCGTCACCCGGATATCGGCAAGTAGCTTCCCGGAATCCATAAGATCAGCGAGGTTTTCAAGGCCATTAAACGAAATAACAGGGTTAAAGGCCGACCAATTTGTGAAGGCATAAGCAAAATTCATCACTGTGGGCGCCAAGAAAAACAGCCCCAGCACGATTCCGCCTGGTAACAAATAATAAAGTGGGTAGTTATAGTGGCTCCCACTGTGAGTGTCACTCCGTTTACGGCTCATATCAATCTCTTCAGTCTCTTTCATAAGTGAGGCGGAGGCACCAGCAGCGATATTCGCGCTAGCACCTCCGCCGCTTTACTCATGGTATATGCTCAATCGAGCTCAGAAACCTTTCACTCCCTGCGCCTTTGCCAACTGGGCAAATTGCGTTTGAGTGGCTTTAGCAGCTTCCTCAGGCGTCATAGTGCCATTCACCATATTGGCGAGGTTCTTGAAAAGATCCGGGTTTGCCACAGCCAATGACTGCATCGAGCCCTGCGCATTTTCTAGAGACTTCGCTGAATCCACAAGTGCTTGTGGCACAGTGTCTGGGGTCTTCACAGTGGTGAGCACCGACACAATATTCTGATCGTTCACAAAGGCTTGGTATCCGTCTGACATCCAGAAGTTAATCAGCTGGCGAGCGGCCGCTTCACGCTTCGCATCGCCGGTCTTGAACGCCACCACGCCGCCAGTTTGCTGCGGAATCGATGTGCCAATGGTGCCTTCCTTAGAGATTGGGAAGAAACCAATCTTCTTATCCAAGGCAGCTTTATCATTGTTGGCGAGCGCCGCGATTGCTCCGAAAGCTCCGTTGGCCTGAATAATCATGCCAGTTTTGCCCTCCCACAGAGCAGCCGTCTGAGCATCAAATTTCGCAGATGCGGCATCTTTGTTGTACAGGCCGGTATCAAACATACGCTTGTACTCTTTAATAGCACCGAGGATATCCTTGCCCTCGAAAGAATCTTTGTTTTGGTTAATGCGATCCCATAGGCCGGCTTTTGTGGCTTCCGGAAGCTGCACATTCACCGCCCACTGAGTGCCCCACATATCGCCGGCCATTTCAAATAGTGCCGATCCTACTCCCGGGATTTTGGCATCGCGGATAGTTTCGGCGTCTTTGATAAACTCCGCCCAGTTCTTCGGGAGCTCTTTGATGCCTGCCTTCTCAAACACCTCTTTGTTGTAGTAAACACCCTCAACATCGGGCGAAGAGATCAGCACTGCATAGCGTTTGCCGTCATAGGTGCCGCCAGCATCAGCCACGCCTGGAGCGTAGTTCTTCATAAAAGGAGCATCGTCAAGCTGCTGTAGCTTGCCTTGCGAAACGAACCCCGACAAGGCAGAGGACGTAGGCTGCCAGAGTAGGAGATCTGGCATATCACCTGTGGTTACTTTCGTCTGCACATTGGATTCGTAGTTATCTGGAATAGTTTCGATTTTCACCTTGGCGCCAGTGGCTTTCTGGAAATCTTCAGCCACTTTCGCTGGAATTTTATTAGAGGTTTGTGCAGCCCAAATAGTGAGTTCCACACCGTCTAGTTTCTGCGTGGCGTTCGGCCAGTATTCTCCTGCTTTTGTGTCTGCAGTGCCAGACGGCGCCGTAGCCGGGTTGCTCGAGCAGCCCGCCAACGAAAGCGCAGCTGCCATAGCGAGTGCTGCTGTGGTTTTCCACAAACGTTGATAACTCATGCCTTCCTCCTTGAAGGGTGAATAGCCGATCAGCGATGCGAGTGAGGCCGCACCGCCCCGAACACTGCTATCATACGATGGTATCGGTTACATGGCAAACATATTTTCAAAAATTGCTAAATATCAATAAAAACAGCCCACCAATACAACTTTTAAAGAAATTAATGGTACCCTTTACAGAGCTGTTCATCACACGCACATTAGCTTGCGTGCGGCGCTGCCAATGCTCTGCCAGCCCGCATTGCACAAGCTATTACTAGCGCTTTGTTATGCCCAGGAGGCACCATGCCACACACACCATCACATGTTGTTCTGCATCAACCCATGCCAGCCGCAGCATCGGCAAGTACCAACCTGGGCACCCACACTTCCCCCGTATGCGTGATTATCTCCACAGATGCTCCTTTCCCCGCTATCACGTACTGGGGAGAAGATTTCACACAGCCCGGCCATGCACAGCCAGACGGCACACAGCCCGGCCATGCACAGCCAGGCGACGAGCCTCTGTGTATATGCCACGATTCCAGCACCTGCACCTCGCTGTTTAGCTCTCAGCAGGCACAGCTCATTAATGCCGGAATCGATCAGCCAGAATTCATTTCGCTCTTGCCCACTCAATCGCATGGGTGGACGGGTAGCCCCATGATCGTCCTCAGCCGTGCCGGGCGCACGATTTTTCCCCAGTTCCACGTCACAGATCACACAGTGAGTGCATCGGCCTACAAAGTGCAGGCTACGAGTGACGACGTAGCGCTCACTATCTCGGTGACGATTGACGACGGTGGGCTCGTGGTTCAACAGGCAGAAATTACTAACCTAGCCAAACACCCCTTGTGCTTGGAACGGCTTCGCCTCGCTTTCCCCCTCCCCTCTGACGCCACCGAGCTACTCACCTTCACCGGCCACCACTTGCGCGAGCGCGCCCCACAGCGGCAGCCATTAGCTCAGGGGAGCTTCTCTCACGAATCTTGGGTGGGCAGGCCAGATTTCAGTTCGGGATTCATCACCGTGGCTGGCACTCCAGACTTCGATTTCACCCATGGCACAGTCTATGGCGTGCACACGGCATGGAGCGGCAACGTGGAGACTTTTGCCGAGCGCACTCCTTATTCACAGGGGATTATTGGTGGAGCTGAACTACTCCATCCCGGGGA
Source organism: Arcanobacterium sp. (assembly GCA_022768785.1). Classification (GTDB taxonomy): domain Bacteria; phylum Actinomycetota; class Actinomycetes; order Actinomycetales; family Actinomycetaceae; genus Arcanobacterium_A. Next base: position 4,974 of record JALELI010000073.1, on the reverse strand, counting down.
AGTGATCCTCGCACAGGGTGAGAGCTATCGCAGCCCGCGAGTGATCGGATCCTGGGCAACCGGGCTCACGCGCATGTCGCACCGATTCCACGCAGCGATCCGGAGAGCCCATACGCACTCCACACGCCGCCCCACCACGCTCAACACCTGGGAAGCGGTCTATTTCCAGCAAACACCCCATAAACTCGAGCAGCTCGCCACCACAGCTGCCCAGCTTGGCGTGCAACGCTTTGTGGTGGACGACGGGTGGTTCCGAGGGCGCCGCAACGATTCTGCTGCCCTCGGAGATTGGTTTGTGGATAGCGCCGTGTGGCCCAATGGCCTCACTCCCCTTTCCGATCATGTGCACCGCCTGGGCATGGAGTTTGGGCTCTGGTTTGAGCCCGAAATGATCTCTCTCAACTCTGATACCGCTCGGCAGCACCCGGAATGGGTGCTGCGGCCAACCGATTCTCGCTTCCCACTCCCAGGCCGGCATGAATATGTGCTCGATCTGGCCAATCCTGAGGCTTTCACCTATATCGCATCGCGAATGAGCGCGCTCATTCGCGAGCTCGGGATCGACGCTATCAAATGGGATCACAACCGTTTCATCACAGAGGCGATTTCCCCCTATTCAGGCCAGCCCGCCGTCCACGGGCAAACCTGTGCCCTCTATCGGCTGCTCCGAGAGCTAAAAGCGCAATTTCCAGCGCTTGCCATTGAGAATTGTGCGTCTGGAGGGGGCCGAGTAGATCTGGCAATGATGGAGCTCACCGATTCTGTGTGGACGTCGGACTGCACAGATCCTCTCGAGCGCATCGATATCCAGCGATATACCAGCCTGCTCGTGCCTCCTGAAATGTTGGGGGCACATATCGCTGCTTCGCCTTCCCATCAAACTGGCCGCTCCACATCTCTCACCACGCGAGCTGCTACCGCTTTTCTTTACGGCTTGGGATTTGAGCTCGATCTCGATCAGCTAGGAGATTTAGATCGGTGGCTCTGCTATGAATGGGTGGAACTCCACCATGCCTATATCACTGGGCAAATGATTGCCGTGCATGGAGACGACATTGATCCAGCTGTGCGGGTAGACGGCGTGCTCGATAGCGAGCGCCAGCACGGCGTCTACTGCGTGGGAATGGTGGCAACATCAGCGCAGTATCCTATAGCGCCCGTGCAGCTTCCTGGGCTGCGTGCCGACACTTGCTATCGCGTGCGCCCACTCGGAGGAGCAGCCCGGTACGCAGATGCCGATGTGCCTGGCCGCGGAAATCCACAGTGGTGGAACGATGCCGGAGCTGTGATTCCCGGAGCAGTGCTCAGCCGTTGGGGCATACGTACGAAACACATTTTCCCAGGCAGTGCTGTGCTCCTTGAGGTGAGCGCGGTGCGCTAATTGGCGCTCTGGGCGCGCACCCACACTCTCACGGACCAGCAGCATACGCACGCTCACCCATGCACGCACTACCCATGCAGTCGAGCTCTATGCCGCGTATTTCTCCCCTGTGTGCTCGCTTAATGCCCGTGAGTTTCATCTCTCATACGCCCATCTAGGCCCCAAAGAAGCGCTTTCAAGAGCTCCTTTGCGAAACCTCATGCACGATTAGCTCGGTGTTCCAACGCTGCAGCTAGCCCGATCGCTAAAATTCCACACAGCACGCCTGCCACCGGCCAGATTGCCCACGAGCGATCCCACAAATCCGTGGCAAAGCTATACGCCAGGTAGATTGCCGTGACGCCGAGCCAATAAATCCCCATCACCGGCCCTATTTTCTTGTTGATCTGCTTTTGTTTGATTGTGTAATCGCCGCTTTGCTCCAACCGATTCAACGCGCCCCAGGGAATAGCCACCCTGATAAACAGATAGACGGCGATAGCCACGAGCACAAAACCCAAGGCGATCACTGTGCGACCATTTGGACCGTAGTAATATCCAAACAAATCCTCTGCAATGAATGTGAGAACGGCAAAAATACACAGCACCACACCCACCGTCACATGCAGCACCATACGTGGCTGGAGCTCGCTACGCTGCTGCTTCACCATACCGGATACCCCATACGCCGTCTCAAAGGCTTCTTCCGATAAGTAAGAGAACTTTTGCAGGGCCATTCCAGACACAATAAAGAGTGCCACAGCCGCCGCAACCGGCACAAAGAACAGAATCCCGCTGAGCGCCTCCACCACATCGCGTGGCCATTGCCGAGCCGGATCTGCTGCCAGAATGTTCAACACCGTGGGTAAGGCAAAAGCCACGATGCACACTGCCACCCCGGCTGCGATGTGAATAGCTGCGCGTCGCTTCATGGCGAGGAACTCCACGGCTTCTTCCATCGACACCTGCCGCAGAAGTGTATTGGGGGCTACATCTCCTATTTCTTCATGCGCACGCTCAACCGCTATCCCGTCTTTAATGAGATAGTCAGTGGAAACACCAAAAACTTCGCTCATTGCCACAATACGATCTAGATCTGGCATCGATTGTGTACTCTCCCATTTGGATATCGCTTGCCGGCTCACTCCAAGCTTGGCAGCGAGCGCCTCCTGAGACCACCCATTTTTCTTGCGCAAATCAATGAGCTTATCTGCGAGAATCACCATTCACTCCTCCACGGTTCCCCAACGCACTTAATAGCGCACAAGCTGTTACTTGTATCGCTTACGAGTGTGCCCGTAAGCCCAGTTGCACTCCACCAACTCCGCTTTGAAGTTTATAGACAGATCGCAACTAGCGGTTGCAATCCACGGAGAAACTGCATTGCCCGAGCATGGCCCAGCCCCATCTTTCAATATATGCTGCCTATCAGCAATCAACGCGATGTACCTGGCATGAGGCTACTGACGCACACTGCGCAGCGTCTCTTCAAGCCCGGTTCCCACTAGCCACACGCTCATGCACCTACACACGCAGGCTAGAACCTACACACGCAGGCTAGAAGTAGCGAGAACTACTCTCCTCAGAGAAAACTACGGCACTCAGTGCTCGTCGTAATGATCTCCGTGAAGCGCATGACGATGCTCGCCATGCACGTAATCCACATGATCACCATGCTGGATAGCCTCATGCCCACAGTTCGGGCCATGCTCATGCTCCGCAAGCGTATGCTCAGCCTTTGCTTCATGCTCGTCATAATGATCTCCGTGAAGCGCATGACGATGCCCGTCATGCACGTAATCCACATGATCACCATGCTGGATAGCCTCATGCCCGCAGTTCGGGCCATGCTCATGTTCCGCGAGCGTATGCTCAGCACGAATATCAGTTTCAGCCATTGTTATCTCCTTCTAAAACGTGAACAAATGCATCTTCTACCACATGTGCTACGTGGCGATCTGCTAGCGAATACACAACTTCTTTCCCATGCCGATCGCCACGCACCAAATCTATTTGACGGAGCGTTCGCAGATGTTGAGAAACAAGCGGTTGAGAAAGGTCGGTTGCTGCCACGATCTGATTCACCGTGCAGTCGCCGTCTTTCAAGAGCGACAAAATCCGGAGGCGCCCTTCATTTCCAAGCGCCCTAAAGATTTTTGCCACCAGCGTGAGCGCTTCTTCATTGCCCATGCCGCCACCCTACCCAACATACAAACATATTGCAATATATTTATTAGATTCAGAGGAATGAGGAATTTAGAGGTAAGGAGCAACGGTGAACTGCCCTGCACCGCATAACCGCATACGAACACCGTCTCCACGAGGCACTTCACCAGCACAACCGCTACAATGAAGTCCGAGACCCTTCAGAGAAAGTTAGTTATGGATCATTCGCAGCACCCCAACCTTTCACACCCCTCTGCCCACCCGCACAGCCCACTCACCACTTCCCCACATCACCCGATCGTGCGCGAAATTCACCATGACCTCAACGAAAAACCATTTATTGCGATTTGGGAGGTCACACGCGCCTGTGGGCTTGTGTGTAAGCATTGCCGTGCTGAAGCCCAACGCCATGCCGCCCCTGGGCAGCTCACCACCGAGCAAGGAAAAGACCTTTTACGGCAGCTTGCCAGCTATTCGAGGCCATATCCACTCGTTGTTTTAACGGGTGGCGACTGCTTCGAGCGCGAGGATCTTGTAGAGCTAGTGCGCTACGGCACTGAATTGGGCTTATCCATGTCGATCTCGCCATCTGTAACACCACTGTTCACTAAAGATCGTTTAATTGCGCTGCGCGAAGCGGGCGGAAAGGCAATGTCGGTGTCGATGGACGGCGCACGCCCAGAAACCCATGATGCTTTCCGTGGTATTCCGGGCACGTTTGAAAAAACTGTTGAAGCCACAAAAATGATCAACGAAGTGGGGTTCCGTCTGCAGATCAACTCCACACTCACCCGCGGAAATATCCACGAAGCGCCCGCAATGCTCGCCAAGGCGATAGAGCTCAACGCTTTCATGTGGTATACGTTCATGCTCGTGCCCACTGGGCGAGGAGCAAACCTCAACATGCTCTCCCCACAAGAACGTGAGGACACACTACAGTGGATGCACGACGTCTCGGATCGAATTGCGATCAAAACAACCGAGGCTCCGCAGTATCGGCGCATCGCTTTCCAGCGAGCGCGTGCGGCAGAAGGCGGGCCTGCGCTCCCCCCACACGGCGAACTCTACTACTGGCTTACTGAGGAAACCACGCGGCTTCTCGGAGCAACGGCAGCGCACCCGCGCCCACCGCGCACTCCGCTAGCTATAAATTCGGGCTCCGGGTTTGTGTTTATCGACCACGTTGGCGACGTGTATCCTTCGGGGTTCTTGCCGATTCACGTGGGATCTATCAAAAAGACGCCGCTGGCCGAGCTCTACACCAACTCACCAATTATGCGAGAGCTGCGCACCCCCGAGCACTTTGGCGGGAAATGCGGCGCCTGCGAATACAACCACTTCTGCGGCGGCTCGCGCTCAACGGCATACGCTCTCACGGGCGACCCACTGGCAGCTGACCCCTCCTGCGCCTACATTCCACAGGGATACACCGGCGAACTGCCAGCAGG
>JALELI010000068.1 GCA_022768785.1 Arcanobacterium sp. | reverse complement strand
GCTTGCGGGTATCGGTGTGCTTGCCACGCTCATTCCAGTATTGCTCACGATCCCGCTGGAGCGCCGAGTGCTAGCTGAGCATCAGCGGCGCAACGATTAGCGTTCGGATTAGCATTCGTAAGCAGTTAGTACTCTGGAGATGCTGTGTGCCTGAGGAAATGAGGTCGCACAGAAACGAGTGAAAACGGCGCAGAGAAAACTCGTGCACGAGAGGGGCGTGCTGTGAGGGCTGGTGCACCTGTTACGGGATGCACCAGCCCTATCTGTACAGCAGTTCAAGAGCTGGAGTTCGATTATTCTTCGTCAATTAAAAACAAAGGCATTAATGATCAGGAAAGCGTAACGGTGGAAAAGTGGGAGGATTCTTCAGAGGAACTCTCCCACTCCCACTTTCAGAGCTCAGAGTGGGGAGCGAGATGGGAGGATTCTTCAGAGGAACTCTCCCAATTCGGGAGCTTCCATACGGATTTGCTAGTGGAGTTACCTATTCGGGGCAAAACGCGCGAGTAGATCGCAGAACTGGGCCACGCGCTCAGATGGCGTGGCCCACGATGTGCACGCCCGCACAAGCACGTGATCAGCGGAAATTCGTTCCCAAAAGCTGAGTGTGACGTGCCTGCTCAGGCGCGCAAACTGCTCGTCTGAGAGCTCAAAAAACACCTGGTTCGTGGAGTTGGGATAGCGCTCGTGGTATCCGTGCGTGCGGAGAGCAGCGCGAATCATTCCTGCCAGCTCATTCGCGTGATGGCCCAGTTGCCCATAGAGCGTGGAGCCGATAACACAAGGGGAACTGCTGGGAGCGTTCTCTCGAGTGCTGTTGCTCAGCTCGCTGCTCAGAGTGCCGTCATGCGGCATATGGCCGATGGCGTCGGGAGCACTTTGAGAGAAAAGCTCGGCGAACTGAGCGCCGAGGAGCCAACCTTTTGCGAGCAACGCGCCGTTCAACTTAATGTGTGTGATGAAGTGTGCGGGCGCCGGCATTCCGGAAAATACCACGGCCTCCCCGAAGAGTGCTCCGCATTTTGTGCCGCCGATATAAAACACATCGCACAGCCGAGCAATATCGGCGAGCTGCACATCTGTATCAGCTGCGGCAAGGCCATAGGCGAGCCGGGCGCCATCGCAATAGAGCGGAAGCGAAAACTCGCGAGCGGCTTCATGAAGCTCTTCGAGCTCGCTGAGAGAGTAGAGCATGCCATATTCAGTGGGGTGCGAGATATAGACCATTCCGGGTGCCACCATGTGTTCGTGGTTGGCATCGGCATAGAAATCTTCCAGATAAGTGCGTAATGCAGAAGCCGAGAGTTTCCCGGCAGCTTCTTCCGTTGCTGGTATGGACAGCACTTTGTGCCCGGAATTTTCAATGGCGCCTGCTTCATGGACGGCGATGTGGCCAGTTGCAGCCGAGATTACCCCCTCGTGTGGGCGTAGCAGTGCACTGATCACAGTGCGGTTGGTTTGGGTGCCACCCGTGAGGAAGAATACGGCTGCTTCTGGGGCACGGGCGATTGAGCGAATTTTATCGGCGGCCTGTGCGCAGCGGCGATCAGTGCCATACCCGGGAAACTGTTCAGAGTTGATCGCGCTGATCGTATGTAAAATCTGTGGGTGTGCGCCCTCACTGTAATCGTTCGCTAGAGAAAATGCCATAACACTATCTCAGCATATTTTCTTCAAAATCACCGGGTGTGCCTAAAGCGCAGGAACTCAGAACTCTTGAGGCATGAAAGCGTTTCGCGCTCGCCACACGTCCAACTTGACCGCACAACTCCAACTCACCCGCACGTCCAACTCGTTTTCTAGCGCAGAGTGGGCACATACTGTGCGCATACGACGGGCGTGCGCCGCGGTGGCGTCATATAAGTTTTGGTTTGCCAGTGTAAAGATGCGTTCGCAGAGCAGAGCTTCCTAGGCCGTTCTCAGGCTAGTGCGAAAGCTGCAAGCCGAGTGTGGCTCATAGCCTAAACGGCCATCACAGCTCCCAACAAGCCGTCACAGCCCCCCCAAACAAGCCGTCACAGCCCAAACAGACCTGAAATAATGATCCCTAAGCCGAGGGCGATTAGCACGGCCGGAAAGATAATAGATTCAAAGTGCTCGAGAAATTCTGCCACGGAGGGGCGGGAGGTTACGTATCGCGCCAGCGCCACCACTGCTGCCACGAGCACCAGGAAAACCCCGCAGTAAAGGGTGATCTCGATCCACGTGGACCCCACAAACACCGGAAGATACACTCCGATCTCATCGCCTCCATTGGCGAAAGTGACGGCGGCAACGGCCATAATACTCAGCGGCTTTTGCGCGATCTTTTCTGCAGATTCATGTAGCTCATCGTCTGTATCGCCACCGTGGGCTGCCTGCCACGAGCTGATGGCAGCGCGAATTCCGATCACAAGTGGCAGTATCCCGAACCACGGAATTGCTGCGGAGGGGAGCAGTACGGCGGTGCCAATGGCTCCAGCGATCGTGAGGCCGAGAATTGCTGCGAAGCCGATATACTGCCCAATCATGATCTGGCGCAGCGTATGTGGCTTTTTTGCGCCGTGTGCGAAGAAAATCGAAAGCACCAAGAGATGATCGATATTAGTGACGGCGAAGAGCCCGATAGCTGTGAGAAAAGTGATGAGCACGGAATCAAGAATAGCGGAGCCTGCCCGATATCCCTATGCTGTGTATGTGCCATTTGAATCACCTTGTGCTCGTTCTGCAGAATTTTCCCCCGGCTTATCTAGTTCGGGGAGCTTGGCTTTCACCGCTGCAGAGGTGCTCGCACCGGCTGGAAATCTGGCCACGTTGCAGACGGCTATAGATTTTGGAGCAGACGCAGTGTATTGCGGAGGCCAACAATTTGGAATGCGGGCTGCACCAAAGAATTTCACACTCGAAGATTTTGATACAGCGGTGCACTATGCGCATGCGCGAGGTGCCCGCGTGTATGCCGCCTGCAATATTTTGCCCAGTTCAAACGATGTTCCCGCGATGAACGCCTATATGGGGCAGCTCGCTGATATTGGAATAGACGCTCTGATTATCTCCGATATTGGAGTGCTGATGGCGGCGCGCCAAGTGGCGCCACATACGGAATTGCATGTGTCTACCCAAGCGGGGATCACCAACTATCAAGCCGCGAATGCGATGGTAGAGCTCGGCGCGAGCCGTATTGTGCTGGCTCGGGAGCTGGATTTAGAAGCGATTCGGCAGATTCGTGCGAATATCCCTAGGCATATCGAGATCGAAGCTTTTGTACACGGCTCAATGTGTATGGCATTCTCAGGGCGCTGCTTGATTTCTCAGCATCTCACTGGGCGCGATGCCAACCAAGGTGACTGCGTACAGGCGTGCCGCTACAAATATCACGTGGTAGAAGAGAAACGCCCTGGAGAGTTCCTTCCGGTGGAAGTCACAGATCAGGGAAGTTTTATTTTCAACTCGCAGGATATGAACCTCCTGGAGCATGTAGACGATATTCTTGACGCCGGCGTCACCAGTTTGAAAATTGAAGGGCGCGCGAAAGGTGCCTACTATGTGGCGGTGATGGCAAATGCCTATAAGACGGCGGTGAACGCCTACCGTGAACGGCGTGCGGCAGGAGATAGTGGGCCGCTCGAGCTGCCGCAGTGGTTGCGCGAGGAGCCATTCAAAGTAACTCACCGTGAGTACGGCACCGGTTTTTATTATCCAGAGCACCCCGCTTCAGAGAGTGTGGTGCGCGGTGGTTATATCAACGAGTGGCGGTGGCTGGGCACAGTGACGGGGTATGATGCTCATGCTCAACGCCTGCGGATATTTGCTCGAAACAAGATCGCACCGGGAATGGAGATTGAATTTTTAGCTCCCGGAGGGCGGGCTCCACTGCAGTATCGGGTGCCCAATGTGGGGTTGCAGAATGCAGAAGGTGAGCCAGTGTCAGAGATCAATAATCCCGCCCATGAATTCTCGCTGCCATTTCCAGCTCCAGAGGTTCCGGCTTCAGAAGCGGAAACGGCAGTTCATGGGGAGCATTCTGCGGGGAGCGGTGCTGCTGCTCAAGAGCCTATGCCGGTGGGGGCGATGATCCGCGCGCGAGTGGCGCAATAACATCACCCCCACCGAAAATCGCGTGGCTGCGGTAGCTATCAGGGAATCTTTTTCAGCATCGGCAAGAATGCGATAGCGATGAGCCCCACGGCTGCAGTCACGATATACAGGCCAGTGTAACCACCTGCAGTGGCCACAATGGGCGCAGCAATAGCAGGGGCTAAAGCCTGTGGAGAGGCGCTGGCCAGGTTTGCCACACCGAGCATCGTGGCGCGGGTTTTCTCATTTGGCAGCGCAGCGGTGATGATGCCCACGTCTACCGCGAGGAAGAGGCCATAGCCTACGGCGAACGCCACAGTTCCTATCACGAGAGTGCCGAAATCATGGGCGAAAGCAAGAACTAGCCCGCCGGCAGCACTCACCACAGCGGCATACACCACCCAGATCTTGCGCCGATGCATTTTGTCTGAGAGAATCCCGCCGCCAGCTGCTGCCACCGCAGCTAAGCCCACATACACTAACGTGAGCACAAACACCGTGTCATCGGCGTCATCTTTACTCTGGCTGAGCCGCTCCATCACGAAATACAACAGATAGAGCAGCATCAGCGCATTCACGAGGTTCAAGAAAAACCGCATGCAAAAAGCTGCCACGAACGTGTGATCGAGCTGCACATCTGCCCACTTAAATGCCACGGAATCCGAGGCAGTCGCCAGATCGCGGCCGCGCTTATGAATCACGGCAATGGGAATCACCAAGCATGGCACTGCAATAGCGAGAGCGATATACCCGATGCGTTCGGAATTCACGAGCAGCGCCACGAGATTTCCGGTTACTGCTCCGAGCAGTTGGGCGGCTCCAAAGAGGGATCCCACAGTGCCTCGCCGTTCCTCTGGCACGCGATCAGCGATAAATGCGAGCAGCACGGCAAACGGGCCGTTCAGCCCCACCTGCACGAGCCCCCAGCCGATCACCATCGGAGCCACCGATGTGGCTTGGGAGAGCACGGCCATGCCTATCACAGCTACCACGAGGCCAACGAGCAATATTGGCACGCGCGAGCCGCTGCGTAAACGGGCGCGATCAGAGGCTAAGCCCCAGGCAGGGTTGGCCACCATCGAGATTGCAGCGCCGATGCCAGTGACGAGTGCGAGCAGCCCTTCGCTGCCTACCCCGCCAGTGATTTCGAGAGCTTGCGAGGGAAGCAGCAGCTGCAGTGGGCCAAACCAACCGGCGTAAACGCCGATTGTGGCGATAATGAGCCAGGCAATCCACCCGCGGGTAGGGCCACTCTCGGCGGGGGCAGTTTCCCCTTCTGCCGCAGAGATTCCTGGTGCTGAGAGCACTGCTGACTGCTGCTCAGCAGCTTTTTCAGGCAAAGCGTTGGAATCCTGTGAGGGCTCGGAAGTAGCGCGAGAATTGGCGGCATCGGCGCGAGCAGCGTGAGTGCCACGAGCGGGCGCGAATGTGCGCTCGCGCTCATCGCCGTCAGGAGTTTTCATTTGTTCCATGCGCGTGCTTTCTCCCATACCTGCACAAATGCTTCCGCTGAGTTCATCAGCTCACGATTCCACTGCGCGGAATCAGCGCCAGCCATCTGGGAAACGTCTGCCATCCAATCGGCATACATGCCGTAGTTGGCCACGCCATCTGTGTTGAGGTCGAAAGTGCGCTGGCCGTATTGATGGCGATCGAACACTGCTCCGTTGGGCGTGGTGATTGGATAGATGAGTGGCGCTGTGGCGGCATCTACGCGCGCTCCGGGCAGTGGGCCGAGGCCGCCGGCATCGGAGCCAAAGCCATATGCGGTGAGAGTGGGGCCAGTTGCCTCATGGTCGGCTTTCCACTCATCGAGGAACGTGGGCTCGGTGGGGTAGGATTTCGTGGCCGAGAATGAATATCCTGCGAGGTATCCACCGGCGCGCACAATCTGGCCGCGAATGTTGCGATCTGTCCACGAATGGTTGGCCATCACGCCGGAATATCCTTTAGCGCGCACTAAATCCATCGTTTGCTGAGCAGTTTTTGCGCTCATATGCCCAAGGTTAATCACCATGCCGCGCTTCATCATGCCAGTGAGGGCATAGGTGCCAAGATCTGTGAGGCCGCGAGCATTGCACTTTTCGGTGGTGCGATAGATCGGCAAAATAGTGGAATCTTTGCCGGTGAGTTGCTGCACCACATCGCGATATTTGTCGGATTGCGGCTCGATCGGAAGATCTTCAAACGGCGTGGTGCACTTTTCGAGCTTCCACCAATGGCCGGCAGAGAGTAGGTTACCGCCGTTCATAATCACGCCAGTTGCTCCGCGATCAAAGCGAGTGCCGCCGAAGGCGTTGTCGAACTTGTGAATCGGGTGGATAGACATCACGCCCATTTTCTGCAACTTATCGAGCCCGGCGTCAATCGCTGCTGTGGAGCATTTGCCCTCACGGCAGCCGAAGAGCTCCGAAGTCTCCACAGTGAGCGTGACGGCGAGCTTGCCCTGAGCTGCCACGCTTCGCATTTGCTCTGGCGTAGTGACGATTCGGAACCAGCCTTTACCAGCGCCTCCGCTACGGGCGTCAATATAATCTTGCATCTCTAGGAGTTTTTGATACTGGATATCGAGCTGATCCATTTCATTGCATGATGTGCCAATCCGCGGATAGATTGAGCAGATGATACGGTTGCCCACGAGTACAGCGTTGAGCCCGCGCAAGCCGGCTTGCCAGGCGCGTTCGATTGACTTGTAGTACTGGGTTTCGTGCAGCAATCGTGTGGCATTCGGCCACGTGGAGAAGGTGGGCCACCCATCTTGCGGCCCCATAAATTGGGCTCCGCCAATCGCGGTATCGAAGAGTGCTCCCGCTCCGAAGCTGTGATCAGTACAGTCTCCTAGGGCTTGCTCTACTCCACCAGGAGCAAAGGGTTTGCCGCATAGCAAGCGCCCGCCGAAAGCCCATGCCGACACTGGGTGCACATGGGCGTCCATCGCACCGTATATAGTGCCATCTGGATTAATATCTGCATGAGTGGAAGCTTTCACGAGGCCAGTTTCAATTTCTGGAGGCTGGAAGCAACCGGTGGCTGGTTTCAGCGTGAAGGTGCCCGCATAGTTGCCACCCAGATTGTTGAATGGAGCTCTGCCGAGGCTCACGCCGTAATGTGTGGCAGTGAGAGTGTAGGTTCCCGCGGTGGGAGATTTCACGCTGAAATCGGCGCGATCGCCGTAGTATTCTCCAGGCCACACAGTGTTAAAGATATTGAGGAAGAGGATTTTTCCGCGGGTATCGTAGATGCGGTAGCGCCCTAGCGCTGTGGCCTCAAACTGGAGTGGCTCGCCATCGGTGGCGGATACGGTGTATTCCTTGAGCCCCTCTTTGAGGCCGATCGCGCCGTAGCCATCGAGGTGTAAGGTGGCGCATTGGCCATTGAGGGCATCAGGGGCGAGAGTGATGTGATCTGCTGTGGGGGCTGCGGCTTGCGCGATTTCGTGCGCTGAAGCTGGAGCTGCTCCAGCTATTGCCGCAAATGCTGTTGCGAGCAGTGCAACGAGGCGCGTGGGTATGCGTTTCATGAGTTCTCCCGTTGTTGAGAGAAGCTATTCCCTGTGTTGCACAGAATCTGTTGCGCTATGAGCTTCACAGAGCTTGGCTTCTTTCGTGAATAGAGCTAGCAGAGAGATATTCTGTGCCGCATCGTTGTGGCAGCTATATCTCCCCGGCGCTGGGTATTGTATCGGGATACTTGGCGTAAATATCGTTGAATGGGGAAATTTCCAGGGTGTCTAAATCGGTGTTAAGGGTGTCTAAATAGGTGTTAAGTGTTGAGAGAACATTGATCCCTGCCGTATAGGCAGCTTTACGTAGACAACTCTGTATATAGTGTATATACTCTGTATATACGCGTTGATTGTTGGGGTGTGCGGCGCCGCTATACCCAAGGAGAGCTATGGACATTGTCATATCGAATGTGAGCGGAAAGCCTATTTACGAGCAAATCTCGAGTCAGATACGGGATTCGATCTTATCGGGAAAGCTCAAACCCGGCGAAGCACTCCCTTCGATTAGGGCGCTGGCCAATGATCTCAAAGTGAGTGTGATCACCACAAAACGTGCATATAGCGACCTTGAAGAAGCGGGATTTATTGATTCTGTGCAAGGTAAAGGGAGCTTTGTGACTGGAGGAAGCCTGGAATTGCAGCGCGAAGAGGTGTTGCGTTCAGTGGAATTTCGGTTAAGCGAACTTTTGCGGGAGTGCTCCATCGTGGGGATTGATGCTCAAGAACTAAAAGAAATGATTGATTTGCTTGTCTCGAGCGAGATGGAAAGAGCACAGCAATGAATGGTGTTAATGGGGGCGGCGATGAGTGATGTGCTGCGGATTCGGGGATTGCACAAAAAATACCCTGGGTTTGAGCTAGAGGGAATTGATCTCAGTGTGGAATCCGGTGCGATTGCGGGGCTAGTTGGGCGTAATGGAGCTGGGAAAACAACAATAATCAAATCCGTATTGGGGCTTGTCTCACCAACTAGTGGAACCGTTGAAATAAATGGAGAAGAGGTGCTCGGGAATCCAGCTGTGCTAGCAAGAGAGCTCAGAGATGTGGGTGTGGTGTTTGATACTTGCCCATTTCCGGAATACCTCAAAATATCGGTGCTTGCTCCTATTGGGAGAGCGCATTTCCCCGAGTGGAGAGATGAGGCTTTCTTCGGCTATCTCACTCAATTTGGAGTGAATCCCAAAAAGCGGGTAAAAGAGTTGTCGCGCGGTATGGGCATGAAAATCCAAATAGATTTTGCGCTGGCTCATTCCCCTAAGCTCTTGATCTGTGATGAGGCCACAGCGGGATTGGATCCAATGGCACGTGCTGAAGTGCTTGATTTGCTGCTGGATTTTGTAGAAAGCGGAGATCGCGGTGTGCTGTTTTCGTCGCATATCACATCGGATTTCGATTCCTGTGCAGACACTGTGGTGTGCATCGATAAAGGGCGCAGCATATTTTCAATGCCGAAAGATGATATTACGCGCCTTGCTGGAGTGGCGATCTGTTCTCACACGGATCTCGAGGAACTAGAAACTTCGGGGTATCTCTCGAAATCGGGAGTGGTGGTGAAGCGAGGAACCTACAACAGTGAAGTTCTGGTGCCAGATCGCTTTGAATTTTCACAGAATTTTCCGCAGATAGCATGTGAGCCAGCTTCTGTGGAGAAATACATGTTTATGGTGTTGGGAGGGGAAAGACAATGAGGAAAGTAAGTATCACGGATTTCTACGTTATGAAAGGGATGCTGTTTCCAACTGCGGCGCTGTGCCTCGTGATTGGGATTGTGATGGCTTTCTGGATGAAAACTCCTGCGATTGCTGGAGTGCCTCTTGCAATGTTTATTCCCTATACGGTGGTTATGAACCAATGGGCAATTGATGAAAAATCTGGGTGGGGAAGTTTCCGGCTAGCTATGGCTGAAACGCGCAATAACTTGGTGAATGCGCGTTATGGGGAGATGGTTCTTTATCTCGTTATGGCTGGTGTGCTGGGCTGGCTTATCTGCGTGGGAGTTGATTGGGTGATGCGCGCAGCGGGTTTTCCGATTGACGCTTTTGGCTCGCCAGGGCTGAATGTTAGCCCGCTGATGGTGTATTTGGTTATTTCGGTGTCTTCTGCGTTGCTCATAGGGTTAGCTATTGCTGTTTCGATGCCACTACTTGCTGCATTTGGTGGCTTAAAAGGAATAATGCTTATTCCGGTTTTCACTATGATGGCCTCGGGTATGCTTCTTAAGGGGATTTTCACTGTGGGTAAATCCATTCATTTCGGCGATTTCGCAAAGAGTGCATTCCCGCTGCTCGCTGCCACACAAGATGGAATGCTCGTTCTCATCATGCTGATAGGATCCATTTTCATTTCTCTATGTTTAGTGGTGAGCTGGTTGGTTGCTCGCCGGCTCTATAAGGTGCGGGAATTTTGATCGGCCGTTTTGGATATGTGATATGTCTGCCAGGCATTGTGTGCGGCTGTAATACCAAGCTGGATTGAGGTGGCTTGCAGCGTTTGAGGGCCTGCGGTGGGGTGCTGGGGTGATTCTTCCTGGGGCGATTTTTCCTGGGACAATTCCTCTGAAGATTTCTCCCAAAAGTACTAGGGGCGGCTCCGTGGTGGTTTGTGCATTTGCCCCATGTGTAAATGGTGCCCATGTGCACATAGTCTGGAGGGCTCATAGGCACAGACGGGAGAGAGAAGATAGCTCTGGCTCATGCGTAAATATTCTGGAGCATAGGTGGATAGGTGGAGTTGGCTGGTCTGCCAGGCTAGGGATTAGGCTCACCGCGGAATTTTACAATCTCTATACTGCAATGGATCTTAAACGCGGTAGATAGACCTTAAAATAGGGCTGGAACGCAGTTCCTAGGAATTCAGCCCAGGGCTGGCTTCTCAAGATGGCTTCAACCTGAGGGGAAATTGTGCAGGCACCAGCGGCTCATTGCGAAAATCTCACCAAAATTTACGGCGTTGCCGATACTCGCGTGGTGGCACTCGATGGAGTGTCTGTGGAATTTCCATCGGGGCAGTTCACTGCTGTGATGGGGCCATCAGGTTCTGGAAAATCTACGCTGATGCATTGTTTAGCCGGCCTCGATAGCCCCACCACTGGCGCCGTGTATATCCAGGGGCAAGCTATTGGCTCCCTCAATGACAATCAAAAAACGCTGATGCGCCGTGAAAAAATTGGGTTCATTTTCCAAGCTTTCAACCTAGTTCCCACTCTCACAGCTGCAGAAAATATTTTACTGCCGCTGCGCATCGCAGGAAAGAAAGCGGATCCAGCCTGGCGCCAGCGAGTGGAAAAGGTGGTGGGTTTGGAAGGACGGCTTGCCCATAAGCCGAGTGAACTCTCTGGAGGGCAACAGCAGCGGGTGGCTATAGCGCGCGCACTCATCACAAAGCCAGCCATCATTTTTGCAGACGAACCCACAGGAAACCTCGATTCCAATTCTTCTGCAGATGTGCTTGGGCTGCTGCGCCAGGTGGTGAATGAACTTGGAGCCACGGTGGTGATGGTTACTCATGATCCAGGAGCCACTGCCTATGCGGATCAAGCGATCTTCCTGGCTGACGGCAAAATTGTGCGCACGCTAGAGCGCCCTTCGCGCGCAGCAGTTTTGCACATTATGGGTGAACTCTCTGCTCCTGCTTCTCACCCGCACTCTGGCCAACTTCAGGCGTGAGGGGTGCGCGATGCTGAAAGTAACGATCCGAAGTGCGCTCGCACATAAGGCACGGCTGTTTCTCTCGCTGGTAGCAGTGACGCTAGGAGTGGCCTTTGTGGCGGGGGCGTTTACGTTCACTGATATGATGAACCGCTCTTTTGAAGATATTGCTTCTTCTACGAGCGCCGATATTAATGTGACGGCAAACGCTGCTGGGGCTTCCGCGAGTACTGGGGCTTCCGCGAGTACTGGGACTTCCGCTGGCACGGGAGCTCCAGCTGGCACAGGGGCTCCCACGGCTTCCACCATGAACGGTGAGCACGGTGCGCCGTCTGACACTTCCGAGAGCCTCGCTGCTACTGGTGGCACTACTGTTTCCAACCCTAGTGCTGATGCCTCAGTGCCTGCTAATGGCGCTCATAGCGCCATAATCACTGACGGCATGCTAGAAAAATTGCGTGGCATTGATGGAGTAAAACAGGTAGCAGGCATAGTTTCGGGATCGGTGTACGGCATCGGCAAAGACGGCAAGGCGATTCTCTCCATGGGGCCGCCCTCAGTGGGCTCAAACTATTTCGACGCCCCTGCTTGGGGGAATAAACAGGGCATCACTGTGATTGCTGGGCGTTCTCCGAAGGCATTTGGCGAAGTAGCTATCGATCCAACAATGTTGGAGCGTTCCGGCTATCAGCTTGGTGATTCCATGCGATTCACAGATGGATCCCGAACCGTAACGAAGAAATTAGTGGGCACAGCCAAGTGGGGTGCAGGAGGCACATCAGGCGCGCTCTATGCGTTTTTCACCGATCAAGGGGCTCGTGATTTATTTATGCCCGATGGCAGCTCCGGGTATCAATCGGCTTGGATAGTGGCCAGTGACCCTGCCGCCACGAAGGCGTTACTACAGCGGGTGAAAGCGGAAATTCCGAGCACTTTCACGGTGAAAACCGGAGCAGAGATCTCTGAGAGCCTCATGAGCGAAGTGAACAAGGCGATGGGTTTCTTCACCGCGTTCTTCTTGGTGTTTGCTGTGATTTCACTGCTTGTGGCAGCTGTGCTTATCGTCAATACCTTTGCAATTATCGTGCAGCAGCAGGTGCGTGAGCTTGCTCTATATCGTGTGCTTGGAGCCTATCGGCGGCAAGTGCGCCATCTCATCACCGGCGAAGCTTTTATTGTGGGGCTTATCGGCTCTGTGATTGGGCTGTTCGGTGGGCTGGCGATCAGCTCGCTCATCGTGGTGGTGATCGGCAAAGTTGGGTTCGATCTCGGTTCCGCAGTGCCGCGGCTCACTACGCCAGCCGTGATCTCAGCATTTGTGGTGGGCGTCGGCGTCACCGTGCTATCGGCTTTGGTGCCGAGCGTGCGTGCTGCGCGTGTGGATCCAGTGGTGGCGCTCGCGGGCTATGCGGGAGAGGCACCCAAGGCACAACGTGGCCGCTGGATTGCGACACTGGTGCTCTGCGTGCTGGGGGCGTTAGCCCTGGGAATCTCCTTTGGTCTGAATAACAGCATGTCGTTAGTGATATTAGGGGTGGCGGCGCTGCTACTGGTGATCGGCACCTGCGTGGGATCGCCTATTATTGGCCGGCCAATCGTGGGCGTAGTGGGGGTGATTGCGGAGAAGCTGCATGGCACCGCGGGCTATTTGGCTAAGCTCAACTCGGTTCGCCAACCGCAACGCACCGCTGCCACCGCCACGGCATTGATGATCGGAATGGCGCTCGTCACCACTCTCGGCATAGTTGGCGCCTCCATGAGCGCCTCGCTGCGGCCGGGAGTGGAAAAGAGCCTCGATGTAGACGCAGCAGTCACTATTGCAAGTGGCGTTATGGGCATGAGCGTAGCCACTGTGCCGGATTCGATCACTGCGCAAATTACGCAGCTGCCTGAGGTTAAGTCAGTGACGGCGCTCAAAATGGTGACATTGCTGACGACGCAGGGAGATTATGAGTTGGGAGCCACTTTTGATCCGGGGGCTTTCAACGATGCTGTGAAATTCAATATGGTGCAAGGGCGGGTATATAAAGACCCAAATGAAGCGGTGATCGTGAAATCATACGCGGAGGAAAAAGGCTACCGCGTGGGCGATAAGATTCATGTCACCACTATACTCGGCACCGGCGGCCGAGACCTCACAGTGGTGGGTATCGCCGAATACCCCACCACCGCGTTCACTCTCGGGAACCTCTTTGTTACTCCCAACGTAGTGCACGAAATGATGCCAACTGACCGCTCGTATATGGTGTTCGTACGGGCGCAGCAGGGAACGAATATAGATCAACTCGTGCGTGATATGAAAGCACTCGTCAAAGACTATCCGCTTATCGGGGTGCTTTCGATGGAAGACATCGTGGAGCAGGGATCGGCGGGGGTTAATATGATGCTCGCACTGATGTATGGTCTGCTGGCACTCGCAGTGATTATTGCTTTCCTTGGAATTGTGAACACGATGTTGCTCTCGATTTTGGAGCGCACGAGTGAGATTGGCATGTTGCGGGTGGTGGGCATGCGCCGGAAAGATGTGCGGCGCATGGTGCGTGATGAATCCTTAATAATTGCGCTTATCGGTTCGCTGCTAGGCATGTTCCTCGGTGTGCTCTTCGGGGTTGCGCTGTGGTATTTCTCGGCAGATTCTGGCCTAGAAGTGTTGGTGATTCCATGGCCATTACTGGTGGGAGCGCTGGCGATAGCTGTTGTTGTGGGCATTTTGGCGGGTGTGTGGCCGGCTAGCCGCGCTGCCCGGCTTAACGTGCTGGAGGCTATCCAGACGGAGTGAAAATCAGGCGGGGCCAGCAGAGCAGTTAATCTCGAGCTGCACTGAGATTTCTCGCCACCGCTCGGCGAGAGAGCTCACTGTTTCATGGGCATTAAGGCCGCTCGGTTGTGGCACCACCCAGAGGGCCACCTCGGCAGGCCATTCGTCAATATCTGGCAGCCAGCGCTCGCGAAGCCGAACGATAGCTCTATTCACATCAGCCAGATTCTGCTCTCCGAGCTGCGCCTTGGGCATTCCAAACGCTGTGCGAAATGCTGTAATTCCTACGATAGCCACGGCTCGTGGTTGATATTCCCACGCGAGGTTCACAGCTTTGTGGGCGCCAGTGCGCAGCTCATGGCTGCTGAGCTCAGAGGCTTTGGCTGTGGCGCGATTCACGAGGTTGGTGAGGGCGATGCCGCGGCTAGCGAGATAATCCTCATCGGCGTCACTCATACCCGCCGTCACATCTATTTGATACTCGGTGATTCCAGCCTGGAAGAGCGATGGCCAAAAGCGGTTTCCGGGATATGCGAACGGTGCATTAACTGCTGCGCTCCATAAGCCAGGGTTGATACCGAAAATCATGAGTTTCACGGGCAGGCCGAGCTGTGGAGCTCCCATGAGATCGTCGTGCCCAAAGCTTTTGTTAGCAAACTGCGCTAGTTCAGTGCGAGTGGGGCGTCTACCGCCGAGGGGAGAGGGGTGCCGTGCCATAAGTCTCATCATAGGAAGCGCTCGTGAGGAATGTATATAAGCGTTGATGAATGAGGGCAAGAGTGCAGGAGCGGGAGCGTTCAGTTTTGTTTCTTCGAATGTGTCAGTTTTTGCTCCTTCAAATGCGTCTGGTTCTGTATCGCAGAAAGAGAAAAAATTTCTTTTCGGAAGCTTTGTGCCCGATATTTTCCCTGTATCCCCTGATTCACAGCGTAAAAGAAAATCAGTTAAATTGCACTTTTCTCAGCGCAGAAACATTTAAGGCTTAAAAGAATTTAAACAATAACGAACAAACCGCATTAAATTAAGCTATAGTCCTAAATGGATCAAAAGTCCATTTATTTAGGGGAGGTCATGAAAACTCACTCATCTCGCACTATTGTAGGCGCGCTTTCCATACTGTTAGCCCTCATTGTTGCTCCGATTTCTGGCACGGCTATGGCGGCTAATGCTCCGCAATCACCTATCGATTCCGCAAAGAATGGGCTCACCTCACTCACCATTGAGAAGCACATCAAAACCGCTGCGGATAAAGATCTCAAGGCGGCTGATGGCGCCAAACTTCCAGACGGCACATCCGCTCCAGGAGATGTGCTTCCAGGGGTAACATTCACGATTCAAAAGGTTACGAAGATCGGCAGCACCGATCTCACGAAGCTAGATCTCACCACAAATGCTGGTTGGGCCGTGTTGGCGGAGCTTATTGGCACTGATGGCAAGCCAAAAGGCGGCGCAGCGGTCGAGTATGGCAACGCCTATGCTGATGCTGCAGCGGGAGAAAAGGCCACGGGAGATAACGGCCAAGTGAAATTTGAAAACCTGCCGTTCGGCCTCTATTACGTGCAAGAGACCAAAACCCCCACCACTGATAAAGAGGGCAAGACGATCGGCGTGACGCCGGCTGCGCCTTTCTATATCACGCTGCCACAGTGGATTGTGAATACGGCAGAAGCTGCTGGCGGGCACTATATCTACGATGCTTTTGTGTATCCGAAGAACACTGTGGATCGGATAGACAAAGCGGTGAATGATCACCCCACCACCGGCACGGGGTCGGATATCACCTACACTCTCACCCCAACGGTGCGCCCATATGAGGCTGGGATCACGAAGTATCAGATCACGGATTCGCTCGATGCGCGCCTAGTGCTGAAAGATGATGCAGGCACCGCAAACAAGAACGAGGCTGTGGTGATCACCGTTACCAAAGCCAATGATGCTGAGCAGGTGCCAACTTTGGTAGAAGGCGTTGACTACACGGTGACGGTTGCTCCAAACGCTGAGAAAACGCGCAACGAACTCACGATTAAGTTCATCAAATTCGACAACCTCAACAAGATCGCCGGCGTCACCCGCACCTTGAAAGTAGAGATCAAAGCTACTCTCGATTCCAAGGGCGATATCAAAGACATCACAAACGATGCTGTGTTGGTGCCAAACCAGGATCCGAAGTGGAACGATGACGGCGTGAAATCGCCTACGGTGAAGAGCAAGCTAGGCAAGATTGTGCTCACTAAGGTGGCTGCGAACGATGAGAACAAAAAGCTTATTGGAGCCACGTTCAAGCTGCTTGATGAAGATAACAACCCTGTGACGTTCGTGGACGGCGAGGGCAAGACGGTGACGGAAGTGACCACAGGCCAAGACGGCGTAGCGATATTCTCTGGCTTGCGCGTTTCCAACTTTGATTCGATGACCACTCCAGATCCGATCACCCGTGTTTACAAGGTGGTGGAGACGAAAGCGCCAGAGGGTTATGGCTTGTTGCCAGAACCCATCGAGGTGCAGGTGTTGCTCTCTGACACAGACAACGGAAACGGATCTCAAGTGGCTGTGACGGCGAAAGATCCAGAGAAGAACATCACGTTCAAACTGCCGATTACCGGCTCGATGGGCGTGGGCACACTGATCGGTGCGGGCGTGGTGCTGCTGGTAGTAGGCGGCCTGCTTATCGTGGTGCGGCGCAAGCGATCCGCTGAATAATTCTCGCCTAGAGCAGGGTTAGCTCATGCTCAATGGATGGGTGTCGCGGATACTCACTGCTGTACTCATCATCGTGGGGCTGCTGTTGGTGAATGTGCCAACAGCAGCCACGGTGGTGCGAAACATGAGCCTCAATCAAGAGGCTTTAGTGAACATCAGTGAGCACCCCGCGAACCCTGAGGTGTTTTCGCAGGCACAGAACTACAACAAACACCTCACATCGATGCCTGTGCTAGATCCGTGGCTCAACAAAATCCGTGGAACGAACAACAATCGATTTACCGAATATCTGAATACGTTTAATCTCGATGGTCACGGCCTGATGGGGCGGCTCGTAATTCCAGCAATTGGGGTGTCGCTGCCGATCTATCACGATTCAAACGATGATGTGCTGGCTCAAGGAGTTGGGCATCTCTTCGGATCACACCTGCCTATTGGTGGAGCTAACACCACCTCAATTCTCACTGCTCACTCAGGTTTGCCGAACGCCACGATGTTTGATCGGCTCCCTGATCTGAAGCGTGGAGACGTGGTGCACATTGATTATGGCAACGGCGTGGTGCACAGCTGGAAGATGAGCAGTTCGCGCGTGATCTTGCCAGATGATGTGAAAGGCCTCAACCAAAAAGCGGGTGTAGATCGGCTGCTGCTGATCACCTGCACTCCGTATGGTGTGAATACGCATCGGCTGGTGGTGGAAGCGGATCGGGTGCCGGATTCTGAGGCGGCTGTGGTTCGCGGAAATTCACTTCGGCCGGCGGTGTGGGAGCTGTTGCCATGGTGGGTGTTCATGATCGCTGCAGCTGATCTAATAGCAGCAATAGTGATTGTGGCGTGGCTGGTGCGCCGAGCCCAAAGGGTGCACAAGGAGTGTGCGAACAATTGAATAAGAGCGAGTGATCGCACGATAAGACACAAAAAAGGAGAATGCTGCCGCGGTGTGGTGGTGCTAGGAGAAGTACAATGAAAGCCCGAAAAGATATGCACGTGAGCCGAGCGAGCATACTATTTGCGCTCGTCTTTGCCTTGGTGGCTGGGGTATTGCTGCCGGCTCCGCCTGCCACGGCAGCGCTCTCTGATTTTACGATCGCTGACGGCGTGATCACCGCATGGGCACCGCCAGCAGGCTTTTCTGGTACCTTGGAGATCCCTGCTGCTGATGCTGCGGGTAAACCTGTTACGGGTATTGCTAACCGGGTGTTTGTGGATAAGCAAGAAATTAAAGCGGTAGCCTTCCCTGATTCGCTCACCACAATCGGCAAAGAAGCTTTTGCCCGCACCAAGATTGATGGTGAACTCGATCTGAAGAACGTTACTAAAGTGGGAGATTCAGCATTCGATGCTGCCGTGATCGATTCAGTGAAGGGCGCTGCACTGCAAACTATTGGCGTGGCTGCATTCCGCGGCAATGAGATCGCGCAGATCTCGCTGCCGAGCACACTCACAGAGATTGGGGAACATGCCTTTTCCACGAACCGTTTGCAGAGCGTCGTCATTCCAGAAAGTGTGCAAAAAGTAGGGGCGAAGGCATTTGAAAATAACGCATTAGAAAAGGTTGACCTGCAGGCCGCGCAGGCACAGGTGGCAGCAGATGCTTTCTATAACAACGCTGAGTGGGTGGCCATTTCCACACAGAATCAGAATGTGATCACTAGTGCTCAAGGTGGCTCACGCGTGGTGGTCAATCCGGTGAAAGTCACCTACCAGTATGCCGTCTCGCATTATATCAATCTTGCCAACCAGACCCAGCTGAAGCCAGACGACAATGTGGGCGATGTGCCTCCACTGCTCAGTGCCGGTGAGAATGTGATCAGGATTCCAGCGTTTGTCGATACCACAGTGAAGCAAGTGCAGGTGGACGGCACGAATATTGGAATTGGTGATGGCACTACAGTGAAAGCCACCCTCAAAGCTGGCTCCACGGTGAAGTTTGTGTATTACACGGAGGATAAGAAGCCTCGTATCACTGGAGTGAAAGCTCGCACTTACCCTTATGGAACCACAGTGACGGCTGAGATGCTGCTTGAAGGTGTGAGTGCAATATCGTGGGACAGAAAAGAGAACTTAACTGCCGATATCACGGTGAGCCCCATCGAGATTAAAGACGCCTCAGAAAATTCGGTGGTAACGGTCATATACACAGTGAAAGATAAAGCTGGAAATATTGCTACCAGAACTGCGGGGGTGCTGATTGGCACGGATTGGGCGAGCGTTCCCACTGGTGGTGGCTGGGTTGTGGGCGATTTTACTTTTAAAGAGCGGCGGGTGTCTGGTTTGAGTGAATCGGGCAAACAGAAACTTGCAAGCGGCAACACAGTGCTGGCGTTCCCTTCTTTCGATACCGAAGGGAATCAGGTATATGCCGTTGGTGGTCTTGATCCCTACATGTTCCGTACGTTTTATACGGGGGAAGGGAAAATCACGGGAATTTCCTCGTGGGGCGATTCGATCACTGAAATTAGTGAGTCTGCGTTTACCGGAGCGAATAGCTTAACCACTCTGCCAAAAACCTGGGGCAAGATCCGCACTATTGGGTCTGGAGCATTTTCCGGAACCCAGCTTACAGAGCTCCCAGAAAAGTGGGGATCAGTGACGAGCCTAGGAAGTGGCCACCACAGATATAGTAGGTCGCCAGATGGAGCCTTTCAAGGCATCACAACGTTGAAGAAGATCCCTGATGATTGGGGAAATATTACAAAGATTCCGGATAACACGTTCCGTGAGGATACAGCGTTGCAGCAGATACCGGTAACGTGGGGGAATGTAACGGAGATCGGCAAGAGTGCCTTTTACGACTGCGATTTACAGGCAATCCCAGATTCGTGGGGCGATGTGACTACAATAGGCGGGCAATACATCGCGGATGATTATCCTTATGGGCAACATGCTAACTATTACCAAGTTGGCACATTTGCCAAAAATAATTTGCGCACAATCCCCGGATCGTGGGGAAAAATTACGCGGATCACGAACCGTGCGTTTAAAGATAATCAAATTTCTGAGTTGCCTGGCTCGTGGGGAAAAGTGACGGCTATTGACAATGCGGCCTTCTCTGCGAATAAGATTTCAGCTCTCCCAGAGAGCTTTGGGCTGGTCACGCAGCTAGGAGAGGAAGCTTTCTACGCCAACAAGATCACGCACATTACAGATTGGACGAACGTTGAGACCCTTGGAGACAGTGTTTTTCAGTGGAACAATTTGACGTCTCTTCCGAATCAATGGGAAAAGATCACTGTTATTCCCAAAGACGCATTTAAAGAAAATAAGCTCACAGTGCTGCCAAAGAGTTGGGATTTAGTGGGTAGGATCGACGAATCTGCTTTTAATAATAATAGTCTCGTTGAAATTCCTAATTCATGGGGCAGTGTTAAATCGATTGGTAACAGAGCATTTGAAGACAACAGACTTACTGCTATCCCGAATGATTTTGCGGAAGTTGAAAGCATTGGTGAGAGGGCCTTTTCTGGCGGCCTTTATTCTGGGTATCCCGGAAATAGGATCGCAACGCCGATCACTTCGTGGGGAAAAGTAACGAAAATCGAAAAAGGTGCTTTTCGATTTAATGAAATCTCGGAGATTCCAGCTGACTGGGCTGGCATCACCACGATTGATGAGTCTGCTTTGGAGGGTAACCGCCTCACCAAGATTCCACAATCGTGGGGAAAAGTGACCTCTATCAATAATCGTGCTTTCTCAGCTAACAAGATTGAGACTATTCCAGATAGCTGGGGCGATGTGGCCACTGTTGGTTATTCGGCATTCTCAAATAATCAAATTGCTAAAATCCCCGTTGATTGGGGAAAAATTACCGAGATTCCTAACGATTTGTTCAAAATGAATAAAATTACTGCAATTCCTTCTTGGAGTTCAGTCACGAAGCTTGGGCATGGCGCTTTTTATTACAACCCAATTACATCTATTCCTGATACATGGGGAAAACTCACTATTATCGGCTCCCAGAACTTTGCTGGAAAAGATGACAAAGGTGCACCGACGGGAGCTCATTTGAGCAAAATTCCTGATTCATGGGGTGAAGCTACCCTCATTGGTGATCGTGCATTTTATGGCACTGGGCTCACTGAGGTTCCTGATTCATGGGGGAAAGTTACGTATATTGGGGGCTATGCATTCGCTAATAACGAGCTTACCAAACTGCCTGATTCGTGGAGTGACGTAAAGACGATAAATAGCCAAAATGTTGGCTATGCATTCGCTAATAACAAGTTGCGCTATGTTCCGCCGCTTGCAGACATTGAAATAAAGGAAAAATGGAATGCTTTCAAGAACAACATTCCTACCGTTACTGTTACCTACAAAAACGAGTTAGGTGAGAATGTTGCACCACCACTCGTCGTCGAAAAACCGTCTGGAATCGATAATTTCTCGAGTTCTTCGCTCCTCACAACGAAAGATCGTCGTTACACGCCATTAAGGATTCCGGGATATGTTACGCCCGCGGATCAGCTTCCTACCCAAGATCCAGATGGGAAGATGCACATTGATTACGTATACAAACAGGCATCTATTGAAACTGATCAAACAGTGCGCCTAGATTTCAAGAAATTCTCTCCCACTGTGAATTTCGTGGGTAAGCCGATGCTCACGCAGCTTTTCGTAGATAAATCGGGGGCGCCAGCAGTTCCAGCTGGATCTTCCCTGCACATGATTTATGATCCTACCGTGTATGCTAAGCCCAGCGTGGGGATCACACAGCAATTGCAGCGCTATATTGACCACGTGGATTATTCCGTGCCAGGCAGTGTGCGCATTGTGCTGAAAGAAATTCCTGGAGCCACAAACTTCTCGGTGCCGATCGATTGGCGCTTCCGGCCGAATATGGAGCAAATCGGCACGAACTATCCAATCCAAGCATTCTTAATAAAGCCAGATGGCAAAACTCAGGTGAATGAGGCAGTAAACACAGAGTTTAGCCCCGTGTATTCCGGCTTGGATCTCAAGGTGAACTCGTATATCTCAGATGGTGGCGTATTTGTGAATGCTGATAGCGGAGACACCACTATCACCTACTTTTTGGGCGTGAAAGGCCCAAATGAGCGTGCGGTTGGCGCATATGAAGTGAGGGTACCAGTACCCACACCACCCAACGGAAAAGGTGGCGTGGCTGAAGCCAAGATTATGAATTCTTCAGGGTGGGTGCGCGAAGGAAACGAATTTGTGTATCGCAACACTGAAACCGCAGCAACGAGCGGAATCCCTTCCGGTATTCCGCCACTCGTGGTGAAGTATACGGATCTGAAGGCCTACGAGCCAGTGAAATTTTCTCCTAAGATCACGGCTACTCCGCGTGTGCAAGGCCCGAACGAGCCGCTGCTCACCGATTCTTCCTATACTTCTGATCAGGCCACGAAGTACGAAGAGCCAGAGCTGCTGAACTACAACTTCATTAAGCGTTCGCTCACTGGTAGCTCCGTGAATAAATACGACACATCTGTGTATGATCTGCGAAAAGTTCGCCAAGCCGGATTTGATTGGTTGATCTCCGGGCACGCCACCTACCCGGTGACTTCAGTGGAAATCAACGATTCGAAGCTCGATCCGAGGCTGTACTATTCGGGCGTGGTGAGCTGGAGGAAAAACCTCGATGGCGCCATCCTCACCACTTTTGATAAGGCTGGAAAGGTGCTAGGCACGTATCGGCTCGATCCAGTGAAAGCGGCTGATGGTGTGCTACAGCGCGGCCCGATTAACTTCAGCGCCGCCACATTTATTGATCGCATCACGATTCGTAAAGATTCTGGAGCGCTTCCAGGCGGAGAATATACGTTGCTTCTACATACAGATGTGCGCAATGTGGCTGATCCACTACTCACGCAGAGGCCAGACGGTATAATCGCTGTGGATCACATGCCCAACACTGCCACGATTGATTTCACGAGTGCGAGCACCGAGCCGTACCATCACGAGCGTACAGCGAATGTGTTGGTGCAGCCACTCAGCGAGCAAGTGCAGGTGCACATCAATAAAACGGTGCACACTAGCGCTGACGATGTGATCCAAGATCTCACTAAGCCGCAAGAAACGTATATGGTGTCTGTGAGTGCCCCCACTGGTAACGATGGCGTATTTAGATGGCAAGAGCAGCCTCTGAAAGATGCCACTGTGGTGGCCACGCTACCTAAAGGATTCAACCTTTCGCGTGTGATTCCGTCGGCAGAATTTTTGCAAGCTGGTGGACGCTACAAGGCTTCAGCTCAAGCAGATGGCACCACGCTCGTCACTTTCACAGCGCCGTATCTAGAATCGATCGGTAAAACCTTGCCTATCGCAGCGCTTGCTGGAGAATACACCTATGAGGTGGCGCCAGGGCAGAGCGGAGATTATTTAGCTGAAGCGTATCTCACTGATACCAACTCGGCAGTGAAAGAGATCAATACCCCTAGCTCCACTCAAACTTTGCCTCCCGGTATGAACGATATTCATACCACGTCGTATGCTTTGGCAAAAACTACCTTTAACTTGGGTGCCGTGTTTGCTGCGGTGAAAGATATTCGCAATGTGCTTCCTGGCGGAGAGTTTGGCCCGTGGGCGCGTGATATCGTGGCTCCCCTCGGTGGCACAATTGAATATCGCCTGATGATTATGAACTACACTGCCGATGATCGCACTGGCACAGTGTTCCTCGATAAGCTGCCCATGCTGGGCGACACAATGGTGGATACGAACGAAGCTGGGGAAAAAACTAACCGCGGCACGCAGTTCCGCCCCACGCCCAACTATATCGTTGTGCCCTCGGGGTATACAGCCTACACATGCGCGATGAAGCCGGATGATGTGGTGAACCAAGGTTCCGTGGGAGCTGATGCTGGCACGTGCTCCACCACCCCTCTCGTTCCTGATACTCAAGGCAAAGTAACGATCCCGAATAGCACCACTGGTTTGAAGATAGTGGCCAATGAGGGAGTTGTGCTGAAAGCTGGAACCGCCGTAGAGATCCTCGTTGGATCTACTGTGAGCAAAGATCCACGAGATGTAGACAAAGTTGCTATCAACTCGTTTGTGCGCAAAGACGATGGCCAGGCAAAATATCTAGAGGCCAATCCAGTATCGGTGAAGATGGCTCCTCCGCAAGGAACCGTGACGCTCACTAAGCACAACGAGAAAGGTGAGCCGCAAGCCGGTGCGCGCTTCTCACTCACAGGCATGCTGGATATGGCAGCTGGCCTCATTGATCCACAAACGTATTACGCCGTCTCGGGAGCTGACGGTGTGGTAACTTTCACTGGTATCGATGCTCGCTACCGGTATGTGTTGAAAGAAGAAGCGGCTCCGCAGGGATACGATGTGGCAACTGTAACGTGCGGTGGCAGTAGCAGCCAGTGCACTGTTACTTTCACGCAGGGGGTTCCGTCACCAGCGTGGAATTTGAATACTCCAGTGGTGAATAAACCCACGCCACCACCGCCATTTGGCAACTTGGAGTTCCGAAAAGTTGATGGGCTGGGTGCTCCGATCGCGGGTGTCACGTTTACGCTCACTAATCTCAACACGTCTCCCGTCACGGTGCTGACAGCTACCTCAGATAAAGACGGCATTGTGCGGTTCTTCGATGTTCCACTCAGTTTTAAGGCCGGCAATTTGCAACGTCTGTTGCTTAAAGAGCAGCCGTTCGGGCGCCTCGTTCCGATAGCTGATCGGTGGATCACTATTCATCCGGGTGAAACACTGAAGCTTTCAGAACCTGTGGCGAACCCACAGGCAAAAATTCACCTCACGAAGATCGGTTTCCGCGATGCAAACAAGTTGAAAAATAAGCCAATCACGGGCTTTGCTGCCACCGATGGCGTAAATCTTGATGCTGAAGGGATTCACGCAACATTTGTGCTCAAGAAGTTTGATGCTCATGGTGTGCAGGTGGGTGCGGATATGACTGTGCAATCTGGCACCGACGTAAATCTGGATACCGGATTCACATATTCGCTGAAAGAAACCGCAATCACCAAAACGTGGAAAGAATGGGATCCTAAGGCGAAGAAAACTGTAGAAAAGACGGCACCGCTCGATATCTACCCAATTGAAGATCGTGAATATAAGTTCACTGTGGCTGGTGATGGCACACTTCATGGGCTCGATGCGCAAAACTATGTGCTCGATAGCTCGCAGATCGTGTTCCCAAACCTGGAAGAGCGCCGCGATTCCACTGCTCAGGTGCATAAGAAAGATCAAGATGGCACTGTGGTGAAGGGCGCGCAGTTTGAGCTGATCCTCAAGGGAGCTACTCCGGCTGAGGATAAAGTGATCGAAACAAAGAGCACTGATGATCAAGGGCTCGTGCAGTTCACTGGGTTGCAAGGCGCCTACACGATCCGTGAAAAAGCGCCGGCACTGGGTTATTTGCCAAATCCCGATGCCACCTGGACTTTCACGGCAGACCCATTCGCTCCGAAAGATTTTGCTTTCAGCGCCACCAACACTGCTCAAAAGGCGCGCATTATGAAGGTGGATCGGCTCTTTGACGGCATTAAAGATCAAGCTACTGCTCAGCGCATCGCCGATGCTCATAATGGGCAGCTTCCCGAAGGAGAAGTGAAAGCGCAAGTTACGCTGTTGTTGAATGGTACGTACGCTGTGGATAAGCCACTTGCTAATGCGCAATTTGAAATCAAAGACGCGCAAGGTGGAGTGGTGGAAACTGTGATTTCTGGAGCAGATGGGATTGCTCCGCTCACGAAGCTACTTCAGCATGATGCCACATACACTGTGACGGAGCTTGCGGCTCCAGATGGATACCGAAAACTGGCTAAACCGATCACGTTTACTCCAGATTCGGCTGCACTTTCAGCAGTAGATCACACAGTGTTGATCACTGTGCCTAACAATCGGATTGCTGGGCGTATATCGCTTGTGAAGTATCAAAGCGGCACCTCAATAGTGCTGCCGGAAGCAGAGTTCCAGATCACTGATGAGGCCGGGCAGCCTGTGAAAGACATCGATGGGAAGCAGCTTGGAAACAAGACCACTGATGCCAATGGCACTATCTTCTGGGATCGTCTACCGATAGGAACTGCTGATGCGCCGAAGGTTTACTTAGTAAAAGAGGTGCGGGCACCAGATGGCTATGTGCTCACTGATGAGAGTAAGGCTGGGTTTACAGCTCGTCTCACCCAAACCGATGGCCAAATGGTGGCATCGTTCGCGGCGTTTAACCCGAAGAAAACGGTGAATTTCCGCCTGCACAAGGTGGATAAAGACGGCCGAGCACTGGAGGGCGCCGCGTTCACTCTAAGGGGCACAGGCGAGAGCGAATTTGCGGCCACGCTCGGAGCCGATGGCACGGTGACTGTGACGAGTAATAAGGCGCTCGGTGATGGTGGCGTTCAACCTGGTGCTCCGGTGGCTACAGACTCATGGAATATTCCTGAGCTGCCCGCTGGGCACTATGTGCTCACAGAAACACGCTCGCCAGAGGGATATTCGCTGCTTCCAGAGCCAATCGAATTTGATGTGGTGGTGGATAATCCGGCTACCGCAGATATTGATGAATCAGCGGTGACTATCACCCGTGCTCTGGGTAAGGCCGAGGTGACGAAGGATTCTGATGGAGCGCGAGTGTATTCGCTCTCAGTGGCCAACTATAAGCAGGGAGATCTGCCTAAGGCCGGCCATGGAGGATTGTTCGGGATCATGAGTGCGGGCATCATGAGCTTGCTCTTTGCCGGCGCACTGATTGTGGCGCGGCGCGGCAAACGCAGCTAGTTGCTCTGTGCCGCCGCTGCAGTTTCCGCTGCAAAGTGGTGGGCTCGTGTATTTAGTTCGAGGGTGACTGGCGCCAGATCGAGTCTGATTCCTACTCATCTATCACGGCGGCGTCAATTGTGCGAGAGGTTCGATTTAATCGAGCCACCTTCTACTACTTTGATTCTGTTGAAGATCTGGCTCGCATGCGGTGGCGGCGTCTATCCCCACGAATATGATCGATCTTGTTCAGGGGTTCTTAGGCGGAAAGCTCTCCACTCTTCACCTTGATGAAGCAACTCGGAGAGCCGTGGCCGCGGCTTTGTTTGCTGGCTGCAGATAGGGGCTCGCGTGTGTTGTTGGAGAACTATTCCAGAATGCCCTACGAGAAGCGTGGGTTGAGTGGTGTAACGTTGACGCCGCACGCAGTGATGTGAACGCTGTGATCACTTTATGGCCTCTGGGTGAGCGGTATTCTCGGCGACTGGGCGGGAAAGCGGAAGCTTTGCTGATATTGATGAAGCTCTCTCATTTCTCCATAAGACCGTTGCAGCTTAACCTCTCTAAAAAAGGGGCGGTGCGTCTCTAAAATAGAAAGCATGCGCGGACTTCTCATCGTGAACCTCGGTACCCCAGCTAGCTTTCAGCCTAAAGACGTACGCAGGTTCTTGCGCACGTTCCTCTCTGACCCTCGCGTTATCGACTTGCCTAAGCTGCTATGGCAGCCGATACTCCACTGCGCTGTGCTCCCTTTCCGCGCCAGAAAATCTGCTAAACTCTACCGCTCTATCTGGACTAAATCCGGCTCTCCGCTCGTCATCTACACTCGGCGGCAATGCGATCTACTCGCTCAGGCGCTACCCGAGTGGCATGTTGAATACGCCATGACCTACACCGAACCGTCCATTCCCGCGGCGCTCGATGCTATGCAAGCTGCCGGCGTCAGTGATCTCACCGTTCTCCCGCTCTATCCCCAATGGGCACCGAGCTCAGCTGGAGCCATCACGGATCAAGTACTCAGCCACTTTCACAGAGCGCCCACCATGCCAACTCTTCGTATCATCGGAGCCTGGCCCACTGAACCTGCTTTTATCGCTTGGCACGCCGATCGCATTGCAGCTAGTCTGGCTGCTCACCCTAGCGAGAAACGTGTCCAACAGATCATCTGCTCCTATCACGGCGTCCCTAATCGGGATAGCCATCGCGCAGCCGGATACCGTTCCGAATGTGAAGCCACCACCGCAGCAATTGCCCAAGCGCTCGCCAACAGAGGCGTGCAGATTCCTGTGAAAACCACATTTCAATCTAAATTCGGCCCCGGGGAATGGCTTGCCCCCGCTACTATCGATACCATAGCCAAATTGCCCCGAGCCGGTGTGACTTCCGTGCTTGTATCTACCCCAGGCTTCATTGCCGATTGCGTTGAAACCCTCGAAGAGCTTGATGTGCAAAACCAGAATGCTTTCAAAGGGGCCGGTGGGAAATTCTATGTGCGGGTGCCACCTATCAATGACGACCCGGCCTTTGTGCAGGTAGTTAGGAATCTCATTTTCTAGGGGATCACGGTATTTCCAGGAGCTATGGAAGCATATTCGCGCACTTGCGGCTTTTCTCCGTGAATCGCGGTATTTCCAGGAGCTATTGAGCACTTTATGCGGAGCCTCATTCTTCAGGGAGAGGGTAGCATTTTTAGGAAAAAGGGTGAGCCGGTTCCGCATGGCAGAAGAGCGTTAGCTGCTCAGCAGCAGGTTAAGCTCAGTAGTAAGTTCGCAGAACGGTATTTAGACTTGTTAAGAGGAACTGGGGCAGTGAAAGGAAGCTGTGGGGCGGCAACTTACGGAATCTGAGCGGGCCTTAGTGACGGCGATGATTGAGCGGGCTAGCGTCAACGATGGTAACGCCGTCACTCCAGAGGATAGGCGCCGGTGGCTTGGGCAGGTGGACGATCTGCGAGTGGTGGGCACCTGTGGTTGTGGCACGTGCCCATCGATCGAATTTGTATCGGGTGACGACGTTGGCAACCGTCTCTGGCTTGAGGCTTGGGATAACAAACAAAACGCCGGTATCTTGCTCTTCGTGGATAACGGCGCGCTTTCTTATCTTGAGGTCTATCCAGCTGATTGGAAAGAAGCTGGAGAGAGTGTGGCTTTGCCGAGAGTTTCAGACGTGGATTTCTATGAGCCCACTTCATCTGAGTAACGCGCAGCGGGTTACTCAGCGCGCGGGGCCGAGAACAGCAAAGTTATCGAGCAGTGGGCAATAGTTGATTGTTTGGCGGATTGTTGCTGCTGTGAGCCGAAGAGCTTCAGCGCGCAGGTATGCGGGCGAACTGCACGTTCAATGAAAAAAGAGAAACAAGAATTTATTGAGACGGTTGCTGAGTTCTGGTTCTCTGAAAGACAGCACCAATTCTTATGGCGTCTCCAGCTAATAATTCGGCTGCGCTCAATCGTCGGATTGCGAGAATCGCGGTTAATGCGGCGGAGGGATCTTTTCAGAGTATGCGGTATGAATGGTTTTTGGTGAGAGCGTGTCGCTCAATATAGCAAAAAGTCGTCACCAATATGAGGGGAACAAAAATGCTTGAGTTGCTCGACCGTTTCTCGATTACTCTCCGGCTCGCCAGCAGAAACCAGCTCGCAATCATGCCTTTAACCCGGGCTCTAAATCCGAATGGGTATGTTTTTGTGCCGCTTGTCTTTCTAGATTTACGTGACGATCACCGGTGTTGTTGTATAGAAGACATGGAGTTTATTGGTATGGAAAGGGCAGCACTGTGAAACTCATGCTCACCATAGATCCAAACGTGGCAGAAACTTTCGTGGCTGTGACGGCGCGCGAAGTAGATGCCGATGTACGCGCTCTTCAAGAGCTCGCAGCTGCTTCCTCGAACGATGCAGGCACTCGCAAAAATTCTGCCGCGCCGCAGATAATCCACCGTATTCTCGGATTTCGTGGCAGCAATGCCACCGTGCTCGATGTGGCGACGGTGTTCGCTTTCTTCACGAAAAACAAAACCGTGTATGCCCATACCGCAAGCGGAGAGTGGCAGGTTAAGGCTCGCATGTATGAGCTGGAGGCTTCTCTGCCAGTCGCGGATTTCGTACGTATCTCCCAATCGGAAATCGTGCGTATTGCGGCCATCAAGAATCTCGACCTCTCCTTCTCTGGCACGATTAGCGTGCATTTGAAAGATGGAAGTCGTTATTTCGTATCGCGCCGGCAGCTTTCGGCATTCAAAGCAAAACTCGGAATGTGAATCAACTATAGGCGTCGTGGCAACGCCGCAATAGCTGTAGCGCTCGCCGTCGCTGTTTCCCCTCATAGGGGAAACAGAACACTAAGCCCATTTGATACATCAATCTATCCCTCTAAAGGAGCTCACATGAAAATCAAAGATATCGTAGCCACAACTGTTGTTGGCGCGTGTATTGGCATTACCATTGGAACCAGTGTTGAACTGCTGTTTTCTGCTCTTTACTCATCTAGTTTCTCCCCTGGCACTTCGGCCTTTCTCGAAGGTTTTGCCAATGTGCATGTCGGTGTGTTGATTGAGCGTATCGTCTATGCCGTTTATGGCGTGATCTGCGCTTTTGCCGGCCTTCTCTATCGCAACGAAACTCGTCCGATTACGCTCACGTCTGCCATACACTTTGCTATTGTGCTCATCTGTGGAATTGCGGCCGGCAGCTACCTTAAGTGGTGGAGTGGTGGGATTGAGATGTTCGGTGTGATCGCAATGTTCGTGGTGGTCTATCTCGTTATCTGGCTTATCACTTGGCTTATCGAACGAACAGAGGTGGCCAAAATGAATGAAAAACTACAGTGATGGCTAGGGAGGGACTAGGAAAGCAATGCCGATGATTCAAGAGAAGGCAGAAGTTTCTCAAGAGATGGCTGCATCGAATGCTGCGCATAAACTAGCGAAACGGATAAAAAGAGTGTTATTCATAATTCTGTTTGTGCTCATTGCTGTTACTGTGAGTATTAGTGCTGCGCGGCTCTATAACGGCCATAAATATGCGGATCTGGTGACGAAAGCAGCGCCAGCTTACTACGCCGACCCTGTGAATCTTGCCCTTTACCCAAGAGATATTTCCGGCGTCACCGTCACAGAAATCAACCACGGCGCAGCTCAGGGTTTCCATCTTCGGCCAACGGCATCTAAGAATCCCGGAGTTGTGGTGGTGTATGGCGGATCTGAAGGAACCCCAGGCTATGAAAATGCAGTGAAATATGCAGAAAATGGGTATGAGGTGCTCTCCCTTTTCATGTTCGGCAGGCCAAATCAGCCGTCTACGCTCACAAAGATTCCTCTGGAGCAGTTTGACGATGTGCTTTCGTACCTCCGTGAAATCGGGGCGGATACCGGATCGCTCACTGTGGTGGGCGCCTCAAAAGGTGCCGAGTATGCGCTCAATCTTGCCGTTAAATATCCCCAGATCGCGCACTTAATTCTCATTTCACCATCTGCCTATATATTCAATGGGCTAGATTTTAAAAACTACGGTTCATCGTGGACGTGGCGCGGCGCGGAGCTTCCATACGTTGACGTGAAGCAGGGGTCTTTTAGCGATTACATAGGTGACGTTCTGTTCCCGATGCTAACTAAGGCACCTGTGACGTATAAAAACGTTTACGCCAGTGCCGTGGCAAACGATCCAGAGATCGCCCGCAAAGCTATTGCTGTGGCCGATACCAGCGCCGATATCCTTATTCTTGCAGGTGAAGATGACTGTATGTGGGGCAGCTCCGCTATGGCCAAAGAAATTCACAATGCCAGGCCGGAGGGCACCACTGTACAGATCTATCCCGATGCCGGCCATATTCTCAGTGGAGGCCCCTACATTCAAGCGGGAAATATGCTTATATGCGTGGGTGGCACAAAAGCTGGAAATTCTGAGGCTGCTGATAAAAGTGCGGCACTGATTCTCAATACGCTACACAAGTGGCATCAAGTTAAAGAAAGAATTTCTTGAGTGGGTAACAGCAGAAATAGCGAGGCTATTTTGAGTTGGCAACCTGGGTGCCTGGTGGTGGCTGTGAGAGCTGGTTCTATGCTAATAAGGCAGATGTTTCAAAAGAGATCTTTGTAAGAAAAATGATCCCGAGTGGCCTCGGCCACCCGGGATCATTTGTTTCTCTGTTAGCTAGCTGCTCTATGTGCTAGCACATAGAGGGATCAGATGTACGAGCCATCTGGCTGTGGGAAGAATCCAATATGGCTGTAGAACACAGTGAATGAAAGGAAGATCCACAGCATGCCTATGCCCCAAATGATGATGGTAGCGATCTTTGCCACCGTCTTATGTGAAGGAGCAAACGGAGCAAGCAGAGCACCTACGCCAGAGCCCATGTAGAGCGTCATCATAATGAGCGGCTCAATGAGCTGACCGGCCATAAGGCGTGCTACTGGCTCCACTGTGGGCGGACGCCACATACCGAAGTGCATACCGCCAATGGCAATGAAAATTAAACCAACGCCGCCGATGGCAGCTACGTACAGGATTGGACGCAAGGTACGCACCACGTCAAACTCGCGTACGCCGTGCAGTGCAAGGCTATCGCCACGGACGATAGCGATGCCGGCAATGAAAGTGAGGATACCGAAGAATGCAGCTGGCTCACCAAAGGTGTAGTTGTCCACCTTGCAGCAGAAAGCGCCATCGATTTGGGCGAGCGGCCAGGTCATGGCCATATGCAAGCCGAAAAGGCCGAGGTAGGAGCCGAGAGCGATGAATGCCCAGCCGAAACCTGCCACGTTGTTGCCTTGGTGTTTAGCTGCCGCACGAGCGAAAAGCACGCTCAGAACCATGATTGTTCCGGCCACGAGAGCCATCGTGGTATTAGTAGTAATTCCTTGTAATAGCATGTGTGATCACTCCTCCTCTGCCAGGAGAATCTGGCGGATAGACATCAGAGCAATCGATAGTGCAAAAGTGATACACCATGTAAGCACGGCAATATCTTGCCCTTTTGCGGCGTAGTTTTGGGTGTCCGGGAGTAAACCCGTCCATGGAAGTGCTTCAATACCAGCAGTAGCCCAGAAAATAATGCCAAGGATAATTCCCACTGGAAGTACGATGAGAGTGGCCTTGGAAAGTGCACGCGCACCTTTATGTTCATTCTCTTCAGACACGTCT
This sequence comes from Arcanobacterium sp., assembly GCA_022768785.1. Lineage (GTDB taxonomy): Bacteria > Actinomycetota > Actinomycetes > Actinomycetales > Actinomycetaceae > Arcanobacterium_A. The sequence continues at coordinate 6,052 of JALELI010000068.1, read as the reverse complement.
ACTGGAAGTGCGATAAAGCTATTATTGTAAGACATATGCAACTTTCAATACGTGGTATGTGGCAGTTTGCCACTACAGATCCTATATAGGACCCAAGGCCTATTCTCACAGGGGAGAGTGCAGAGGTCAAATAAGTGCGTGTGAAAGACGAGCAGTTTTGCTTGAACTCACTACTTTGCCGTTAATCACTAATCGGGGTGCGCCCATCGTGCCCTACGAAATGATTTCTGGAAAGGTAGATGTCTTTTCGGAAGTAGTATCACCTTCTAGGTGTTCTACAGCTCTGTGGGCTGCTGTTTCTGGGGATTGGTATTTTGTGCACTCGGCGTCAAAGAATTTTGATTTCTAACATGTTTCTCTTTTGTGCGGGTGCAGTGATTCTTGAAGTTGCTTCTTTTCTCCTCGACCATTTAACCGATTTTTCTCCTCGGCTATTTAACCGATCAATGTGCATGCTTGGGTAAATGCAGTATTGGAAATAAAGCCGATAAGTGATCCGCGCGGGTATTTTGGAACGCGTGTGCAAGCTACTTGTATGGAATCGGTTACAAAAATGATTTTTTGTGGAGCTGTATATTGGTGGAAATTCTTGCCTAAGTGTTAGGTTATTGTTTAATAATTAACCAAATTGAGGAATGTTTGAGAGGGTGTTTCTTTCTCTTCTGGGTGTATGGTACCGTTTTCATAAGGTTCAGTGACGAGCCGTTTCTCATGGTGCGCGCCTACTGCCTACAACAGTGGCGAGCTCTTGGAGATAGCAAAGAAGCCATCCCAAATCTAGGGGGAAAGAAGATGACTCATTTACGCCGCAAAATAGTGGGCAGTATTGCCGCGGTGGCATTGGCACTGGTCGCGGCACCAAATGCTGTAGCTGCTACGAACGCTACTGATTCAGCTGCGCCGGAACTTTTCAACGTGCTTGAGGGCAAACTCCCGATTGGCACGAATGCCACTCTGGAATTTTCTGGAGACGATAAAATTCTCGATGAAGCATTCGCCACTGATGGGGATACAAGCTGGGGTGGTACCGATAAAGGAATCACCGCAATCCTCGCGGGCGCGGAAAACAACAATCCGCCAGAGAATGGTTTCTCCACGTGGCAAGATGTGTATCTCGCCTATGACCTGGGATCAGAGCGCGAGATCAGCTCCGTGGTGCTCTATCACAATGGATACGAAAAATCTACTACGCGTTTTTACAACGTGAAAGTAGATGTATCCACGCGAGCGGATTTCTCCGATGCAAAGCCGCTGAGCCCGGCTGCTACCTATGAAGAGACGATGGACAATCGCTATGCGCCGCAAACGATCACTCCGAAAGCCCCAGTGAGTGGCCGCTACATTCGGGTATGGCAAAAAGGGCAATATATTAAGAATGATCCGCCCAGCACCTGGAACAGCAATTCCAATAAGGTGGCATTCCGAGAGATTCAGGTGATGACACCGAAACTCAATACCGATGTGCTGCCGGGGAAGCCACAAGTGCACACGGAGAATATAGCGCTCCATAAACTTCCATACGTTTATGGCCGTACGCCTACGCACCTTGAAAAGATATCCGATGGCCAAACTGGTAATGGGGTAGCCGTGCACGAAAGTCGGGGTCGGTATCTCACCTGGAATGGCTGGCGCAGTGTGGAGAATGATTTCTTCCTGCAATTCGATTATCGCAATACTTACACAATGAAACGGGTAGAACTCGATTTAGTGCCAGGTTCATATGAGCGAATTCGGGTGTCTGTTTCCACAAACCCCACAGATGGCACAGGGACGGAAATCTTCAAGGCCACGAATAAAGAAGTTACTGGCCCAATCAATATTGAGGTGCCAGCTGGTGTGCAAGGTTCACATGTGCGTTTCACTATCTATAAAGGGCCAAATGAGCCGGTGAAATACAACGAAGTAAAAATCTTCGCTGAAGGCACGAATTTTGACGAGTCTGCGCCAGCTTATGTTCCTCCGAAATCGGATTACACCAATCTTGTGTGGAGCGATGAATTTAACGACAGCAAGATCGATGAATCGAAATGGACAATCATTGAAGGAATGGCCAACCACGGCGCAATTTACAATCGCGGAGCCGTAGATATTGCGAAAGATAAAGACGGTTCGTACCTGAGGATCAATTCCCGGCACTATGAGAGCACAGATGCGCTACTGAAAGCACTAAAAGACCGTGGGCAACCGTGGGATCGATACGGCAAACAGAATCTCAACACTGAGAAAGTGTTGTGGTCTTCTGGCCGTATAGAAGCGAAAAACAAGTTCTCTTTCCAGTATGGGCGGATTGCCGTGCGGGCAAAGGTGAATGACTCTCGGGGTATCTGGCCAGCGATTTGGATGCTTGCCCAAGACGCGACTGGCCACGATGAGATCGATATTCTCGAATATCTTGGTCAGGAGTGGTGGAACGCCTACATGACGAACCACTACGGTATCTGGGGATTTACGAAGGGATCCCACTCTGACCACAAGAGTGCATTCGAATCATGGAGCCAGAATTTCCATGTGTACGAAGTGGAATGGACTCCGAAATCTATCACCTGGTATATCGATGGTAAGTATCAATTCTCCACAAGCAATGGCCGCGGAGCCCCTCTCGATGCTATGCACCGACGTTCTATGTTCCCTATTCTGGAGACTCAAGTGGGCGACGGCTGGGTAGGCAATATTGATTACAAGCTCCAAGAAACCAAGGAAAATACTGATTTCTTGGTGGACTGGGTGCGTGTGTATCAGAAGCCAGATCAGCCCGTCACCCGCTTCGATGATCTGGCGTGGGGAGCGGGTGATACAGCAGGGCCGGCTGCGGCAGTTGCTGCGGCGAAGCCGAATGAGTTGGGCGAAACTCCACTCGATCCTCCGTATCATTTGAAACCACTTTCACACACAGATGGTCTGCAATTCCTCTCTGATGGTGAGCAGGCATTCCAAGATAAAGACAACTTCTACTACGGAGGCCAGCCGCGCTACGAGACGTCCCGGCTAGCTGTGAAAGACGGCGTGCGTGATCCGCAGTCGATTATTTACAGTGCGAAAGATGTGAAAGACGTCCATCTCACTACCTACTATCAGACGAAGCCTGAGAATCTCGGTAAGCAGATTGATGGCGGCTGGGTGCCCTACGGCCAGTCCACCCGCACAGACGCCATCAATTTCACGTTGCAATGGTCTACTGATGGTCAAGCTTGGCAAGATGTGAAGTGGTCTAAGGTGTTCGATAACTTTGTGGAACCACACCCCGGCTTCGCTCGTGTTACTTTCGATGCTTATGATCTTCCAGAGGGTGCCAACTTTGTAAAGGTTAATTTCCCAAATCTTCCGGCTGGTATGAAGGCTACCGATGTGCAGCTTGCCAAGGTTACAATGCTCCAGGCTAAGAATGCGGCTCTCGCACCAGTGCCCCAACCTGATGTGCCAACCCCAGATCCACAGCTTCCAGGTGGTTCGAACGTCGCGCCTACGCCGAATAATCCTGAGGTGACGCCGGCACCAGGTGATGGGCACGGCAGCGGCGACGGGCAGACAGGGGCTCGCGCGGGCAAGGCTTCTGTGCCTCAAGTGGAGAAACTCGCATACACAGGCAACTCTGCCGTGGGCTTAGGGCTACTGGCTGTGAGCTTGATGGGTGCCGGGGCGGTGATGCTGCGTCGTCGTGCTAGCTAAGTGAGGTAAAGCTAGGCGGATTTCCTCCTAGTGGCTGCCCGTGAGGGGAGTGCGTAAGCCCAGCTACGCACTCCCCTCACGTTAGTAAAGCGCAAAACAACTTCATCAAGTATCATTTTCGGCAACTCCCACACGCCCTTGACAGTGCGAGCTCTTTCAAGACGTGTATGTTGGCGTAAACAAAATTGAAAACTACAACCCAAATAAACAATGGCACCACTAAGACACCGTAATCACGTCTAATTGGAGACTAAGACGTCGGATTTGATAAGGCCAGGGACTACTGCGAACCTGCTGTCGGGTAGGGTTGTGTTGCTTCTGGGATAAGTTTATTTGGTCTTGGGCGCCGCTTCTTCCTGTTGCGGGGCGCTTCTCAAACCATAGTCCGAGTAGTTCTTAGCACTCAGGGGTGTGGTTTTTGCTTTCCGTTAGCGAGTATCGCTTAAGGGGGCAGATTCAGAAGTGGGAGTTATTTGCTAGGATACGTCTCTTCTGCACAGCAGAAAGGTGCCCAGAGACGCGCAAACCCCCAGCCAGCAAATTATGAAAAGCAATGCTACTGAGCCTGAATGCAGTGTGTTAACCCCGGGCGAAGACAGGGCGCTAAGTACTTCAGTTCTGTCTAACGTTGTCGGAAGTGAACCAATATTCCCAGTCAACGTGAACCCGTGCAGGACTTTGAAGAAGTTGGAAGATCCGGCCAACATTCCAATGCCAAGCGTTTCAATGCCGAAGGTCCAGCCAAGGCCGAGCATCACAGCGCCTAGGATCGACCTGGTCAGATACCCGAACAGAGACCCTAAGACTGCATATGAGAAGAGTCCGAGAGTTGTGGCACCAAGACCCAACATCGTTGCGCCGAAATCGAAGCCGAACCCCGTGCCTTGAATAGCAGTGAAAATAGTGGAGCAAATAGCTGCTGCAATAAAAGAACACAAAGCCATAATCAAGGAGACGACCGCCATGGTGACCAAGCGGCTAACTCCAAGCCACCAGCGCTTGGGGATTCTCGCCAAAAGCACACCCAAGGTCTTTAACTCGTAGTCGCTGCAGACCAGGATGGCTCCTACGACCACGCCAACAGGAATACCATATAGAGGTACAGAAGCAGTCACGTATTCACCCAACACCGACAAGTCGAGGCCTGCCCGTAGAGCTTCAGCAGCTTCAAGCCCGATTGTATCGGTCGCAGTGTGGTAGAGGATGTATGGAATTACATAAGCAAAAATCACGATCTGCAAAACCCAGATGAGCACGGCTATCCGAATTGCCGGCTTAAGACTCGCCGCTTTCATATCTGTGCGAACGATCTGCCACAAGCCTGTTGACGAGCTTTTCTGAACACTAACAGCACTCATTTCACTGCTCCTTCCGAGTCATCGACAGATAGGCGGCCTCTAAGGAGTCCCGTCGTTTAACGGACCTGACCTCGATGTCCCCCTTAACTAGGACTTTGACCAAATCTGATGCAGTCATACCCTCCGGCAGATAGGCCAGAAGACTTGATCCGTCAACCTCAACCTTGACACTCATGCTATCCAATAGCTGCGAAGCCTTAGCTAGATCCCCCACCTGCAACTCGAATGGAGCCTGGCCGTTGAACTGTTGACGAAGCTGCCCTGGAGTGCCAGTAGCCACAAGTTTGCCGGCCTCCAGGACGGTGACGGCGTCGCAAACTTGCTCAATCTCGCCAAGCAGATGGCTGGACAGTAAAATTGTAGTTCCAGACTCCCGAAGGGTCCTCATCAAATCTCTGATTTCCGTAATCGCCAGCGGATCCAGACCATTTACCGGCTCATCAAGAATCAGCAATTCGGGCTTGCCCAAGAGGGCAATAGCTATTCCAAGCCTCTGCTTCATGCCAAGAGAGTACCGCGAGGCTTTATCTCCAGCTCGATTGGCTAGCCCAACAAGTTCGAGAATGCGCTCGCATTCAGCACCGTCCACACCGAAATATCCGGCAAATAGGGCCAAATTTTGCCTTCCACTAAGATGCTTGTAGAAAGCCGGCATCTCAATCAACCCACCCACATTGTGAGCCATCTGCCCAGCAGGGTGACCGAACACGCTAACGGTGCCGGATGTGGGGCGAATCAGATTAAATAGGCACTTCATCAACGTAGTCTTACCAGCACCATTCCTACCCACCAGCCCATGGATAGCACCCTTTTCCACGGAAAAATCGAGATCATCAAGCGCAATCGTTCCTGCCCGGTAGGTCTTGCTCAAGCCATGACAGTCAACAATTCTCTCCACTGCTCCTCCTATCGCTTTCAGTAATTAACAGCATTCTCCACCGAGATAACTCTGTACTGAACCCCAATTCTTGGACAGTGTGATTCTATCCGATGGTGGTTAGTGCGTGTTGCCGGTATTCGTTTGGGGT
>JALELI010000028.1 GCA_022768785.1 Arcanobacterium sp. | reverse complement strand
GCGGCAAATCTTAAAGCAAATTAATAGGAGAGCCGGCGTGGGTATAGATTTTAGCCAAACATGGCTTCGAGCCTTTGCTTTGAGTTGGCGGAAATCAACGTGTATGCTAATCCTGCTGCACATAAGTGGCGGCAACACAGCCCAAGTGGCGGAATAGGCAGACGCGCACGGTTCAGGTCCGTGTGCCCGTGAGGGCGTGGGGGTTCAACTCCCCCCTTGGGCACCACTCAAAACACTGGTATATCACTGGAAAGTGGTTGCCAGCGTTTCTGGTTTCCGTGGTTTGACCATAGTGTGACCATAAGAAAACGAGAAACATGGGCATGTTGGTTCCATCGCACATATAAGGAATCAGTTATGAGCCGTCACTGTCATGCAGCTAGCCACTATGTTGCGCATCGGATTAATCATGCCCGCTATCTGTAGAGTGTGGTTCGCGTGAATCGCATCTGCCACCTATGCCATTCTATACTTCCACGCATATACAACTTGCCTATCTTGCTACCGCACACTCCAACCTCAACTTTGCGGCACCCGCACCCACACAGCCCAAGAATCCACATACACAGTAATTATGTGTGCCGAGCCAATCACATCGCCATCTACCTGCACAGTGTGTGGTCGTTCCAGGGCCACGCGGCAGCGCTGAATCGCATGTGTACGAATTCCTCCCACGCCTTTCTTATAAGGTGCTCCTTTGGTGCGCGAGCGCAAGCCCGCCCAGCTCATGACGATACGGCGCAGCAGATCTGCCCACCCAATTAGCCCACCATGGATATCTAGCACATTGAGGTTGAGCACTCCATCTGCAGGATCAGCGCTTGGGTCTAGCGTAATGCCATTGTTGAGCTCGGGGCAGTTTACAAACATCACAGAGCGCACCGATGTGGTGACGGCACGTGAGAGATTGGGCGCTGTGATTGTGGCAGAAAATTTTCTGCTGAGCAGATTGGGAATAGCCGCTTGAAAATATGCGAGTATTCCAATCACTTTCTTCAAAGTGGCATCTGTGTTGGCCATTGTTTCTGCGTCAAATCCCACACCTCCTACCACTAAAAATGGGTGGCGGGAATTATGCGCAGGAGCAGAAGTAGCTGTTCGCCCAAAATGAAGTCGCGGCTCACTGTGCTCACCGTAGCTGCTATGCCGTTCTGTTTGTGCAGGCAGTGGCCGAAAATGCAGATGCTGCCCAGGAGTTTTCATATCTGAGAGCTCCACCCATCCGAGATCTACTCTTTTTTCACTTGCACCGAATGCAATCGCAGCAGCTTCTGCCACCGAATCCACCGGAATTCCCATATTTCTGGCAAAAATATTGCCAGTTCCCATCGGCAAGATCCCCAAACGTGTTCTTTTGCCCGCAAGCTCTCCTGCCACAAGCCGCACTGTGCCATCACCGCCGGCTGCAATCACCAGCTGTACCCCTTGCTCAATAGCCTTGCGGGTTTGGCCCGTTCCAGGATCTTCTGCTGTAGTGGGAATCCACTCTGGCTCCGAATAATTTGCCCTCTGCGCTTGATCGCTTACGATCTGCTTTGTTGTGCTCCAATCTGCGTCTTTAGAAGGGTTGAAAATTACAGCTACTTTTGGCTTCATCGTGTGCTGACCCATGATATTAGCATACAGTGCGATTCGGCAGTGTCTGAGCCAAACGCTTATCCTAGAAGCATGATTGATATTCGCTTTATCCGTGAAAATCCTGACGCCGTAAAAGCTTCGCAACGTGCACGTGGCGAGAGCGAAGAACTAGTGGATCAGCTCATTAGCGCAGACGAACGGCGCCGTTCGGCACTACAGGCTTTCGAGGATAAGCGCGCTGAGCAGAAAGCGCTGAGTAAAAGTATCGGCAAAGCTCCTAAAGAAGAGCGTGCTAGCGTGATGGAGCGCGCCAAGGCGATGGCTGACGACGTTAAGCGCCTAGAAGCTGAGAGCAACCAAGCGGGTGAAGATTTCACTGCGTTGATGTTTCAGTTGCCGAATTTGATTGAGGCAGATGTGCCTCAAGGTGGCGAAGATGATTATGAGGTGGTGAAGCATGTGGGCACGCCACGTGATTTCACAGCCGAGGGATTTGCACCGCTGGATCATCTTGATGTAGCTGAGGGAATTGACGCTGTGGATATGGCTCGCGGCGCTAAAGTTTCTGGCTCTCGATTCTATTATCTCAAAGGTTTGGGGGCTCGGCTTGAGCTCGCATTGCTCACAATGGCGGCAGATCAAGCACAGGAAAATGGATTCACTTTGATGACCACTCCTACGTTGGTTTCGCCAGCCGTGATGGGTGGTACTGGTTTCTTAGGCAAGCACAGCGATGAAATCTATTATCTGCCCGTCGATGATCTCTATCTCACTGGCACGAGTGAAGTGGCTCTTGCGGGATACCACAAAGATGAGATTCTGGATATCTCTGAGGGGCCAAAGCGCTATGCCGGGTGGAGCACGTGCTACCGGCGCGAGGCTGGTTCAGGCGGGCGTGATGTGCGGGGTATCATTCGGGTGCACCAATTCAATAAGGTGGAGATGTTTTCATTCTGTGATCCGGCTCAGGCGCGCGATGAGCATCGTCGTTTCCTCGCCTGGGAGGAAGAGATGCTGCACAAAGTAGAGCTTCCCTATCGAGTGATCAACACTGCCGCCGGCGATCTAGGATCGAGTGCTGCGCAGAAGTTCGATTGTGAAGCTTGGCTCCCCACACAAAATCGCTATATGGAAGTGACCTCCACATCAAACTGCACCACGTTCCAAGCACGCCGCTTAAATATTCGCTACCGCAGTGCTGATCGTGGCACCACTGCTGTGGCCACACTCAACGGCACGTTGGCCACCACTCGCTGGCTGGTGGCCATGTTTGAGAATCATCAGCAAGCTGATGGATCGCTCTATGTGCCACAGGCTCTGCGGCCGTATCTTGGTGGGCGCGAGGTGATCGAGCCAATCTCAAAGAAATGATTTTCTGGAGAATGCCGAGAGGCCAGGATTAAAATCACAAAATTGATGTGGTGATTGAATCTTCACGATTCATAGGCATCGTGTGCCTGCCAAGTTGCTTGGCTGGGTGTGCTGTGGCTGAGCGTGCCCACGCCTGCTCGCCACGCACCTATTACTCGGAGCACTGCTGAGCGTGGCGAGCGGCATGAGTGGCTAATGGTTCAGTGTTGTGCCGGCTATTTTTCCGTGCAGTGCCCTATCAGCTAAAGCGTGGGATATAGATCTGTATGTGGTTCGCGCCCGCAACACGAGGTTATTCAAAGTGGGCTTCCTTAGAGATCTCAAGATTGTGTGGGCTAGTGCGCTCTACATAGGCGCTTATGAGTTTTCCGCAAAGATTCCCCACCCCCCAGGGGATTTTCAAGGTTTGATTCCCAAGGTTTTCATTGAAATTTCTCACACATCTGCACAATTTCTACTATTTGCCTGGATATCTGTGCGTGATTCAGCACGCATAATGCCAGTCAAAATAGATAACGGGAATCATTCTCATATATAGTGATGGCATTTCATAGGAATTTCGTGCTTGGGGAACGCCCGTCTAGCACGTTGTTAGGCACATTAGTTTGGAGAATCTATGATTGCCCATCTCGGCTTGGCTTTGCCGCGAAAAATTCGTTGGCTTCTCGCCGTTCTTTTATGCACTCTCGGCGCAGTGGCCGCGCTGCAAATGCTCACGGCAACCGGAGCGCCACTTGCCTTTGCTGCTCCTCACTCCCAAACGGCAGCAGCTCAATCTGTGGGCTCTGCTTCCGCAGCTGTAACCTCTGCAGCTGCGGAGAAGCTCCCTTCAAGCGTTGCGGAAAATTCTCTCAAGCCCTCTGATCCCAAGTTGAGCAATCATCATACGGGGGCCCGGGCTATTGAGACTGCCCCGGCTGGAGTGCTCCCCGAAACCCCACAATCCACTTCAGGCGCAAAAGTGGTGCTGCCAGTGGGGCACATCGATTCTCCAAAAGTGTTTTGGGGCAAAAATGGCTTTGAACTAAAAGCTAATGTTGGCAAGCTCTACAATCTTGAAGAAACCATTAGCTGGTTGCGCCCAAATGTATACGATGACGGCAATCAATACTACGGTTTCGCCGTGGGGAACGATTCTCCAGCTCTCGATTTCCTCGGGAAGGGCACCACATGGTGGGCGGGCCCTTCTAACTGCACCTGGTGTGGCCAAATTTGGCAAGGTTTCGGAGCGGATACAGCTATTCCGTATGAGCAGTTCCGTGATGGCGCCGGTGTGCCTGCCGCTAATGCTGAGGGCACATTCTGGCTCAACCTCGTTAGTATCACTGGCCCTGGCCGTCTTGAAATGCTGGGCGGCAATAAAGTTGAGGGGGAAAATTGGGGCACGTTCCGTCGTCTCATCTCCAGCGATGAAACTAGCCTTCGCTCTGCCGCTCTCAAACCTGGCACTCACACCCACATTTGGACGCTTTTCTCTGCTCCTGGCGATTATCAACTCGTGTGGCAGGTGAGCGCCCGCAAGAATGATGGTTCTATTATCACTTCCCGCCCCACTGTTCAGCAGTGGCGCGTGGGTGGCTCCGAACCACCTGCCATTGCGCCTGCTCCGCTCGCAAAGCGTTTTGCCCAGGCCCCTCAAGGAAACACCGATGGATACCGTTTCAGCGTGCGTTCCACTTCCGATGAAGCAGCAGAACAAACCGGCATGAACCTCGCCAGATGGGAATTTTCCGCCCCAGAGAGTGTGAACGGCACTGCTGAAATCTATATCAACGGCTATCTTATGACTTCTATGAATGTGCAGGGAGGGAAGGGCTCATTCACCCAGCTGCCAGCAGCCACAGCTGCACAGTATCAACTGGTATTTATCCCGAATTCTGAAACCTCTGCGCAGCCGCAATCTTCCCCCAGCAATGACGGCGCACGCCCCAGCAGTGCCGCTGGCCGGTGGGTGAGTGCTCCGGTGACTTATACCCCCGGCGGTGACGCTGTGAGTACCAGCACCCCAAGCACTACGCTGCCCGCTCCGCTCTCTTCACTTTCCTCTCCTACTCTCGATCTAAGCCAGACCACGGTGCTTCGTGATCTCAAAGCCACTGTGAATCTTGGCCCAGGAAAATTCGACACCACTTTCAGCGTAGACGTTCGCCTTTCTGATCCTCATGCTCGCGGAGATGTGATACTCGATTTCTTCGAACCTGGAAGCACCTCTCAGTATCCAGATTCCACGTATGCCGGTACGCTGGTGAACGGCCATTGGGCAGATCAAATTGAGGATTTGGAGTATACTTCTGGCCTCGAAATGCGTCTCACTTATTTGCCGCATTCCAATATGGAAAATGTGCACAAGAAAACTGCCACTGTGGTGGCTAAATTTGATCCCGCAGTGAAATCTTCTGTTACTGTGCCACTCAGCTCCAGCGGTTCCACGCCTTCTGAGCCCAAACCAGGCACAGAGCCCAAACCTGGCACAGACCCAGCGCCCACGCCGGATCCAGCGCCACGGCCTCAACCAGAGCCTCAACCACAGCCGGATCCCGCCCCAAGCCCCCAACCTCAGCCAGAACCCAATCCGGGCGGCGACACCCCGGGATCCGAATCACCCTCACACCCGAAAGATACGAATCCTCCATTCAGCAAACGCTTCTTGCTCGATGAAGGGCATGTGGATCTAGCTGCACAGCTCGTAGATGGCGAACTCGATCTGCGCGTGAAAGACGACACCGGCCTCATAGATAAAGGCACCACTATGCGCCTTCCTCACACCGTGGCTTTTGGAGTGCGCGATCATGCCCGCGAAAAGATCACCGAGAAGCGAGTGCAACAAGGATTCGGTTTCCTTGGAGCTGTTGGCACCTCCACATATGTGATTCCGGAGAAAGAAAAGCCCGGTCTTATCTGGCCAGGATATTCCACTGAAATGCTCGCTGGTGCAGTAGATCTCGCCTCGCAGCGCCTCAATATCAGCCTGCTAAAAGGGCCTGGAGATGTGAAGCTCTATCAAACTAATCTCGGCAAGCCCACCGTGCTCTTCGACAGTGCAAAAGCAGAAGACGCAGCTATCACTGTGCCTGGGCCCGTACACGTGCATACCGCGTGGGCATTCACAAAGCCAGGGCGCTATGAAGTGCTGCTCTTCTTCACAGCCAACGCTCCCGATGGCACCGAGCTGCCTCCTGTGGAACGTTCGGTTACTTTCCTTGTGGGCGATGAAACTATCACTGCTGCCACAGATCTCATGGCGGCGCACCCCACAGATGATCCGAAGCCAGATCCGGCCCCTGGTTCAGATCCAGCGCCACGGCCTCAACCAGAGCCTCAACCGCAGCCGGATCCAGCTCCAAGCCCCCAACCTCAGCCACAACCCAACCCCGGAAAAACTCCTGCTCCTGGGCCCGACGTCACTCCCACACCCAATCCTGGAGGTGAACAGCCTGGCAAGCGCCTGACCCTCGACCATGGGCATGCCGATATTTTCAACGTCTCGATACAAAATGGGGCTCTGCACCTCGAGTTGAAAGAAGACGTCACGGGTCACCACGTGGCTCATGCTCCAGAGAATGTGCAGCTCGTGGTGAAGCCGAAGGCTTTTAGGGAGCTTCCTGCCGGATATCCGGCAGCTCCGCGAGCCTATGTGCTGCCACTGAATCAAGATCAAGAGTTGCTCTGGCCGGGGTGGAGCACTCTCGAGACGCAAAAGCACAATCTTCACGCGGTGGATCTCGTGATTGATCAGGTGAAAGGGCCTGGTGCTGTGCATGTGTTTAGCCAAGATTTCTTGGGCACTCCCACTCCGCTTCTCGCTAAGGGCGCCACTGCGCTCCCAGGCACAATCACGGTGCCTGAGCCAGCTCATGTGCATGCTTACTGGGCGTTCACCAAGCCTGGTACATACACAATGCGAGTGACGGCGAAAGCTAAACTCGGAGGGAAACTCCTGGTGAGTGCACCCCACACCTACACTTGGGTTGTGCAGCCAGCGGGCGCTGAGCCTGGGCCTGCAGGCTCAGACACCACTCCTGCTCCACAGCCCAAACCGAACCCACAACCAGCTCCCCACCCAGCTCCTAAACCAATGCCACAGCCGCACCCTGGCAAGCAACCAAGCGCTCCGCGGCCTCAGCCACAGCCGAAGCCAGCCGCTCCTGTTGGGATTTTCAAGGGGCATGCAGATGTTTTCTTCCTCAATCCCGCAGCAACAGGTTTAGATCTCGTAGTGCGTGAAGATGTGACGGGCAGTTCGGTGCTCCGCCGCCCAGAAGATGTGCGATTCCTTGTGGGAGACAACGCTAAAATGATTGTGCCAGCAGGATTCCCCAGCGGTGGCCAGCAGGCGTGGGTGTTGCCCATCGTGCAAAATTCACAACTGCTCTGGCCAGGGTGGAGCTCGGAGCGGGTGCACGGCAGCGCCGATTTTTCCGTGAGTGTTTCCGGCCCCGGCAAAGTGCATGTATTCACTTCCGGGCTTGGTGGGAAGCCCATCAGCGTTTTACGCGGTGGCGGGCTCACTCTGCCAGGAACTATTCATGTGCCTTCCCCTGCTCATGTGCATGCGAATTGGATTTTCACCGCTCCTGGCCACTACACCTTCCGAGTGCAGGGCTTCGCAGATGGGCAGCGCACTCGCACTGCCACCTACACCTTTGCGGTAGGCACCACTGCCGCCAGCGAGGCGGCGCGGGGCACTCGCCTCGCTGGCGGAAGAACAGTTGGCACGCAGAGTGGTGCACTGACTTCGCTCTTTGGTGGAACTGCCGATCTCACCTCGCTTTCTAAGGAAGCAAAAACTGGTGCCGGCGTGCCATTGGATAAAACTCCGGTGCGAGGAGTTTGCTTGGCAGCTGGCAATCCCGCTGCCCTTCCAGGCTCGCTTGCCACTGCAGGGCACTTTGATCTCGGCCCACAGATCGTTAATGGTGCTCTCGTGGCAGCCGTCCGCGACGACCGCCAGCAACCAGCCCAGTGGCGCCGCCCTAGCGAAATTGCTTTCGGATTGAGCGAAAAAGCAGCGATCCCCACACCGAAAGAGCTCAGTTTCTTAGCTAAGCCAGGCACTCCTATGTGGATGATTTCCTCCGTGCAGCAAGCTGGAGTGCCGTGGCTCGGAGAGAGCAGCCAGCACGAATCCATTATTTCGGGCACTACTGGCGAAGTGGCCACCACAATCACTAAGATCCAAGGCCCTGGGCAGGTGGCGCATTTCTTGCCGACCGCGCTGGGTGCAGGCGTGGGAAAGATGCTCTTCTCTACGGCGGGAGGCCCGAGCAGCTATGTGATTCCTGCAAACACCCATATGCATGGAGTGTGGGCATTCACCGCTCCAGGAGAATATCGGATTTCCTATCAGCATCAGGTGACTACTAAAGACGGCAAGAAACTCACAGCAGATGGAGTGCTCACAGTGGTGGCTGGCTCTTGCGATCCGGCCTCAACAGCTGTCACGGCACATCAGTCTGCAGATCCGCTACCGGCGCAGGCCGGGCTCGGGGCGCACAGCGAGCGCAACCTCGATCTGGCTTGGTGGATTCAAACGGCGCTGCTCGCAGCCGTGTTGCTCACAAATGTGGTGATTCTTGTGCGGTGGTCTCGCCGGCGGGCAGCTTCAGCCGCCGTTGCCTCAGCCGCTGCTTCCGCCCACACTGTTCAGCACTGAGACGCGCACATGGCTATGAAAAAGTTTTGCGCCCTCGCGCTGGCGAGCGTGCTCGCCAGCGCTCTTGCGGGCTGCGCTGCCCCTGTGCACGCGCAGCCCGGCGTGGGCCCATACTCGGAACGGCGGCCGGTGCGAGTGGTTACCACCACTCCGCTGCTGGCTGATGTGGTGCGCAATGTGGGAGCCAATCGGGTGGACGCTCGTTCCATCGTACCGATCGGGGCAGACCCCCACGGATATGAGCCTAGCCTGCGCGATATCCGCGATATTGCATACGCTGATCTGGCTGTTTCTAACTATTTGATGCTCGAAGAACATTCGCAGATTAAAGCGATTGATTCCACTATCGGCAAGCAGGTACGGCATGTTTCTGTGGCAGAGGGAGCCACGAGATATGGCGCGCAGGTGATCACACTCACTGAAAACTCAGCACTCGATACTGCGTGGCTCGGATTGCGGGTGCGCGGAGGCAGCAACGCTGATCGCTCAGCAGGAGTGCGTATCATCGCCACTGATATGAAAGGCCCTGGTGCGCTGAGCGCGTATATCACTGAGACGTTTGGGCACCCCTCGGTGTATGTGAACTCAGCAGATGGTTTCGAGAATGATTTTTTTGAACTCCCCACCAATGCGCATACACATATGTCGTGGGCGTTCACAAAGCCTGGAATATATACACTCACCCTGCAGGCGCAGACCGCCGAAAAATCCCCGAAGTTTCTAGGGAAAACCACTGTGCGCTTTGCCGTGGGGGTGGATCCGCTCACTGCCTTCACCGGCTCTGACGCAGTTACTCATTCTGATGTGGCGCACTCCGCTAGTTCACGTGGCTCTCATGGCACGCTTAGCCCCAGTGGCTCACTTAGTGCTGATAGTGCGCGATCTCAGGATTCAAAATCTCTCCGGGTGCTCACACACGAGCACGCCGATATCACTGTGGATATGAACGGTGGGTTCACGATGCAAGTGGATCGCAACGCCGTCACTCCTTCTGCTACAGCGCCCTCAGGTGATTCCTCACCCACTGTGGAAAATCTGCCAATGGATCACGTGGTTATAGAGGTGCCGCCCAAAGCGCTCCAACCTGTGCCAGCAGATCCGGTATTCCGCTTCATTGCGCGCCCCGGCACTGAGGTTTATCAGCTCCCACAAGCTGTGCTGGGCAGCCATATTCACGGCGAAATTGATCCCCATTTGTGGATGGACGTGCGCAACGTGAAAGCCTATGCGGCTCTGCTGCGCGATGAATTGATCCGGCTCGATCCACACGGCGCTGCGGCGTATACCCGAGCATGTGAGCAGTATCAGGAGCAGCTCGATGCTCTTGACGCCGAAGTGAGCGCTGCAATCAATGCGATTCCGCCCCACCGGCGTAAACTCGTGACCAGTTATGATGCCTTTGGCTACCTGGCTCACGCCTATGGAATCCCAGTGGCCGGAATCGTCACCCCCAACCCCGCAGTGGAACCGAGCGTGGCTGATCGCTCCCGCCTTGTGAGCACTCTGCGCGGCCTCCATATTCCAGCAGTTTTTGCTTCCCCCACGGATATTCGTATGCGCACGCCGCTCGTGGAGATTGCTGAAGATGTGGGAGTAAAAGTCTGCCCTCTGCTCTCTGATGAATTCACCCCAGATGTGCACACATACACAGCGTTGATGCGCTTCGACGCGAAATCTCTAAGGAACTGTTTAGCATGAAAAAGTTGTTTTTCCGGAAAATATTTATGCACTCTCACGCTCTGCGGGTTGCCGCTCTCGCTCTTGGAGCAGCCACAGTGATGCTGCCCTTAGCAGCAGCTCCAGCAGCTGCCGATGATCTCACCCAGATCGTAGATCAATCTGAGCAAGTAGTGCGCGGGAAGGCCGTTTCTATTAGCGCCGGTCACATCGATATGGGGCCTAAACTTGTGGCTGGCAAATGGGAGCTGCTCATTAGAGACGACACCGTTTCCCCAGCGGTGTGGCGCCAGCCGCAAGACGTGGTGATTCGGGTGGCAGATAGTGCAAAAATGGCTGCACCTAGTGGCGAAAAGTACGCCTTCTTGCCCTCCCAAGCTGGCCAAGATGTGTATGTGGTGCCACAAGTGCAAGCGCCTCATGTGGTGTGGATTGGTTGGAACACTCAAGATCCTGCCATTGCCCAGAGCCTGGATCGGGGAGCTAATCTGCGCTTACTTGGCTTGAAAGGCGCAGGAGAGCTTGCGCTGTTCTTGCAAGATGGAGCTTTTGGCAATCCACTACCGATGTGGGATTCCCGTAAATCGGAGCCGCAAGACGTGTGGATGGAGGCAAATACTCATGTGCACGCCAACTGGGTGTTCACCAAGCCGGGAGCTTATACGGCAGCTATCCAAGTGATTGGTAAAGATAAGAGCCAGCAGGAGCACTCGGCGTCAGCTACCTTACGCTTCGCTGTGGGCAGTGGCGTCAGCGATGCAGCTGTGCGAGCAGCACCAGAGCCACACGTAGCTGCTTCAGCTGACGGCGCAGCGAGTTCTGCTGGAGAGGCTCAGGCGCCGAGTGCCGGAGTGCAGAATAGTGATTCCACCAGTTTTGTGGCCTCTCCGATAGCTCTGGCAGGAATAATTGCCGGTGGTGTGGGAGTGATTGTGCTCATCGCTGCTCTTATCTGGGCCAGCCGCCGCTCGCGCAGGCTGCGCCGCGAAGCGCTGGCCGGCGTGCAAGGCAGTAACAATGTGAATTTCTCTGAGCAATCCGAAGCCACAAAATCTCCTGCTATGGAATCCGCAGCGGAAGAGGGCAAGTAGTGAGCCTACTATCGAAATCCCCGCAGCTCGCTACCGAGAGTGAGCATTTGCTCCAAAAATCTGTGGAAATTCCAGTGAAAGTGAATAACCTCCACGTGAGCCTTGGCGGGCGCCACGTGCTTCACGGAATTACTTTTTCCATGAAATACGGCGAGCTCGTTGGCCTACTCGGCCCTAACGGCGCTGGAAAAACCACGCTGATGCGCGCAATCCTCGGCCTTATTCCAATCGACACTGGAACTGTGGAAGTGGCTGGCCAAGCAGATGTAAAAGCCCGCCGCAATAGCGTGGGGTATGTGCCACAGCGCCACGAAGTGGATTGGGCGCTGCCGCTCACGGTGTATGAGGCAGTGCTCGGAGGCCGCGTGCGCCGAGCGCGCTTTGGCAGAACCAATCGTGCAGACCACCAAGCGTGTGCTGCCGCTTTAGCACGGGTGCGCATGGAGCAACTTGCTCAGCGGCCCATTGGGGAGCTCTCTGGAGGGCAACGCCAACGGGTGCTTATTGCGCGGGCATTGGCAAAGAATCCTTCGGTGCTCTTGCTCGATGAGCCGTTTACTGGCCTTGATATGCCCACTCAAGAAATTTTGCTGGAGCTCTTCCAGGGCCTCGCTGCTGAAGGAGAAACGCTGCTGATGTCTACCCACGATCTGCCCAGCGCCCAAGCATCGTGCAGCCGCTTACTCTTGCTGCGAAAGAAAATCTATGCAGATGGCACACCCACGGCTCTGCTGAGCGCCGAGCCGTGGTCTGCCACGTTTGAAGTGCGCCCAGATTCTCCGCTGCTCTCCGGCCTTGGGCTCCGTGCTGCCTCTCAACTGCAGTCTGCTCATGTATCAGAAGTGGGCGCCGTCAGCTTCAGCGCTGCTGCTCCTACTCTCCACCATGCTTCACGCTCCATGCCTCAGGAGGAAAACTAATGCTCACTCCGTGGGAATTCATTATTGATCTCACCAATCCGTTGCTGAGTTTCTTGCCGCGAGCACTGATCGTGGCAATGCTCTGTGCCACTGTGTGCGCCATAGTGGGAAACCATGTGGTGCTGCGCGGTATGGCTTTTTTGGGAGACGCCGTGGCGCACTCGGTGTTTCCGGGGATTGCCGTGGCATTTCTTACCGGTGGCTCGTTACTGCTCGGAGGGTTAGTGGCTGGCCTCATCACGGCTGTGCTCATTGCGGTGCTAGCGCAATTTCCGCGCGTGAGTGAGCAGAGCATTATTGGGTTTTTGATGACCGCCGCTTTCGCCGCTGGCATTGTGATCATCTCTAAGGCCCCTGGATATACCGGTTCACTCACGTCGTTCCTCTTTGGCTCTATTGCCGGTGTTTCTGAGAGCGATGTGCTCGTGGCTGGTGTGGCCACCCTCGTGATCGTGGCGTTAGTGATTGTGCTGAACCCCTATTTCATGGCAGTGGCTTTCGAGCGGGAAACTGCTCGTGCCAACGGGATTCCGGTGTTTCTCCTCGATCTCACGCTGTATGTGCTCGTCACCACTGCTGTGGTGCTCTCAGTGCGCTCTATCGGAAATATCTTGGTGTTGGCGTTGCTCGTTACTCCTGCTGCCACTGCACGGCTGCTCACGGAGCGAGTGGCTCCAATGATGGTGGTGTCTGCTAGCCTCGGAGCTGGCGCAGCTCTCATTGGGCTCTATCTCTCCTGGGCGCTCGATCTACCTGCGGGAGGCACAATTGTGCTCGTAAGCGGGATTGGATTTTTGCTTGCCTGGCTCTTTGCTCCGCGTCACGGCGTGATCACTCCGCGGCTGCTGCAGCGCAGAGCAGCCAGGCGCGAATTAGCCCTCTCGGCATAAGTACTTGTGTGGGAGAAAGGTGTGATTTTTCCTAGGGGGCTGCATCGCGTAGCACGAAATTAAGTTGTATCAAGTACTATTCAGTGCGGTGAGCGAGCGTCTATTTTTCGTTGCTGTATGGCTGAAAACCTTGATTTTGCACGATCTTCTAAAATACTCGTTTGCAGAGTTGGAATCTTGGGTATGAGCTGGCGGCTCATACTCCAACTATGTTCGCAGCTGGGTTGCATGAGTGGCGGATGGTGGTTTAGCTGAAAGTGTTCCGATTGGCTTTGAGCTGCTCTTTTATTGATCTGAGTGGTGCATACAGGCAGTTTCTTTGGTGCGGGTGTGATTCGTGTGAATCACACCCGCCATTCGTGCAATCTTGTATCCGCTTATATCCGCCAACTCTATCCGCCACTCAAAAATTAGCGCCGGCAGAGCAGGCTTTGCACCCATTCGCGGGCGCTCACGAAATCTTGATCAGCAGTGCCTGCAGCTAGCTTAATTTTGTGCTGATCAGCTGATGGATACGAACCTAAAAACACCACTTTCGGGCTCACTCGATGCAGCCCAATGAGGGCACTTTGAATCCGCTGATCTTCGATGTGCCCCTCGGCGTCGATAGAGAAAGCATAGCGCCCCAAAGAATCGCCAGTGGGGCGAGATTCAATACGAGAAAGATTCACGCCGCGGGAAGCGAACTGCTCAAGGAGGCCGAGTAGAGCGCCAGATCGATCTGCCGGCAAATGCACGAGCAGGGTAGTTTTATCTGAGCCAGTGCGTTCTGGCACATTGCCAGCTGCGCCGATCATCACGAATCGAGTGACGGCATCTGGATTATCCGCCACGCCCTCACGCAGCACAGTGAGCCCATACTGTTCGGCAGCCAGCGGCGAAACCAGTGTGGCTTCAAAGCCAGGGTTATCTTGCTCAGCGAGTGCTTTAGCTGCGGCGGCAGTGGAACCAGAGGGGAGATAGAGGGCATCAGGGAGGTTGCCCATGAGCCAATCACGGCATTGGGTCCACGCCGCATTGTGGGTGGAGATTTTGCGAATGTCAGCCATGTGAGTGCCTGCACGCACAGCGAGCACAAACGTGATATTCACAAGTATTTCAGCCTGGATTGTGAGGTCTGCATGTTTGCCGAGAGCATCGAGGGTGGCGTTGATGCCGCCCTCCACAGAGTTTTCAATTGGCACCACGGCATAATCAGCTTTGCCGGAGCGCACCATCGCAATTGCGCGGGGCGCATCAGGAGCCGGCAGATGCACAGCTTCAGTTTCAGTGGCAATAGAATTGAGCGCTTGCTGGCAAAAAGTGCCACGTGGCCCGAGGAATGAAAATCGCAATTTCTCTCCGTTGTGTGCCTCAGTGGTTAGCTGGCCAAGTGGGCTTACGGCGGTGCCTTCCGCAAATGCGGTGCTTGCCGTAGGTACATCGCTCATATTCACTCCTTTTCTGCACCGATTCTATCGGCGGCTTGCTTGGGTGCGGAATTGTTCTCAAAGGGCGGCTATTCTCAAAAAGTGGTTGTTCTCAAAGGGCGGCTAGTCTTGTGCTCCCTCAGAAGCGGGGAAGGCGACAGAAGAACAGCGCCGCCGCGCTGCCCTCTCCTGATCCTCCCTCAGAAGCGGGGAATGCGATCGAGCCTTGAGTGCGCTCGGGTGCCTCAGCTGTGCCCCTAGAAGCGGGAAAAAATGCGTTCTATGTGCGTTCTATAGGCGTTTCGTTTTCGCAATTTTCGCAAATGCCCTATGAGCATTGAACTCTGCGGGCCAGCTATGGCGTATCCTCAAAGTGACATAATCTTTAGCGGCTGGCGCTGTGGCTGGCGCTGCGCACCCGCCGTGAAATCAGAATTCTGGAGAGGATCGAAAAAGATGAAGCGCTTCCATAAACTTGTGGTGTGCGGAGTGGGGCACGTGGGATCATATGTGTTGGCTGATGCTATGAAAATGAATCTCTTTGGCGAAATCGCCACTGTGGATATTGCGGAGAACGTGGCTCATGGCGAAGCTCTTGATCAGCACCATGCCACCGGGGCACTCACCCTCACCAATGTAAATGTGCATGCTGGCACAGCCGAAGATTATGCCGATGCAGATGTGATTGTGATTGCGGCAGGGCCATCGATGATTCCAGACCCAGAGGATCCCACTGCTAAGCCTGATCGCGCTATTCTTGCCAAAGTAAACTCGGGCCATATCCGCCAGATCATGGGGGATATCAGCGCTCGTACGCAAAGCGCGGTGATCATCATCATCACTAATCCGGTGGATACGCTTGTGTGGATTGCGCAAAATGAATTCGACTATCCCTCTCAGCTCATTTGGGGCACGGGCACATCGCTTGATTCGGCGCGTTTGCGCAGAATTATCGCTGATCGAGTGAACGTGGCGCCGGCTTCAGTGGCCGGATTTATGATGGGAGAGCATGGAATGACGGCGTTCCCAGTGCTTAGCCATGTGACGGTGGGCGGAGTTTCGGCTGCTCATGTGCCGGATGTGTTCGGTGTGGCTCCACTAGATCCAGCTGAGCTCGCTCAGCAAGTGGTTGATGCGGCATATGAAGTGTTCAACGGCAAAGGGTGGACCAACGCTGGAGTGGCACAGGCGGCCTTGGCGATGGCGCGTGCGGTGTTGCTTGATGAGCACATGGTATTCCCCGCCTCTACCACACTTCGTGGAGAGTATGGGCACGATGGCGATGTGGCACTATCCCAGCCGTGTGTGATCGGAGCAGGCGGCCTTGAAAAGAAGGTCCATTACGAGCTCAACGATTGGGAGGCGGAAGCTTTTGAGCGCACAGCCGCTGCAATTCAGGCTGCCATGAAAGACGCCGGCTGCGTGTTTTAGTGCGGTAGCCAGCTGCACATTCCAGTGAGTTCACATTTCTAATGCGGGTATGCGTGGGTTCCCGCTAGTGGTATGCATGGCATGCAGCTCACCCTCTAGGGCTATGCGAATTTCCGTTCGTAGCCGCGCAGGTTTCAAGGGAAACTTCATGCTGCTGGCTACTTTCAAGGGAAACTCCATGCCACTGGCTACGCGCCTCAGCTTACTTCTCCAGCGATCAGCGCAGCGTCACTTGCCGTGACACAATACCGGCCTTGGCGCGGCGCTCTTCGGGCGTGAGCGGAGCTTCAGAGGCGATCTCCTTCTCAAGAACGGCAGCAAGCGCCGTCATTGGTGCGGTGAGTTCGCTAGCTTCTGTGCCACGCTCTAGCTCAAATACTGGAATGAGTAAACCCGAAGCGCGGAATGCGCCCACGAAACGGGCTCCATCAAAGCTGAGCTCGCGCCGATTCTGGAGCCGAGCCAGCCCGGCGAGCACTTTATCTTCATCTTCAGAACGCACCCATCGCACAAACTCACGCTGCATACGTGCCCAAAAAGCGCCGTGTATGGCGGGCACTTCAGCCATTGGAATGATCTGCTCACGGGCAGCATCGATAGCAGCGGCAATGTTCGGATCTTCGCGCTCTTTTTCGCCAATCCAAAAGGCGAGATCCGTGCGCACATCGAGAGCACCTGTGGCTGCTAGATCAAGCACATCTGCCAAGCGCGGGCCCTGTGCATCTGGCAAATCCACTTGTGTGAATGTTTGGCCCTCTTCCAGATCTAGCGCGTGTATGAGCCTATCTGCGATATCGAGTGAAGCATCTCCCGAATTGAGCACAGTGCGCACCGACACCATGAGCACTCCATCGCTGCGCCGCAATGCTCCCACCATCTCGGGAAGCATCGTGACGAGCAGTACATCTTGTGCGCCGTATTCTGCGGTGGTGCGCACTGGCAGCGTGGCACTCGGCAAAATTTCACGCATAGCCACCAGCTCTACCTCGCAGGGGAGCCCTGCGAATGGCCGATCCACATATGGCACTTGTGCTCGGCGAGCCTGGGTGGCCCGGAGTTTTTTATTCTTTCGCCGGCTAGCTTTGCCCATCACGTCTCCTGTGTTCCCGTTCGGTTGAACGCGTTATGCGCCGCTGAGAGAGCGGTGCATCTTACGATTAATCCACC
This sequence comes from Arcanobacterium sp., assembly GCA_022768785.1. Taxonomy (GTDB): domain Bacteria; phylum Actinomycetota; class Actinomycetes; order Actinomycetales; family Actinomycetaceae; genus Arcanobacterium_A. Next base: position 904 of record JALELI010000028.1, on the reverse strand, counting down.
ACGCCATAGAGGCGATCGCCAGCATCTCCCAAACCGGGCACGATATAGCCATGTTCGTTGAGGTGCTCATCTACGGCGGCCACCACCACTTTCACATTTGCGCGGTCACCAATGTGCTTTTCTAGCACTTCCAGCCCCTCAGTAGCTGCAAGAATGCAGATCGCCGTCACGTCTTTTGCCCCGCGTTCCAGCAGATAATCCACGCTAGCTACAAGAGTGTGACCAGTGGCCAGCATTGGATCGAGAATGAAACACTGGCGGCCTGAAAGATCATCGGGAAGGCGGTTTGCATATGTTACCACTTCGAGCGTTTCTTCATCGCGCTTCATTCCGAGGAATCCAATTTCGGCAAATGGCATAAGCTTGCTCATACCGTCGAGCATGCCGAGCCCAGCGCGAATAATGGGCACCACCATAGGGCGAGGAGCAGCTACCACAGTGCCAACCGTTGGCTCCAAAGGCGTGGTTATTTCTTTAGGCTGTGTTTCTAGATCGCGCGTGCCCTCGTAGGAGAGCAGCATGATCAACTCCTCAACGAGCTGGCGAAAAATTGGGGACGGCGTATTTTTATCGCGCAGCACGGTGAGTTTGTGCGCCACGAGCGGATGGTTAATCACTTGAAGTTTCATAACTCTAATTTACCGCGTAGTGCCCCAGTTTCTCTTCTATCTGAGCACCGTGTGGCCGAGATCTTGTGCGATGGGTGCATAAGTGCATCTAGCGATGGGTGCATAAGTTGGGGCGCACAGTGTGTTTTGGGTGATGTGGGCGCATTAGTGTGTTTGGGGTACGCCAGTGGCTTGTGCGAGGCACCGTAATGTGCCGCAGTGGATCGTAGTGCGCCGTAGTGGCGATATTTCAGGCTATTCTCCGAGCGGGTATCACAGGTAAGCGGCGCATTGTG
>JALELI010000025.1 GCA_022768785.1 Arcanobacterium sp. | reverse complement strand
AACGTACCCGCAAACTGAAGGTGTGGCGGCTTCTATGCATGAGCACAGAAACCGCCACACTGTGAAAACGCGCCAAATCATCTCAGCGGAAAATCACCAGATAGGGCATTGGCGTGATTCACTACCGTAATCCAGCCCTTTCCCGAGCGGTGATGAAGCCCCACATCTCACTCAGCTTTGCGGCGCTGAACCGCCAGAGCTATACCAGCAGTGCCAAGAATAGCCGCCAATCCGAGCACTCCAAGTATGCTAGAGCCGGTTTGGGCGAGGCCTTCCTTATTCTGCGATTTGCTAGAACTGGGCGATTTTCCGCCGTTCCCATCATTCTTCTGAGGCTTAGGCTGTGCCCCCGCCCCCGGCTTTTGAGCACCCGGTTGCGGAGCAGCGGGATTGCTCTTCGTATCTGCCGTGAACGCCCAGCGCACGCCGCGCGTGCCAGCAAAAGAATACCCATCGGCTGGTGTGGCCGTCACTGCTATAGTCTTGCCTGGTTGTACAGCCTGAGTATCCGCGTCATACGCCACACCCGTGCTGTGAGGAATCGTGAGTTTTCCGGTAGCAGTGTCGAACGCAGGAGTTTGTGGAACGACGAACGCCCACTGCGTTGTAGCGCTTTCGCCAAGTGTATATCCGTCTTTGGCAACAGCTTTCACAACAACTGGACCTGCGTTGTAGCGTTCGGCTAGTGGCGCACCATTCACGGTGTATCTCACGCCTTCCACCTCTGGCAGCGTCACTGTGCCAATCACATTGGCACCATCGAGGCTCAAAGAGAATCCAGGCGCCTTACCTTCCACATATATTGGCCCTGTTTGGCCTGCCTCACTACCAGGTGTGTCTGAGCCTGATACTGCGTTCGTACTTACGGCGCCGATATCTTTGGTATTCGCTGTGCGTCCGAAGAAGTCTGTTCCGAGAGCGAAGCCGTTCCAGTCTGTAATTGCTTTGCCGTGGCCGATTGCAGGTGAGTTTACAGCGAGTTTGTATCCATCAAAGTCGCTCGTCATGGCATCTGCTTTAGCGAAAGCTACACCTGGGAAATAGTGGTTGCGAGCTCGCATATTTGCCGCAGGTTGTTCCGGAGCAGTTCCAGGATTAACCATCACTGTTGCTCCGCGCGCAACTTTCACTGGAGCTGTATCGCTCTGGGGATAGTTGGCGTAGTTGTAGTAGAGGTTGTTGGAGTATGTCACTTTAGCGTTGCCGTCAATATCGTTTGGAGCCCACGTGATATGGCCGAGCGGCTGCCAGTCTTCATGGCGTGGCTGAGCGCTCATATTGTAGAAGATATTATTTTCTACTTTCATTGTTCCTTGCTGAGCTTGCGCAGGGTGAAGAATAGAAGCGCCCTCTTTCAGATAGAACGTATTGTTATACACGTGTGCATTCGGGTAAAGCCCGTGATACAACGGCACCCAATACGTTGGTGAGAGAGCCCCGAGCGAATCGTTTTGGGCAATATTGAAACGGAAGGTTGAGTTAGCTGCCTGATGGCCGCAGAACATCACTGTGCCGCCTGAATTGTTGGCAGAGTAGTTGTATTCGTACAAGGTGCCATCGCCAGAGTCGGCGTCCCACGGCATTCCATCGCCGTTCCCTCGATCTGCTCCTCGTGTATTAAGGCCTTCATTGAAGCGAAAGACGGCATTTTTGGATTTCCACGGCCAAATCGAGGCCGCAACGCGCCCACCTATTTTTACAAACTTTGTAGGGCTGCCATCTTTCGCAAATATGTAGTCAGACGTGTTCATCTGCGTGGCGATTTCCGTTGCGACGTTGCTCTCCACAAGGGGCTTGTAGCCATACATCACGGTGATCGCATCACCGCCGATATTCTTGATAAAGTTGCGGCTGACCACCACGTTCGTGGCACCGTATTTGGTGATAACGTCATCAGGAATCTGATCGAGCTCATCTACTGCCGCTGAGCCATAGGCACTGTAGGTGGCTGCTATGCCCCAACGATTTGAGTTCTCTACGCGGTTATCGGTGATCTGCAAATCGTTGAAGCGAGGATAGCCGTTCGTTGGCTTGGCGAGTGACGGTTTGAACGCAGCGCTCCGCCTCTCTGATTCGGGAGCCATCTTCTCTGTGGCGATAAACGCACTGAAATAGATAGCACCGTTAAGCGAGTGCTTGTTGTAGACATTGCCTTGAACATCATGCACATAGAGGTTCTTCAGCACCACGTGATCGAGTGTGCCTTTGTTTTGTGCAATACCCGCTATACCGGTGCGATCAAGCGCGCAGTTATCGTTATACAGGCAGCCATTCTCTGCTCCGTTGGCGTCTTCTACACGCCGATTCGTAATCTCGATATCGGTGATCTCGATGTTCTCAGCGTCTTTCAGCACTACTGTGGACGAAACGGCGTCTTTTGCAAAGTAATGTTGAGCGTGCCCGAGCGTCAGGCCGTAGTCGAGCTTCCACTGCCCAGCGCCGTTCGCAGCAATAATGGGTTTAGCGCCTTCGCCATATGCCGATATAACGACAGGAGCGCCGTCTGCGCTCTTTTGAAAGGCGCACCCTGTGCCATCATTGAAAGAGAAATCGGCATCTCCACTAATGCATAAGTGCTGATTATTAAAGGTGTCTCCACGTTTGAGTAGCACCTTGTCGCCCGCTTGCAATGTGAGCGTATTAATCTTGGCGAGTGTCTGGAAAGGCGTAGCTTCAGACGTTCCATTGTTGCTATCGCTACCTGAAGCACTCACGTAATACGTGGTGCTCGGAACAAGCTCAACGTCGATAGGAGCTGCGAGCGCTGGTAGTGGTGCGAGCGCTATTAAACTAGCGGCGAGAACTGCCGCACCGGCAACGCTGCCGTATTTTTTCAGATTCATTGTTCCCCATTGTGATTGTTATTGATACCGCTGGTATGTGATTGTTTCAGTATCAATTGCGCAAGGCCTCTTCAGTGAACGCCATTAAGCTAGATTGATCTGCAACAATATCCATGTTTTGTACTCGAGCAGCTAATAAGTTGTAGTAAATCTCGGTTCGAAGATCCTCCTTTACGCTTGCCGATATTGCGTTCCATCGGTCGGATTCAGATGTTAGCGATTCAATCTGTGGGCCGAAATCCCACGTGTTTTCTCTATAGTGCTGGCGCACCGCGTCATCTGTCACATTCATACGCGGAGCGGTATCAGTGTGGATATAGGCGTCTCGCAATTGAGACATATATTTGGAAATGAATACAGGAAGTTCGTAGCTACTTATTCCATACACTGTCTGCCCAGCTGATTGCGTAGACTCGTTCGTGGAGTTCGTTTCTCGCACCTCATTGACAACTTCTTCCCAGCTTCCGATTTTCATTTGGCCTCCAGCGACTGCCTGTTGATAGACGGCGTGTTGCTGTTCTAGGAGACGAATAGCCTTGCATATGGCACGTTCTTTCGGGCGTTCAGTGCTAACGCATAATTTTTTGCTCGCAGTGGAGTAGGAAGTCGTGAGAGGCGCCTGTGCGCGGTCACTATCAGATCGCGGTGTAGGTGACGTTTCGGGTGCACACTTGGCCTTATTACTGCGCCAAAAGTCAGAGCCGATAGACGCTTCACCGTTGCTGCAGTTCGCAATCACGGTTGATGTCACTTCCCCGAGCGCGTAACGAAACTCTCCGGCCGTCACGCTCTTGCCTGCAATCGTGAGCTTAAGCGGGCGTGTATCGTCCTCTGGGGTGGGAGTATCGCGTGCTGGTTGCGCTGCGGAATCGGTTTGGGTGGCGTTGCGTTCGTGAGCAGCGGTATCAGCGAAATAATATAGTGGTATTGCCACGGCGAGGATACACACAGCGACCCCAATCGCAAGAATAAGCCACGCTTTAGACGCTAGCTTTGGGAGTTTAGCATTACTCGCACGATTCATTCGCATAGGTTCCCATGCTCCTCGTTTACGAATGTAGCGGTGTATTCAAATTCGGTTCCAAGATGGTACAGCTAATCGTTCACTAATATACCGACATGCGGGTTTTCAACGCAGGACTAAAGCCTACGCCCCTCAATAATTTTGCAGCCTGTCAAATACGTGGCGTAGCCGCTTCGTGGTGTCCGTAACGAGGATAAAGTGATGGCGGTGGCGGGAGACTCTGGTGAAACTTTGAGTTGCAATTCCAAATTGTCAGACCATGCATTGGCAGAGTCGGGTGCAGTAGCGAGGATTGGCACACCAGAGTGATGCTCACTCTTCGTGTGTTTGCGCATAAGATCAGGAGAGTGAGAGACAGTTGGCGAGTTTTGACGCGGGATATTAAGCGGATTTTGGCAGTGCCAAGATCTCTTATCATCGTGGTTGGAGTTCTTGTGATTCCCGCGCTGTATTCCTGGCTCAACATTTTGGCGTTTTGGAATCCCTATGAGGCAACTGACAAACTACCGATCGCCGTAGTTAATAGTGATACAGGTGCATGCTCGGATATGACGGGCACAATAAACGTTGGCAATCTTATCGTTGGTGAACTTCGCAAAAACAATCAGCTCGGTTGGCGGTTCCTCGATGAAGATAGAGCACAGAAAGAGCTACGGCGCGGCGACGTATATGCGGCGTTCGTGATTCCTTCAGATTTCAGCAAGGATCTTGTGCAAATCTTCGCAGGCGATCGAGATCGCCCAACGATCAAATACCTTGTAAACGAGAAGAAAGGTGCGATTGCCCCTAAGATTACTGATGCTGGAGCTAGCGCCCTTGACGTTCGTATCACTTCTGCATTCCGTGAGCGGGTGGGTGCAGCGGTTGCACAAGCGGTTCGTGATGGTGGTATCAAGCTTGACGCGGCTATTACTGGGGCTGAGAGTTCCACTCGCTCAGAGTTGGTGGGCATTGGTAAAGACTTGTCTGATGCGCAAAGCACAGTGAACTCTGCAAATGATTCGGTTTCCGGATCGTTCCGCACTCTTCGAGAGGTTCGTTCAGCCCTGAGAGCTGCTGACCCTGCACTTGCCAGTGTTGAAACAGCCATTGGTGATGCACAGACGGTTCTTAGCACGGTGGTTAAAGATGCACAAACCTATTCTGCAGCAGCCGGTAAGGCGAGTCTTGCCGCGCAAGAGGCACTCAATCAATCCACAGCGACCGCAACTGCAGCGATCTCCGATGTCACAGCAATCTTTGACGAGATCCATCCGAAACTTGATAAAAGTATTGGGCGAGTAAATGATTTGCTTGAATCAATACGCCATCAAGTTAGCGTGCTCGAATCCTCGCCGCTCACTGCACGATTTGCCGCAGATGTGAATGAGCGTTTGAATCGCGCACAAAAACTCATCAACGCTGTGCAACAAGCGCATACCGATGCAGGAAAAGCCAGATCCCAGCTCGAAGCCTTGGCTGATTCCTTTAATAAAGCAGTGGCAGCTGGAGAGAGTGTAGCCACAACTACTCGCACCCAAGCCACCAAAGTTACTAATGACCTGACATCTCGAGTTACTCAGCTTTCGGCAACTTTCGGCAGGCTCTCAGCCACTGTGAGCACCACGCGAACTTCGCTCACCGATGTCACTAATCTTGTAGACGGGCTCGAGGCACAGCTCACATCTACGCAAGATGTTCTGACGCAAGCGAACGGTAACTTGCAGGGGCTCCAATCTGGTGTGCAAACAGCACAGATAGACGCTAGTGCGCTTGCATCTGCGCTCCAATCTGGTGTGTTGAAAACTGTCACTGGTATTGATGCCGCGAATATTGGAAGGTATCTTGCCTCTCCAGTGAAGTTTGATCAACAGGCGCTCTTCCCCGTCAATTCCTACGGCTCAGGTATGGCGGCGATGTTCATCAACCTGTCGTTGTGGATTGGCGCATTTATTCTCATCATTATTTTCCGAGTTGAGGTGGATAAAGAAGGGTTTACGTGGCTTAAGCTCAGCTCTGCATATACTGGCCGCTTCATGATGCTCGCGCTGTTCGCTGCAATTCAAGGTTTCATTGTGAGCGTTGGGAGCTTACTGATTGGGGTTCAGGCAGCGAATCCGTTGGCGATTGTGGCTACTGCTGTGCTGCTTGCGCCACTCTACCTGGCGATTATTTATGCTTTGGCGGCGTCATTGAGCTATGTGGGGCGGATACTTGCCGTAGTACTGGTGATTATCCAAATCCCTGGGGCATCTGGAATTTATCCGATCGATCTCATGCCCGGATTCTTCCAGAAGATTTATCCTCTTCTTCCGTTTTCCTACGGAATTAGCGCAATGCGAGAAACCATTGGCGGCTTCTACGATGGGCGCTATGTTCAGGCAATGGCAGTAGTGCTTTTCATGGCAATTATTTCGCTCGTCCTTGGCTTCATTGGACGACGTCACCTCGAATACTTCACCCGGCTGTTCTTCGAGGATCTTGGGCGTACGGAACTCGTGGTGAATGAAAGTGTGCAGCTTCAAGGAGCAAATTACCGGCTCAGTAACGTCCTTGCTCTGCTTGCGAACCGAAAGGAATTTGCCGCTCGGCTCGCCCATCGTCAAAATACGTTCAATGCTCATTACTCTGTACTGGTGCGCACGTTTACAGCGATCGGGCTAACCGGAGTAGCTGTGCTCGCCGTCATTTCGCGCACAACGCGGGCCAATAAGCCAGTGTTACTGGCTGTTGCGATAGTGTGGGGGCTCATAGTGATTGGCGCACTTGTTGCTATCGAGGCTCTCAAACGCTCTCTCATGCGCGCCGAAGAACTTTCACATCTCAGCGAAGACGAACTCGTTATGAAGCTTCTTCCATATCCGGCGGCAGCTCGGCGTGGCGCGCTAGAGCAGGAACCTGTGGCAGCTAGCCGTCACGCTGTAGCCCTGAGCCAGAATGTAGCACCAGAGATTGCAGCAAACGGCACTGAAGAGCGGGGAGCTATCAGCGCCTGGCGTGCGGAAACTGGTGGTGTAAAATGCGCCGAAACTAGTAGCGTCGAGCGCGCAGACGGCGATGGTGCTAAGAACACGGCTACTGCGAGTACTAAAGAGGAACAGGAGTGACGCATGCGTAAGTTTCTCTTTATTGCCCGGGACGATGCCCATCAAATCAACTCGAGTGTGCTCGCAAAAATCTTCATCACATTGCTCATCAGTATTCCGCTGCTTTTCACCTGGTTCAACGTGCTTGCAACCTGGAACCCTTTCGCTAACAACGATCAACTAAAAATCGCAATCGCCAATACGGATAAGAGCTATACAAGCGACGTATTGAACATGAATATTAACGTTGGCGACATGGTGCTGAAAGAACTCGCCACGAACGATAAACTCAATTGGGTCATCACCGGTAAAGAGGCAGCTCTGGAAGGCACGAGATCGGGTGAATACTATGCTGCCATCATTTTGCCCGCAGATTTTTCTAAATCGATGTTCACTTTCTACCTGGGTGGAGCAAGCCCGGCGAACGTAATGTTGTATACGAACGAGAAGAAGAATCCACTTTCAGCTAACCTCACGTCCCAGATTGCCCAGGGGGCTATTGCGCAGATCAACAACGTATTTTCACGCACTCTGGCAGAAGTCGCTGTTGGTTTTGCCAAGGAAGTCTCTGGTCATCTCGATGATGCCAACACGCAGGCCGCACTCGATCGTTTTTCCAATCGTCTCGAAGCAGTGTCATCTCAACTCACTTCCGGGGCCGACACCATGTCCTCTCTTTCGGCTCTGATTGGCTCGTCAATCCCACTTGCTACTGGCGCCAGTAATCTCGCCGCCAGCGTGGGTAATTCTTTTGACGCCGTCAAGGGCTCTCTATCGAGTGCCGGAGGCACAAGTACAGATCCGTTCACAGCAGCCGAATCAAGCCTAAGCGATTCGCTCAGCCAGGCGTCATCTAGTATTGACACCGTGAACGCACGCTTAAACGATGTGCTCACCTCAGCTGAGAAGATGGCCCGAAGCAATGCAGATATTTTAGACAACATCGTTACGGGCATGAATGCCCAGATTGCCGGATTCCAAGAAACACGCGATAAGATCGAGAACGCTCTTGGGCAAGGCCCCCACACGCCCGCAGTTGAAGCATTTCTTGATGATCTGGATTCGGCAATTGCGAAGCAACAGAGCCTTGCAGATCGGCTACACTCTCTAGCGTCTGCGTTGCGTGAGGGGGCGGCGTCAAACGACGATTCGCGGGCAGCTGCACAAGCTGCGATACAACAGGCACACGACGCAATAAATAATGCGCGCCATAACTTTGACGCCAATTTGCGCCCGCAAATCAGCGCGCTACGCACACATCTTGCGCAGGCCAACAAGAATGCTGCAGTGGTTGGGTCATATATGGATTCAATTCGGGCGGCGTTGGCACAAAACTCTGGCAGCATGATCGCCACGTTGCGTTCTTCACAAGCCTCGCTCGCTGATACTGCGCAAAGTATGCGCGATGGAGCTCAACGCCTCAATAAGGCATTAGCACAGCTCAATAAAGCGCGCGGTAGCGGCGATCTCACAGCGGTTGCCAAAGCGCTCGGTTCCGATCCAGACGCGCTGGCATCGCTTATTTCCGCACCGATCAACGTGGAACGTGATGCCGTTTTCCCCGTAGCCGCATTCGGTGTGGGAATGACCCCGCTCTTCGCAGTTATCGCTCTGTGGGTTGGAGCGCTGCTTACCGGGGCATTCCTGCGCACCGATGTCTCGCCCAATGTTGCCCAGCGTTTCATTGAAGCTCACCCGGAGAGCGCCACAGGCAATAATGAAAGTACCGCCAACGATACTGCGCTTTCCAACGAAGCTACTGCCGATTTACGCGATAACCGAAATACCGCCAGTGACGGCGCAGCAGAGACTGCGCGGAGTGCTACAGATAGCGAATCGGCGGATCGCGCGATAGTTTCGCAGATAGCTGATGGCGCTCACCTGGTGAATGACACATCTTCTGGCTCTATATCTGGGCATACGGCGTCATCAGGCGATTCAGGGGAAAGGCATAGCGCACCGAATGGTAACACCGTGGAAAACAACGGTGCGTCAGACGGCGATGCGGCTGAAACACTCAGCGGAGCAAGCGGCCATGCGCGGGCCGAGGAGACCGCCACACACACAGATACTGATACCCATGGCACAGAGAATAGGGAGCAGGTAACGGCATCGAATAGTGGGCGCGTCTTTACTGGCGTGCAAGAATACTTGGGCCGTTACATCATGTTTTGGCTAGTAGGAATGGCGCAATCAACATTCCTTATAGGTGGACTAATCGTATTTGTGGATATTCAACCAGCCCATCCGTTCCTCTTGATTCTGGCCGGCTGGCTGATTTCCACCGTGTTTACACTGTGCATCTACACCTTGGTGGTCGCTTTAGCAAACGCCGGTAAGGCGGTGGGCGTAGTGTTGCTGGTGCTACAGATTTCGGCGGCCGGTGGAGCTTATCCACTCGAACTGCTGCCGCAGTGGTTCCAAAACATTAGCCCGTGGCTTCCTGCAACGTACGCAATTAACATGATGCGCTCTGCGATCGCCGGAGAATATGCGGGCGACTATCTTTACAACGCCCTCATGTTAGTGCTCTTTGTTGTTCCCAACCTGGTGATTGCACTAGTGCTGCGCCGCGCTGTGGCGAGAATCGTCAATAGCATGACTGTGGCAATCGAGCAGACAAAGGTGATGTGACGTAACGGGTTGCCCGATACCTCTTCCTGTATGCCACGCTGTATGCCACGAGGTGCTGTGCGCAAAGAGCGCATGAAGAGTAATCAATCTTTTAGCGATTTCCTGCATAGTGTGCTGAACTATGCTAAAATTCTTTTTGCAATACGTTCTGGGTGTTACTGCTTAGGTGGGCATCACTGGGATTGATACTTTCGAGTACGTGAGTGTGTGCAATGATGCACGGTACAGTGCGTTATAAGTGTCGCTCGCTGTGGGGAGTGCTCAGTGGTGCAAGCAGACTTTACAGTGATAAGGGCGTTGAACAACAACGCCGTGGTGGC